>CAZNRG010000011.1:0-22516 GCA_964575725.1 Hadarchaeota archaeon (SeqCode)
ATGCAACTGACGAAGGAACAGGAGCAGATGCTATCAGGGGAGCGGGGGGAAGTTCTTGAGCGGATGTTTCGATTACTCGTTAGGCTCGGGGACATCTACGGCGCCGACCGCATGATCCCCGTGGGGTCGGTCCAAGTTGCGGGTGTTTCCTACAAGTCGATTGGGGACCCTGGGCTGGAGTTCCTTGAGGACATGGCGGCTAAGGGGGCGAAAGTTCGAGTTCCTACAACACTGAACCCCCCCGGCATGGATCTCGTGGACTGGCGCGAGTTGGGATTTCCCGAGGACTTTGCGGAGAAGCAGCTGCGGATAATGGACGCCTTCAAGCGCATGGGGATAATGATGACTGCCACCTGCACCCCATACCTTGTTGGTAACCTGCCGCGCTTCGGGGAGCACATCGCCTGGTCAGAGTCATCTGCAGTATCATTCGCAAACTCTGTGATTGGGGCGCGCACCAACCGCGAGGGTGGGCCATCCGCATTGGCTGCGGCACTCTGCGGGGTGACTCCAAACTATGGGTTACACCTGGATGAAAAACGAAAACCCAGCGTTATTGTAAAAGTAAGCGCCGAGCTGAAGGACAACTCGGATTTCGGCGCCCTAGGCTACCACGTCGGGAAGCTCGTCAAGAAGGGGGTTCCGTATTACAAGGGGATCAAGGAAGCCGATACAGATCAACTTAAGGCGCTGGGGGCCGCGATGGCTGCGTCGGGAGCGGTGGCCTTGTACCACGTGGAGGGCCTGACTCCTGAGGCCAGTAGCATGGACACCGCAGGGCTGGAGACAATTGAAGTTGGGGAGAAGGAGCTGAAGGAAACCTACAAGACGCTCAACACCGGAAAGGAGCCCGACATCGTGATACTCGGCTGCCCCCACGCCTCGCTGGATGAGATAGCCACGCTCGCCCGCAAGCTCGAGGGGAAGCGTCTCCGGAAGCCCCTCTGGATCTGCACCTCGCGCGTCACGAAGGAGGCCGCGGCTCGCAAGGGCTTCACCGAGCTTATCGAGAAGGCCGGGGGAAAGGTGGTGGCCGACACCTGCACCGTGGTCTCACCGATTGAGCGGATGGGCTACAAAACCACCGGGGTTAACTCTGGCAAGGCCGCGAATTATCTACCTAGTTTTTGTAAACAAGCGGTAGTTTTCAACAGCGTCGACGAGCTGCTGAGAAAGGTGTTGGCATGAAGGGGCGCACGATTAGTCCAGGGAAAGCAAAGGGGGAGGCGATAGTTTCGAAAGAGCCAATTGGATTCTACGGCGGGATAGATGCGAAGACCGGGGTGGTCATCGAGAAGGGACACTCCCTCGAGGGGCAGTGCGTGAAGGGCAAGATCTTGGTTTTCCCCACGGGGAAAGGCTCCACGGTCGGGTCGTACGTGATTTATGGGTTGGAGAAGAACGGAGTTGCCCCAGCTGCAATCGTGAACCGCGAGACCGAGACCATCGTGGCGACCGGAGTTATTCTGGCCGGGATCCCCTGTGTGGACGGGATTGACATTGAAAAAATCAAAACTGGGGATAAATTAGTGGTCGATGCAGATAATGCGACGGTTGAAGTTGAGTAAATCAAGATTTTTTCCACTAAAAAAGCCCGACAACCTTTCGGCTGCCGAGGATAACCTACCCAGCTGTCACCCAATTAAACTAAATCTGCGAACATGAATAAATTATGGTGGAGTTAACATGACGGGCCCGGCCAAGAGCAAGATCGAAATCCCAGCAAGGGTTTACATCCACAAGCGTGACCCCGCAACACGTTCGAAGATTCCGCACATCGACATCGAATCACCCGTATTGAATGAGATAATCAAGCCCAACGAGGCCACCTTTGTGAGCGGAAAGCCCGGCGGTGTTTTCATAGGGCTGAAGCGGGAGATGCTAGCGCGGCTCGAGCGAGTTCTCCAGCGCTTGGAAGGCTGACCATGCGAAAAGCCTATGTGAGAGAAGACCCAAATATAAATATTGGAAACAAATGCCAGTAGCCAAGCACCGAAAGCCAAGGCAGCTGGTGGCAAAGCCCAAGCCGATGTCCGCGCGGAAGAAGGTCCTCCTTGCGGGCGTGGGGATTGCGGCGGCCCCTGCGACCGGATATCTAATCTACCAGAAGGTCACGCGCAAGTAACCGGCACTAGAAAATTGGGATGGGGAGAAAATTGGGTGCGGTATTCAGACCGGAGGATGTGCTCAGAGGACGAAAGCACATGTTCAGGAAGGCGACCAGAGATTTGGCCCCCGGGCAGGTGGGGCGGGTAGAGGATATTCTCAGGAGATGGGACGAAAAATCTGAGCGGGAACTCGTGGAGCTTTTGGGCAGGGAGCGAGCGAAACGCCTGTTGGCAGATTTAGGTATGGGCTAGCGCGCGCTGCAAACGCCTAATTTTTAAAAGTTTAATATCGAGCCACCAAATTCTACTCGGGCCCGTGGTCCAGTGGTTAAGACATCACCCTCACACGGTGAGAACCCGAGTTCGAATCTCGGCGGGCCCACCACTATAATTTTTTCAAAAGTTTCGTCCCACTGAAATAAATGCACCGCTTGGGGGAGATTTTTGGCGAGTGTTTTGGCTTTTCAGCAAGCTCCACCTCTACACCACGCACAACGACGACGGGCACCCGCTCGGCTCCCTCCCCCATCACGGCCTGAGCTGCCGTTGCGAGCTGGTCGGCAATCGCACGGAATGTTATTCGGAGCGGTTTGCCGTAGAGGTCGTGTTGCCCCCTGCAATCGATCACGGGCTCAAAGCCAGCCACACCTATTGCTTGCCCCACGGTACCCAAACGAAGTGGCTTGACGTTGCTATCGACGATTACTACACCAACTTTTGCCCTTGTTTTCCGTGTGATCGCTTGCCGCAACTCTCGTGCTGCTCGGTTGGGATTGACCGGCATGAGCACGACTTCGTCTGGCGGGGCATTTGAACTGTCAACTCCAGCGTTCGCACAGAGCATTCCACCCTTGAGCGTTAGGATAACCCCATTGGCTGCCCCCAGGATACTACCGGCTTCTCGAAGTACAAGTTCCACGAATTCCGGGCTCTGGTCGGTTTTTCTAGCTAGCTCCCGAGCGCGCGCGGACGGACGAATCCTTGCAAGCTCCCGCACCCGACCCTGTGCCGTCGCGAGGGCTTTTGAGGAGACCACCAGAACATCACCGTTTTGGAGCCCGCCAACTTGTCCCGCTGCCCTGACTATTAGCTTGCCCAAGTTAGTGCCAGGCTTAACCAGCGGCATGCTCAGGCCCAGGACCCTCATCCGCTTCCCCCCACATCTAGAATCGCTTCGGCCACCCGGACGGCTCGAAGTGTTTCGCGCACATCATGGGTCCGAACCACGCTAGCGCCGTTCAGCACCGCCACCACAGTCGCAGCGAGCGAGCCCACGAGGCGGTCGGCTGGGTCAGGCAGGCCGAGCACTTTTCCAACAAAAGTTTTCCTCGATATCCCAACGCAGATCGGACGCTTCAACCCTTTCAGCCTCCCGAGTTTGGCTAGGATTTGTAGGTCGAAAAAAGTTGCGGCAGGGTACCCCCGTTTCCCCAGCGGCTCATTCGCGCGCTCGCCTAGGCGCTTGAGTCTGGCCGGCCAATACCCAATTGCTGGGTCGAGGACGACTTTTTTGAGTTGGATGCCGTGCTCGCGACATACGCGCAGGCTCTCCCTAAGGGCTTGACGAATTTCATCTATTTTGTAGACGTCTCCGGGGGCGCGCTTCGTCGCCATCAGCAGGGCCGAGCAACCAGCGCCAGCGATGACTTCCGCCATACGCGAGTCTGACTTTAGCCCGCTGATATCGTTAATCACGGTCGCCCCCGCACTGAAGGCTGCCTCTGCAATTTCAGCACGCTGGGTATCGGCTGAGACGGGGACATCGAACTCACGGGCTAGGGCTCTGATTATCGGAATCAACTCACGCATCTCCTGTTCAGCCGAGGTGGGTTTCGACTTTGGCCCAGTGCTCATCGCCCCCACGTCGATAATGGAGGCGCCATCCTCGAGCGCCTTCGAGGCTCGCTCTATGGCCTCTCGTCCACTTCGAACAAACGAGCCCTTATAAAAGGTGTCGGGACTTAGATTGAGAGCATACATTATCGCCACGGGCCTGCCCTCACCAACCTCCACCTTGCCAAGCACGGCTTTCGCCACGCGTCCACGCTCGGCTAGAACTCAGGCAGCGCAAATAAAGCTTTGACGCAATTTTCCAATTTAAAAATAACCTCCACCCAAAGGCGTGGGGGTGACATGAGAGGTCGTGTCCGAGCTGGAAAAAGCGGCTTCCTAGGGGGCAGTGGCAACCCATGCCCGGTATGCTTGGGAAAAGATTTCAAATTCGTTGTGGGGCTTAACCCGAAGGTGGTTCTCAAGTGTGAGCGCTGCGGGTTCGTCAAGGAGGTTGCCCCACAGGCAGATACAAACGCGCTGCCTCGAACTCACAAAATTTAAGTTCACCGTTTGCCATCGCTAACTGGGTCTAATATGAAGCAGCTGCACCTAGCCCAAGTTCACCGTTCATTGGGTGCCGAGTTCGCTCCATTCGCTGGCTGGGAGATGCCGATAAAATACACGAGCGTCGCCGAGGAGCACCTCGCGGTTCGCAACGCGGCAGGGATTTTCGACGTGAGTCACATGGGCGAGATATTCGTCAGGGGGGCCGATGCAGCCGCACTCCTCCAGCTGGTCACCTCGAACGATGTTTCAAAGCTCGGCACGCTCGCCACCCAATATTCAACCGTGCTCAACGAGCGGGGCGGGATCAAGGACGACATCCTCGTCTACCGTCTCGGTGAGCAGGAGTTCATGGTGGTCTGCAACGCGACCAACGTCGAAAAAATTTATGGGTGGTTCAAGCAGCACGCGAGCGGTGAAGTGAAAATCGAGGACGCGACACTCAGCACGGTGATGCTCGCACTCCAAGGGCCGAAGGCGAAAGAGGTGCTCAAGCAACTAACAGATTTCGAGCTCCCACAGCTTAAGCGATTCAGGGCCGCGCGCATGGAAGTCGCTGGCATCGAGATGCTCGTGAGCCGGACGGGATACACAGGTGAAGATGGGTTTGAGTTCTACATCACCGATGAACCCACTTCAAATCCTGCGCGGGCCGAGAAGCTCTTGAATGAGCTCCTGCGTGCCGGTAAGGGGGTGGATATCGAACCCTGTGGCCTGGGGGCGCGGGACACGACGCGCCTTGAAGCCGGACTCGTGCTCTACGGCAACGAGCTAACCGAGAAAATCACGCCGTTCGAGGCGAATATCCCCTACGCGGTCAAGCTGGAAAAGGGAGAATTCATCGGCCACGAGGCGCTGCTTCAACAAAAATCGGCTGGCCTCAAACGGGCGCGCGTTGGGCTTCGAATGCTTGGGGCAGGGGTTCCCAGGCAAGGGTACCGATTGCTCAAGGACGGGCAAGAGATAGGTTTCGTGAGTTCGGGCACTTTCTCTCCCCTCCTTAGGGTTGGGATAGCGATGGGTTACGCGAGCCCGGAACTCGAGCCCGGGGAAAGGATTTCGGTGGAGATCCACGGCAAGCCTCGCTCGGCCGAAGTGGTAAGTTGGCCCTTTTATAATCCCGAGCGATATGGCTACGCGAGGCGGTAAAGATGGTCAAAGTATTCAACGACCTCGTGAATGTAGTGACGACCCCCGGCTACTGTATAGCCTGCGGTGCGTGCGTCGCCTCGTGCCCATATGAGTGCTTGGGGATGGATGGGGAGACGCCAGTTTTGGAAAAGGCGTGCATGAACTGCGGCATATGCTATGGGGAGTGCCCGCAGGTGATCGACCCTAGGCAGCTCGAGCGAAAAATTTTCGGGCGATGGTCATCGAATGAGGAGGTGCCCGGCATCTATCAACAAGCGCTTTCGGTCGAAGCGAGGTCTCCCGACATCAAGGCGCGCGCCCAAGATGGCGGGGCGGTCACAGCCATCCTTGCATCACTCCTTGAGGCCGGGTTCATCGACGGCGCCATCGTGATGGGCGTGGGGGCCCTGCCGTGGCAGCCGTTCCCGAGGGTTGCAACGACGCGAGGGGAACTCATCGAATGCGCGGGCACGAAGTACGCTCAAGGGTCGCTTTTCTTGGGGCTGCGAGATGCAGTTAACCTCTACTACCGCTCGCGCGTGGCGGTTGTGGGCACACCCTGCCAGATCGCCGCCTCGCGCAGGATGCAGCTCTCGAAGCTCACCAACCGCCGCCTGAGCGGGCCTATCAGGCTTCACATCGGGCTGTTTTGCGAGCGCGCCTTCGATTACGAGAAATTTTTCAAAGGCGTTATTGAGAAGCAGCTCCGCACCCCCCTCTCTGATGTGATGAAGTTCGATATCAAGCGGGGGCGGTTCATAGTCTACCACAGGCGCAAACCCCGCCGCGAGCTGGCCCTGGAAGCGGTGGAGCGGTACGCTTGTTCACCTTGCATGGTGTGTTCGGACTTTGCGGCAGAGCTTGCAGATATTTCGGTGGGCGCGGTAGGGTCGCCACTCGGTCAGTCGACGGTGCTCATCCGGACGCAGGTGGGCTCCGAGGCATTCGACATTGTGCGGAGGTTCCGCGGGCTCGACGTGCTCGAGCTCAAAAAGGTCAAGCCAGGTATCGAGGCTGTCAAAAAAGCATCGAGGGAGAAAAAGCTCAGGGCCGCGCGCGAACTCAAGAGGCTCACGCGGCAGGGGAAACCCCTACCGATTTGGATGCAGGAGCAGCCACCCGCTCCTAAAGAAGAAGAGTTTTTGCTATCGATTGCACAGCCTTAGCCGGCTCGGCCCCAATCGGCGACCCAATCACCGTGCGGGTTATGCCGAGGCGCTTCAATTCATCAATGCGTGTGGCTAGCTTATCGACCGAACCGCATACCGAGAACGCATCGATCATTTTATCTGTTACCACCGCGCGGGCTTTTTTAAGCTCCCCCTGCTTAAGCAGGCGGCGAATCGACTCGACCTGCTCGGGACCGATGCCGTGACGCTCGAGCGATGCCTGTGGGGCAGACGAGGTAACGAACGCTACCACCCCCCGGGCCGCGTCCCTCGCTTTTTTCAAGTCACCCCCCACCGACACGGCCAGGTACGCGACGAAGTCGAATGTATCGGGTTTTCGCCCACTTTCGCGCAACCCTTGCTCTATGTATCCGATGCACTCCCGGATGTCATCTGGGTGCGATGCGTTGATGAGAGCCCCATCAGCTACCGAGCCAGCGAGCTCGAGCATACGCCGCCTTCGCCCGCCGATGTAAATTGGAATTTTATTTGCGGGTTTGAATCTGAGCCTCGCGCTCTTGCACGAGAAGAGCTCCCCCGCGAAGCTCACGCGGTTCCCAGCGAGAAGTTCGTGGATGATGTGGGTGGCTTCCCGCACCGCCGTGACTGGTTTTTGTTGCTCCACTCCAATGGTTGCGAGGAAAAAGGGATCTCCCGCTGAAATTCCAAGCAGCACTCGCCCCCGCGAGATCTCGTTGATGGTCGCGATGGCAGCGGCGGTCACGGTGGGGTGGACTAGGTAAGGGTTGGTCACACCCGGGCCCAGCTTCACCCGGCGCGTCCCGAGCGCCAGCTGGGTGAGCACTGGGTAGACGTAGCGGTTGTGGTAGTGGTCGCAAACCCAGATCTGTTCGAACCCCGAGCGCTCGACCAACTTGGCGAGCTTGACGAGAACATCGAGCTTCAGGTAAGGGACGAACTCTACTCCAAATTTCACTTCAAACCCCTCGCATTTTAATGTGGACGTGCTAAAATAGCCGTCGGTGGTTGAGTGCAGTTTATCGCGCTCAAGGGGTTGCCGATCGTGAAAAAGGGTGATGATCTCGGCGAACTTATCACGGATGCAACACAAAAACAGGGGTTGCGCCTTAAGAATGGAGATGTTATCGTTATCGCGCAGATGATTGTTTCAAAGGCGGAGGGGAAGGTTATCGACCTGCGCGAGGTCAAGCCGAGCAAACGGGCCGAGGAGATAGCGGCGCAGCTCGACAAGGATCCGCGCGAGGTTGAGGTGATTTTGCAGCAGTCGAGTGAAATTGTGAGGCTCAAGCATGTGATCGTCTCGCGTACCCGCCACGGCTTCGTCTGCGCGAATGCGGGAGTCGACCATTCGAACGTTGACCCTGAGCATGTGGCGATTTTACCCGATGACCCCGACGCAAGCGCTGCCCGAATTCGGGATTTCATCAAACGCAAACTTGGCATGGAGGTCTCGGTAATCATAACCGACACCCAGGGGCGGGCATTCAGATGCGGGTGCGTGGGCGTTGCCGTGGGCGTAGCCGGGATGAACCCCCTGCTCGATCAGCGGGGGAAGCGGGACCTCTACGGGAAGGAGCTTCGCACGACGATAACCTCCCCGGCCGACGCGCTCGCTGCGGCAGCGGTGGCGGTGATGGGGGAGGCAAACGAGGGCACCCCGGTGGTCGTGGTGAAGGGCGCGAAGTATGACCAAAGCAACGGGAGCGCCCGGGAGCTGGTGAGGTCTCCCGAGCGTGACCTATTCAGGTGATTGGATGCTGACGATTCTCTCGGGCGGCACCGGAACCCCAAAATTGCTTCAGGGGATAACCCACCTGCTAAAGCGGGAAAGATTGTCGGTCATCGTCAACACCGCCGAGGACGTTGAGGTATCGGGCTTGCATGTCTCCCCTGACCTCGACACAGTGATGTACACGCTCGCGGGCATCGTGAATGATGAGGCCTGGTATGGGGTGCGGAGGGACACGTTTGCATGCCATGACCTGCTCGAGCGCTTCGGTGAGCCCGAGCTGCTCCGAATCGGTGATCGCGACCGGGCGGTGAAGCTCTACCGCACGCTCCAGCTCCGACGCGGGAAGCCGCTCTCTGAGGTCACGGAGGAGCTCTGCGCGAAGTTGGGGGTCCGAGCGCGGGTGCTCCCGATGTCGGACGATCAAGTGCAGACGCGAGTCAGGACCGAGGCGGGCACGATGTCGTTCCACGAATACTGGGTTCGGAGGCGCGCGGCTGATAAGGTCAAGGGCGTGAGCTTCGAGGGTGCAGAAAATGCGAAGCCAGCGCCCGGGGTGCTCAATGCAATCCACAACGCGAGGGCAATTGTTATAGGGCCCAGCAACCCCGTGACGAGCATCGGGCCCATCCTGGCGATCGAGGAGATAAAAATAGCTTTGCTCCGGAACCGTGAGCGGGTGATCGTGGTGAGCCCCATGGTAGGCAAAGCTGCGGTGAGTGGTCCAGCAGGGGAGCTGCTCAGGGGGCTAAGCTACAAGGTGAGCCCGTTTGGGGTCGCGCGGTTCTACAGAGAATTCGCCAGTGCTCTGCTCATCGACCGGAGCGATAGGGAGCTCGCGGAGAAAATAGAGGAGTTCGGGATAAGGGCCGTCCCCGCCGACCTGTTCATGCCAGACCTCCCCTCGAGGGTAAAACTCGCGCGCAAGGTGCTCGAGCTCGCCGGGATCCGCTGAGTGGCTTGCTTAAAAAGAAGAACGGCCGCCCATCTTGGGGTAGGTTTCCAGCTAGCCGACATAAAGTCGTATAAATTCTGGCTTATGCCAGCTACATCCCGTGGGAAAGTTACCTTTGGCAAGAATCCTTACTGATATCTCGGGCTTGCTTGTTGTATCGCTCCCGCAGCCACCGCTTGACTCGCTTTCGTTCCTCAGCCATGCGACTCGTCTTGTTTTCGCACGATTCTATTTAAGCAGCTCATAGGTCGTCGTCCGCTGCCGGGGCACTCGTCCGATTTCCAAAATTAGTCGCTCCAGTTGCCTGGGGAGCATCGCCTGACGCGTGCCCCCTGCAGCCCGCGTTATGTTCTCTTCTAGCAGCGTTCCCGAGAGGTCGTTCGCCCCAGCGCCCAGCATGAGTTGCGCCCCTCGAGGGCCCAGCTTCACCCAAGAGGTCTGGATGTTGTCGATGGAGGCCGCCAGCATTAGTCGCGCCACGGCATGCACACGCAGGCTCTCGACGGCGCTCGGTGGCGAACGTTCGCCATCTCTCCAGAGGCGGGTGTTGTGGGGCATGAACGCCAGCGGGACGAACTCGGTGAAGCCCCCGGTCTCGTTCTGAATCTCGCGGATGAGCGCCAGGTGCTCGGCTCGCTCGCGCGGGGTCTCCACGGTGCCGTATAGCATGGTTGCGGTCGTGGGCAGGCCCAAACGATGGCATGTTTTGATGGTGCTAATCCATTGGCTCGCGGTGATTTTTCTCGGACAGATGATGGAGCGCACGCGATCGACCAGAATTTCAGCAGCGGTCCCCGGAACGGAGTTCAGCCCCACCTCGCGCAGAGTTTTGACCACCTCCTCAATCGATAACCCTTCTTGCTCAGCGATGTGGTTCAGCTCGGCGGGGGAGAATGCGTGGATGTGGATGTCAGATGAAACATCTCGCACGGCCTGAAGGATTGCAACATATTCCTCTAACCCAAAGTCCGGATGCAACCCACCTTGAATGCAAACCTCGGTCGCCCCGAACTCGACTGCCTCGCGCACTTTTGTTGTTATCTGCCCGGGGGTGAGCACGTAGGCGTCGGGGTCGTCGGGCGAGCGCCGGAAAGCGCAGAACTTGCAGCTCCCCACGCAAATGTTGGTGTGATTGATGTTTCGGTTGACGACGTAAGTTACGATATCACCCACCCTCTGGCGCCTCACATCATCTGCTGCCCAAATCAGCTCCAGGAGTTCTCGCCCCTCGGCCCGGAACAGCCGCTCGCTCTCACCCACGCTCAGCCCCTCACCAGCGAGCGCGCGTTGCAAAATTTCTTCGAACTCCGGCTCAGCAAGCGCGGTATCCATCCTCGTCAGCAAACTCGAGGGCACGTTTTCTAACCTCCTTCGACATGAATCTTCCATCTTTCACATAGCGCGGATAAATCGGCAAACGCTCGCGGAGCACGAATCCAGCGTGCTCGATTGTGGCTCGAAGTTCAGCAACGCTAGGCCAAGGCTGCTCCGGGTTGATGAAGTCGGGGGTCACCGGTGATATTCCACCGATGTCGTTTGCCCCGGCCAGCAGAAGATGGCGAACGTTCGCCACGAGGTTCGGCGGTACCTGAATGTTCATCTCAGGCATGATCGAGCGCGCAAGGGCGACGGTGGTGAAGAACTCCGACTCACTGGGCCTTGGATGATCCCCCATCGGTGTGTTTGGTTTTGGCTCGAATGGTTGGACGATGATCTCTTGGATGTGGCCATAACGCTCGTGTAGCTCCCGGAGGACGAGCAACGATCGAACCCGGTTCTCAAAACTCTCCCCCATCCCCACGAGCAGCCCGGTGGTGAATGGGATGCGAAGTTTGCCGGCAGCCTCGATGACTTCAAGACGGAGCTCTGGGTTCTTGCCGGGGCTGTTTCGATGTACAGGAAGCTCGACAGCGCATTCGAGCATCAGCCCCATGCTTGCGTTGTAGCGTCGCAAGCGTTGGAGTTCCCGCTCGCTCAGCAAGCCTGCGTTGGTGTGGGGCAACAGCCCGAACTCCAAAATTCGTTTGCAAAGGTACTTAAGATAGTCAACCGTGCTCCCGTAGCCGAATTCCTTAAGCTTTTCCCTAGCCTCGGCGTGAACCTCTGGTCGCTCGCCAAGCGTGAGCAGGGCCTCCGAACAGCCGGCAGCCTTCGCTCGCTCGACAAGTTCAAGGATCTCTTCGGGGAGCATGAACCAAGCACCATCGTTTGGTTCGCGCCTGAAGCCGCAGTACGCGCAGCGGTTGCGGCAGAGATTGGTGATGGGTAGGAAGACGTTGCGCGAGTAGCTGACTTCTCGCATAGGCTGCAGATTCACCTAAACACCAACATAAAGATGTTTCGTGTCATAAATGTGCTTGGTTGATATGGCGACTTGGGCGATCATCCCGGTCAAGCGCTTGAGCGAGGCGAAGTCGAGCCTAGGCGAGGTATTGGGTCCCGAGCAACGGCAACGGCTCATGCTTGCCATGCTAGCGGACGTGCTGAAGGCAGTGCACCAAGCGCCCCACATTGCCGCCACCATCGTCGTTTCGCCTGACGAGAAGGTGTTGAGCTTCACCCAGCTACACGGTGCTGTTGGCGTAGCCGAGCCGGGACTTGAGCTCAACGAAGCCCTAAAGCTCGCGATCAATCGCGCTTTGAGTGAGAGTGCTACCTCCGTGTTGGTAGTGCCCGCAGACTTGCCGCTTCTAAAAAGTGTAGACATCGAAAATCTCATCGCGATGGCATCTGCACCAAGGGACGTCGTGATAGCCCCATCGAAGGCTAAGGGCACCAATGCTCTCTTTCTACGCCCGCCCGACCTAATCAACCTCAGGTTCGGCGGGGAAAGTTTTCCGTTGCATGTGAAAGAAGCTTCTCGGGTCGGGGTAAGACCTCGAATTTATCGCTCCCCGACCGTCGCCCTCGACATCGATGAGCCCGCCGACCTGCTGAGCGTCGAGACCCTCGGGCTCGGCACCCGCACCCACGATTTCCTGAGATCGATCCCACATGAATGAATGGGTCCTCCGCAGCTAAAGTTAAAATAGCTCCCCCCCAAGTGATTGCGCTGGAGGTTGAAGATGGAGCCCATGAAATTTTTGCTTGATGAGGATGAAATCCCGAAGGCGTGGTACAACATTCAGGCCGATTTCCCAACGCCGCTCGCTCCCCCGCTGAACCCCGCGACGAAAGAGCCGATCGGTCCAGAAGCATTGGCCCCAATCTTCCCGATGGAGCTGATTAAGCAGGAGGTCAGTCAAGAGCAGTGGATCCCGATCCCGGAGGAGGTTCGAGAGGTCTATCGGTTATGGCGCCCCACGCCGCTCTATCGCGCTCGAAGGCTTGAAAAAGCGCTGGGGACCCCCGCGAAGATTTACTACAAGTGGGAGGGGGTTAGCCCGCCCGGAAGCCACAAACCAAACACGGCAGTAGCGCAGGCCTACTACAACATGAAAGAAGGGGTCAAGCGAATAGCAACGGAGACCGGGGCTGGGCAGTGGGGAAGTGCTCTAGCTTTCGCCACGCGCCTGTTCGGTTTGAAGTGCACGATCTACATGGTCAAGGTTAGCTATGAACAGAAGCCCTACCGCCGCATCCTCATGGAGTCGTGGGGGGCAGAGTGCATCCCTAGTCCAAGCAACCGAACTGAGTATGGTAAAAAAGTGCTTGAGGAGGATCCAAAGTGCCCCGGAAGTCTGGGAATCGCAATTTCTGAGGCGATCGAGGACGCATCAAAACACGAGGATACGAAGTATTCGCTTGGGAGCGTGCTCAACCATGTCTTGCTCCACCAGACCGTTGTGGGGCTCGAAGCGAAAAAACAGTTTGAACTCGCAGGAGATTACCCGGATGTCATGTTCGGCTGCGTAGGGGGTGGGAGCAACTTCTCGGGAGCTGTGTTTCCGTTCGTCGGGGATAAATTAACTGGGAAGAAGCCGGAGCTAAGGGTGGTGGCATGCGAACCAAAAGCTTGTCCGACCCTGACGAAAGGTTTATACATGTACGACCACGGTGACACGGCAAAAATGACTCCCCTGCTCATGATGCACACGCTCGGGCACGGCTTCATCCCGCCGCCAATTCACGCTGGGGGGCTGCGATATCATGGCGATGCCCCATTGCTCTGCAAGCTCGTGAAAGAGAAGGTCATCGAGGCGGCCGCGTACCACCAGAACGAGGTGTTTAAGGCGGCGATCACATTCGCCCGGGCAGAGGGTTTCCTCGTGGCCCCGGAAACCGCGCACTGCGTGAAGGGGGCGATAGACGAGGCGCTGCGGTGCAAAAAAACCGGCGAAGAGAAAGTCATCTTCTTCGCGAACAGCGGCCACGGGCACTTCGACCTGGGGGCTTACGATGCCTACCTGCGCGGCAAGCTCATCGACTACGAATATCCAGCCGAGCTAGTCAAGGAGGCACTGACGAAGGTGCCAAAAGTTTGAGGAGGTGAGGGAATGCCGACAGCGTTTGTACTCTTAGACGCGGATGTTGGGAAGATCAGCGAGATTCTGAGCGAGTTGAAGAAAGTCGAGGAAGTTGTCGAGGCGTACTCCGTAGCCGGCCCCAACGACATCGTGGTAAAGCTTCAGGCGGACAAATTCGAGAAGGTGGCCGAGGCCGTGACCCAGAAGGTCCACAAGATAGAGGGGGTCAAGAACACGCTGACCTTCTTCGCCTTCGAGTAGGGGATCGAGATGCCGGTAGCGTTCGTACTCGTGAACACCGAGCTGGGGCGGATAGAGGAGGTACTCGACAAGTTGCTCCAGATCGATGAGGTTGTCGAGGCATACTCCGTGGCCGGGCCCTACTCTATTGCGGCAAAGGTGGAGACCGACGCTTTCGATAAACTGGTGAAGGTGATTCCAGAGAAGCTCCACAAGATCGAGGGGATAACCCAAACGATCACCCTGCTCGCTTTCGGCACGGGGCGGGAGTTCAGGGTAGATGCGTGTGAGCAAGCGAAGGGGCTCGCGCAACGAGGGGACATGAAGGGCCTATATGCGCTCTGCAGAGGTTGCAAACAGCTGAAATTTTGTGGTTATGGGGCTCGAGTAATAGCGTACGGATTTTAAAGCGCCTCAGTCCGCCCATCATCAAGTCATTGCAAATGCTCAGACGATGTCTTGACATCATCGGCGTGTAAAAGTGGGTTTTTCTCGGATAAGAGTTTTGTGGGGATGATTTAATTCAGTAGCCGAACATTTTCTCTGGCTTGGTGATCTCAGGCACCTTAATGGGTGGCAGAACCTTTGCAATTGCCCGGTCGAAATCCCCTCGCTCGACCCGCTCCCGTCCATCGCGAATCGCAAACATGCCAGCCTCAGTGCAGATCGCCTTGATGTCGGCCCCCGTCCCCCGCTCGGTACGTTTCGCGAGGTCTTTAACGTCCACATTTTTTGCGATGTTCATCCCCTTCGTGTGAATTTTGAAGATTGTAACTCGCGCGCGCTCGTCTGGCAGCGGGAAGTAGATGAGTCTGTCGAAGCGCCCTGGGCGAAGCAACGCCGGGTCGAGAATGTCTGGACGATTGGTCGCGGCCAATATCTTGACATCGCCTCGAGGGTCGAACCCATCCACCTCTGCCAGCAACTGCATGAGTGTGCGGTGAACCTCGCGGTCTCCGCTCGTCGAGGTGTCGAGGCGGCGGGCCGCTATTGCGTCCAGCTCATCGATGAAGACGATTGATGGTGCCTTCTCCCGGGCCAGTTCAAACATCTCGCGCACCATCCGGGCACCCTCGCCTATGTATTTTTGCACGAGCTCGGAGCCTATCACGCGGGTGAAAGTGGCACGGGTCTCGTGGGCGACCGCCCGGGCAAGCAGGGTTTTCCCAGTCCCAGGGGCGCCGTAGAGGAGCACCCCCTTGGGCGGCTCGATTCCCACTTTTTTGAAAAGCTCCGGCTTAAGCATGGGAAGTTCAACGGTTTCCCGAATCTCCTGAGTTTGGTCTTCCAGCCCGCCGATATCACCGTAACTAACATCGGGCGCCTCCTCGATCTCCATTCCCAACACGAGCGGGTCTTTCTTCGAGGGCAGCACCTCCATTATGCTGAAGTTCCGCTGGTTCAGGGCCACCCTCACCCCGGGCTTGAGCTGCTCGGGCTTGATGAACTGTGACGCGGTGACGACGAAGTGGGGTCCAGCACTACTTCGAACGATTACGCGCCCATTTTCGAGCACATCGAGCAAGGTCGCGGAAATGAGCGGCGGCGCGCGCATCCGGTCGAACTCCGCGCGGAGGCTCCGGAGCTCACGCTCGATCTTTAGATACTGACTCTCGAACGAGCGTTTTTCATGCTCCAAGTCGCGGACGCGGTGCTCCAAACTGTGGATGTAATCTGCAACGTAGGTTTCGTCAAACGCCTGGGATCTGAGCTCCTTGGGTTTGGCTGCATCGGGCAATTTTCTTCACTCCTCAAGATACTCTGTCGAAGTGCGCCTAATAAACTTTCAGTGGAAATAGGGCATCGTGTCAACGCCTACCGCGAAGCTCGCAGACACCAATACTCGGGCGGTAGAACATCCTCGCGTTCTCAAGCTCGCCTGCCTCGAAGTTTGTAAATGACCACCACAACTGCGGCGAGCCCTCCCGCGATGAGTACGAAGGGGAGCAGTTGCCATAAGTCGATGAAAAATCCCGCTGCTGGGGACTTTCCGAGAGCGCGGATAACCTCGCTTGCACTTTCGATGGACTGCTTCGCATGAGAAATCTTCTGGTTTTCATCGCTTGCGGGGTCCTTGGCTTGGTCGAGGCTCGCTTGAGCGAGCTGGAGGCTCTGGCTGAGGCGCTCATCTGGGGAAGCTGCCAAGAGGGCGTCCGCGAGGTTAACCGCATACTGGGCGGCGATGACGAAGTCCAGGGCGGCATCCACTCTTGCAAGTGGGATTATAGTGGTCTCGCCCTCACTGAGCGTGGGCGGCGCGCCATAATAGGTGTAGCTGACGCCGGACTCCCCTGAGCTGAGCCCCCTCACGTTCCGCGTCAGGTGGATTGGGTCAAGCCTAGCGAAGTATGCCTTGTAGGTCTCGTCCCACGTGGGGTCGGCTGGCTGCCAACCAATGCCCGGGAAGTAATACTCGAGCCAGGCGTGGCCGCGCAGATTTTCCTCCTCATAGTATCCCCATCCATACATCGCGCGCGCGGGAATCCTCGACGCACGCGCCAGCGCTATCGACAGGTCCGTGTACTCGCTGCAGTCCCCGGTCTCGTTCAAGTACGCCCACAGGGCCCCGCGTCTCTCGTCCTGTACGTGGTAATTTAGCTTATCCACAACATAACCCGAGATTTTCTCGGCCGCGAGGTACACATTTGTCTCACCTCCGGCCGCTGTATCGGCCGCCTGTTGAAGCACTTCGTTCTCAGATTCCCATTTATCATCCTGTTTAAGGTAACCCTGGAGCGACGCGGGTACCTTGGAGATGGAACCAACGTCATCCGCGTTTATGCCGGGGTCATAGAGCTGTACCTCGTAAAGCAGCTCCAACGTGACTGTTTCCGTCTCGCTCGGCGTCAGCTCACTCACCTTGAACACGCCGTGCCAGTTATTCTCCTCGTCGACGTACATGGTTTGTATTGGGTGACTTGAGTCGACGAGCGCGGAGAACTGCCATGGTAACTCACTGTTGAAGAGCATCGCGTCCAAGTCCAAATCCTTGGACGAGTTCGTCCCATAATTGGTGAAGGGGAACCTCAAAATCACCGTGTAAAAGGCGGGCTGGTCGTAGAACCTCACGCGGAGTCCTTCGAAGTTCTCGTTTACTTGGATCGTGGTGGCATACCTTATCATCGGGGGATCATTCTCCACCAGCTGCGCTTGGGGATCGGAAGAAAAAAAGTAGGTCCCAGGTGGCCCTCGGATTTTAATGATGTAATTAGTGTTATCATACAAATCGCTAGCGACAACCCCTCCCAAGCCTGCCCGGTACTCAACACCGGTGCCCGAGACCATCCCCCCAGCTGTGTATGACACGTAGAAGGTGAGCTCACTGCTGGGTCCAACCCCCCGCCCCCTAAAAAAAACGTTTTCCATCGTGTAGGATTCAAAGGGAGTTTCGATATGGTTTAGATCCCCAACATCGTCCCAGACCTTGACTTGGCGAAGGTCCTCGGTTGGAATGGTCCAACTAACGCTCGTTATGCGCGTGTCGGTGCTTGTGTTGACCAGCGTGATTGTTGCAGACACTTCCAGAAGCCGGTCTTCCTTTATGGTGAAAGTCCGGTCGTACAGTTTATAGTAGCCAGACCCAGAGACGGTAGAGGATGTGGCCAAACTCAGCAAAACCGCCGCCATGAACACCAACCCCGCCTGCCTCATAAAATCCCATCCTTTTTTGATTTGAAACGGCTATTAATTAATGGTTGCATGCGCGTCGTGCTGGTCGAACGCCGGTCGCCTGGCGAAAAATCCAACTTGGTGGAGCTAACCGCCCTAGCACGAACGCTCAACCACGAGGTCGTCGGCACGCTTGAGCAGGTGCGGAAGCCAGACCCCGCGTACCTCATAGGCAAGGGCAAGGCCAAGGAGCTCGCGGGCTTGGTCAGCTCGAGCGGGGCTGAGCGCGCCATCTTCAATAACAAACTCACCCCATCTCAGGCCTACAAGCTCTCGCGGCTTGCAGGGGTCGAAGTAATTGATCGCTTTCAGCTCATCCTCGAAATATTCGCGATGCGCGCGGGATCACCCGAGGCGAAGCTCCAGGTAGAGTACGCCAGGTTGAGCTATGAGCTGCCCCGCATTCGAGAACAGGTACGCGCAATGACCATGATAGAGCAGCCTGGCTTTCGAGGCGGGGGCGAGTACGAGGTAGACGTTCGCTACGATATGGTCAAGCGGAAGCTCGTGAACCTGAGGCGAAAGCTCAAATCCATCGGCCGCGTGAGGGAGCAGCGGCGTAAGCTCAGGCACCGGCGTGGATTCAAGCTCGTGGCGCTCGCTGGCTATACAAATGCCGGGAAGTCGACGCTGCTTAACGCTCTCACCGCCGCAAACGCCGAGGTCGACGACATGTTATTCACCACCCTGATGCCCCGCACCAGGGCGATGCGCGCGAGCCGGATGATTTTGCTCACCGACACCGTGGGGTTCATCGACGGCTTGCCCCCCTGGCTGGTCGAGGCCTTCAAGGCTACGCTCGAGGAGATCTACCTCGCAGACCTCGTGGTGCTCGTGCTTGATGTAGCCGAACCTCTGCCCGAGATCCTCCGGAAGTTCCGGGCGTCCCGCGAGGTGCTGGCTGAATACCCCGTGCGAGTGGTCGCGGCTCTTAACAAGGTCGACCTCATCCCCCACGAGCAACTCGAACGCAAGCTCGAGGCTTTGAACGACTTGACCAAGTTCGCAATTCCCATCTCGGCGCTCGGGCGCACCAACCTAGGCTCGCTCATCGAGACGATAAGGACGAACGTCTTCGGGAGTGGTGGGCCCGCCTGAGATCGTCGTCATTTGCATGAGGGAATCAGAACCATTCGGAGGAGGCTGCGTGCGCCGTTTTCCTAGAAATGCTTTTTAAGGGCTCTAAAATTGAAAAAAGGATTTAAAATAGAAAATTAATGGCGATCCCAGGCCTCAAAGGCAAAAAAGTCAAAAAAATTGGTTAAAAAGCCGCTATTGGCGCGTTTTCCGCACGTTAGTTATATTTATGAGTTTTTGGCATAGAATTACTGGCTCATAGGGGTGTGGTAAATTGGGCAAGAAAACTAGCAAAAGGAAGAAAGCTGTTAAAAAACGCGTCAAAAAGGAGAAAAAAACCCAGCAGAAGCCGCCAGAAGACCCCGGTCTAAGGGAGATCCTCATCCGAATAGGCGGCGAGCACGGGTACGAGGTAGCGAAAGCCCTCTTCAGGGAGGATATCACCGACGAGGAGGTGGCGAAGCGAACGGGCATGCGGGTGAACCTCGTGCGGAAGATCCTCTACGACCTCTACGAGAACCGCGTGGTCAGCTACCGCAGGGTCCGGGACGAGCACAGCGGGTGGTACATCTATTACTGGAAGATCGAGCCAGAGCGGGCCCTTGATTACTTTAATACCAACAAGCGCCTGCTCCTTCAAAAGCTAGAGGGGCGGCTCGAAGTGGAGCGGAGCGTCATGTTTTTCGGCTGCGAAAACAGTTGTCCCAAGTTGCCATTCGACCTAGCGGCTGAAAACGATTTCAAATGCCCACGCTGCGGGAGGAAGCTGGGCCCCTACGACAACTCAAATGTAATCACGGCTCTCGAACGGCAAATTGAATCGCTCCGACAGCAACTCGTGGGGGGCTAGTTGTTCAAGCGTGAGGACGCGCTTCGCGTGCTGCGCGAGGCTGGTTGTTCAAGGGAAGTCATTCGGCACTGTCTCGCCGTCGAGCGGATTTCTTTAAGGCTCGCTCGACGAATTCGCGCGAATGGTCACAAGCTTGACCTGAAACTTGTAAGTTTGGGCGCTTTGTTGCACGACATCGGGCGGGCTCGAACGCACGGCATCATGCATGGGGTCGAGGGGGCAGGGATGCTGCGGGATTTGGGTTTGGGCAATTTTGCCAGATTTGCCGAGTGCCACCTGGGTGCCGGAATCCCAGCCGGGGAGGCGAAGCAGCTTGGACTCCCAGCGCGGGATTTCATGCCTTGCACGCTCGAGGAAAAAGTCGTCGCCTACGCGGACAAGCTGGTGATGGGGCACTGCACAGCATCGTACGAGCGGGCTCTCGATTGGTTCAGGTCGGAGCTGGGTTCGGAGCACCCCGCGCTCGATCGCTTCAAATCACTTCACGCAGAGGTCCAAGGGCTTCTAAAAAAGCGTTAGTGGTGGGCCCGGAGGGAGTCGAACCCCCGATCTCCACCTTGTAAGGGTGGCGTTTGTTAAGGGGTTTTAGCCCTTCTTAACCGCTAGACCACGGGCCCAAGTTGATTTTTGTCTCCACAGATAAAAGCGTAGCCAGCTACAACCCCTGAAAAATCATGATGACTTCGAGCACAACGATGGCTACGATGAGGATCATCATCAAAAATTCGAGCGTGGTCGCCCGGTGCACATCGACGCGCTCCATCGCCATGGCGTAGAGCTCCTGCAGCTGATCGAGCTTCTTGTCGACTAACGCCAGCCAGTCGGCGATGCGAAATCGCTCGCTCGCGATGCGGTAGAGTTTACCCAAGTACCACTCTCCAGTGAGCTTGAGGATGTTGCGGAGGTCTCCTACGTAGTCCATGACCTCGATGCGCAGTTCCGCTAGCTCACTCGCAGTTCGAGCGAGCTCCCCGTAAGGGCGGCTTCGCCAAGTTATCCCCATGCGGGGGCCAGCGAGGGCGGTGCGAAGGGAACTGTAAGCTCGTTCCACGCGGCGGTCGAGCAGGCGGTCGTAGGTCTTCAGCTCGAGCAGCTGGATTCGCGCGAACTCGATCATTCGCACGAGCTCGTCGGTGTATTCAATCGCGCCGCTGATGAGCGCCGCGTACCAGTCGACGATTACGATGTCCTCGCCAGAATAACTCAGGTAAGGCTTCAGGGCGTCTTCTACTTCCTTGTCGCTGAGCGAGCGCCAATCGCGTTCCCCGCGCAGTAGCCCTGCGGTCTGCTTTCGAAACTTGGTCAGGAAATCCTCTGTGCCCAACCTAGGGTCGGATCCGGCAATTAGGATGAGGGTGTAAATCTCTGGGAGTTCGAACGCGGGATATGGGTAAACTATCGCTGGTTTTATCGTTTTCACGAGGTCTTGGAAGAGCTCAAGCGGCAACTCATCGAACTCAATTTCCTTTCCATCCACTTTCACCCGCCCCTCGTTCAAGATGACGAGTTTCGTGACGCCGTCAAAGCTAGCTCTGCGAAATTCGATGGTTATGTTGATCCCTATCACACCGATGGGGAAGATGTGCGCCTCGAGGGTGGCCTTGTGCCGGTCGATTCGCTTGGCCCCCAGGTCGACCTCGATCGGCTGAAGTCCAACTTCTTCATATTTTGGTGCTAAAATTCTCGCCCTTCGCGGGATATGGCGTTCGATCACGTTGAGCTTCTGCTTGGGCACGCGCTCGAGTTCGATGTCGCCCCCGACGTCGTAGAAATACTGGAAGACTACCCGTCCAGTCAGAGATTGCGCTTCCGGCATTCGTACCACTCACGATTGCGCTCGAGAAAACTTAAGGTTGGCGCCGGGGCTGGGATTTGAACCCAGAAGACGCTTACGCGTCACAGGGTATCTGCGGGCTTTGCCGTAGCAACCCTGCTCCGTACCAGGTTGGGACACCCCGGCAAGGCGACGAGCGCGCTCGAAGTTGACGCCTTTCCCGCGCGACGATTGTTGGCCCCTAGCTCCATCCCGTGATCTGCCAGCGCCAAACGTCCTGCCTACCGCTGCTACCTTCCGGTCCTCACGGGGTTCGACAGGCGAGAGCAGTTCTCCCCGATCCTACGACCGAGGCCCTGCCGCCGCCGGCCCAGCAGGACGGGACTTCTTTGCCGGAAACCAGGTCGGCGCACGGTTCCAGCGCCGCCCCCGAGCTTCGGCCCAGCGTATAGCGGATTTCTGGTAGAGGGGACCGCTAACCCCCCGCCTAGCTCGCCGCCATATCTAACTGGATTTCGGAGAAATAAGCGTTTTTTGTCGCCGTTCCAACCCCAACCCCTGAAGGAGTTCACAGCTCTTACAGATGTTCGTCGAGGTCGGCTCACCACAATTTTCACATCTTCGTATCTCAAATTCCGGTGTTGCTTTCGCCAACTGGGGTTTCATCCGGTCGAACATCCGCAGGGTCATGAACTTCGAATTGGGGTGATTTGCCTCGAGCCGGTTCAAAAAATCGCGGATCTCGCCGTGGATGCCTCCCGCGTATGGGCAGACCCCGAGGTGCATCTTCAGCCCCCGCAACAAAGCGTAGAGGGCCACCTCCTTCTCGGGAATCTCGCGCAGCGGTTTGATGCGCGGGACGAATCCCTCTCGCTGCGGGTAAGTTGGCCCTAGGCGGTGGAGCCTGGAGAAGTCTGCCCGCACGTAGTTGAGCATGATCGCCTGCACTTCATCGTCGAGGTTATGTGCGGTCGCCAGCTTATCCGCACTTAGCTCGCGGGCGGCTTGGTTGAGCAGCGAGCGCCGCATCACCCCGCAGTAGGTGCAGGGGTTCAATCCAGTTTTTCCACGTTTCGCCAGTTTTACCAT
>CAZNRG010000012.1:0-21150 GCA_964575725.1 Hadarchaeota archaeon (SeqCode)
TCCGCGAGGAGGGTGGTTTGGAAATCTTAACGAATTCAAATTTTTCCCTAACTTCGCCCACAAAGTCCTCGAAGAGCTCGCCTTGAAAGACCTTGATGAGTAACCTTCGGCCCGGCGCCAGCACGGTTTTGGCAATTGCGAGTGCGGCGCGGGCAAGCTCGATCGATTGTGCATGATCGACGCTCCAAACGCCCGAAATCTTGGGGGAGGCGTCAGAAAGTACCACATCTGCTGCATGAGGAAGGTTGTCTCTGATCAGCTCTGGTGTTGAAGCGTCGGTGATATCTGCCACGAGGGTTTCAACGTTTTCATAGGGGAGTTTTGCGATCTCTTGGAGGTCGATGCCCAGCACGAAGCCCCCTCCGCCAACTTCCTTGCGCGCAACCTGAAGCCACCCCCCAGGGGCCGCCCCCAGGTCGACGACGACATCATCGCGCCGGAGGAGTTTGTAGCGTAGGTTAAGCTGTTTGAGTTTAAATGCAGATCGTGCCCTGTATCCAGCACGCTTAGCCATACGATAATAATGCTCGCGCTTTCGTTCACGTCGTTGCTTAGCCATACTTGATACCTTTCGTTGGTTTAAGCCCACAATCCTTGAAGCTGTGCAACACCTGTCGGAGCAGCTCGTGGGAATCAGGGCTGTAGAACAGGTGACTCTTGCACTTACAATCGCTCGACCCAAAACCCAAGATGCTCGAGAGATGCTTCGCAAGCTCGGCAGCGACCGCACATTCTTTTCGTTCATCACTCTGTGCGACGACGACATCTACCGCACGGGCACGAGCGAGCAGGTAATCGATGTGCCAGCGCGCGAGCTTCTCCCGCTTCAGATGGCGTCCGACGCGTTGCTCGATGCCACCGAGAGCCGAGCCGACGTAGGCGTAGTAGCCGGCCTTAAAGGGTAGGGGGCCGAGTTCCCCCACGCTCAGCACGAGGTCGTAGGGGACGTGGGCAAGGAGTACGTAGGTTCCGCGCATGTGGCTCGATTAAACGTTTGGGCCAGCGATACTTTTGCTTTCCGCAGGGGCCCAAAGACAAGCTTGACAGCTAGAGCTCAACATCTAGCCCCAGCTTCTCGCAAAGTTCCTTATAGCGGTTCCTCACGGTGACCTCTGTCACCCGAGCAACATCTGCCACGTCCCGCTGCGTCCGCCGCTCTCCGCAGACCACGCTGGCAATGTAGATGGCCGCAGCCGCCACTCCCGTCGGCCCCCGCCCAGAGGTAAGCCCCTTCTTCGTCGCCTCCTTCAGCAGCTCGATCGCCTTTGACTGAGCCTCCCCGCTGAGCCCAAGCTCAGACCCGAAGCGAGGGATGTAGTCGACCGGGCTCGTCGGGCGCAGGTGGATGAGCAGCTCGCGGGCGATGAAACGGTAGCTCCGCCCGATCTCCTTCTTGCTCACCCGCGAGACGTCTGCAATTTCATCGAGCGTCCGGGGAACCTTGCACTCCCGGCAGGCAGCGTAAAGGGCCGCTGCGGCAACGCCTTCAATCGAACGCCCACGGATCAGCCTTTCCTCAACAGCCCGCCGGTAGATGACCGCAGCCGCCTCACGAACGTTGCGTGGCAGTCCTAGGTGGGAGGACATCCGGTCAACCTCCGAGAGAGCGAAGGCTAGATTGCGCTCAGTCGCGTCCGAAACCCGAATTCGCCGTTGCCACTTTCGGAGGCGGTAGATCTGGGCCCGGCGCTTGGGGGTTAGATCCTTTCCATGGGAGTCTCGATCGCGCCAGTCGATCATAGTTGACAAGCCTTTATCGTGAATTGTGAACGTCATGGGGGCCCCTACCCGTCCCCGGCGCTCCCGCTGCTCCTGGTCGAATGCTCGCCACTCCGGCCCCATGTCCATGATCTTGTCGTGGAGGACGAAGCCGCACTCAGCACACACTAGCTCGGCGCGCTCGTAGTCACGCACGAGCTTTGCGCTTTTGCACTCCGGGCACTTTTTTTGCTTTTCGGGTTTTTCCATACCGCTCCCCCATATATAGCTCCTTGCCGATGAGCTTCCCAAGCTCGGCTCGGGAGGCCCCACGGGCGGGCTTCACCACGGCGTAGGGCGCCGCGACGGGCCCGAACAGGTCAAGCACACTCCCCACGCGCGCGCCTCCCCCATCATATATGGCCCCTCCGAGGTCCGGCACCTGTTCGGTGCGCAGCACGAGCCCACGATTGGTGAGGTGGATGACTTTGCCTAATTTGCGCATTTGATCCCCCAAAAGGTTAAAAAGGGTTCATCTATCCATATTTAAGCTTTTCGTAACTTATAAAAGGCACGGTCGAGCCGACAGTTGTCACCGCGAAAATTCATAAGCCGCCGACGTTCATTTGGAGATGAGGATCGAATGGCTAGAAGGACTCGCGCTCGAAAGATTCGCAGGCTCGTGCTCGATGTGCTCAAGCCGCACAGCCCCTCGCTGCCGGAGTTCGCGACAAAGCTCAGCTCGATGCCGGGCGTTGACGGGGTGAACGTGACGCTCATCGAGATCGACAAGGACACCGAGAGCCTCAAGGTCACCATCGATGGCCAGCTGGATTATGGCACGATACGCTCAGCGATCGAGGAATGGGGCGGCGTCGTCCACAGCGTTGACGAGGTGGTAACAGGCAGCCTAGCGGGCGGAACCACCGAACGCTGACTCGGACTTCACCTATGAATGTAAGAGCAGCCCCTTCTGTTGGGACAATGCCAAATGTATACACCATCGGCTATGGGGATAGAAAGTTCGACGATTTTGTGGAGCTACTCAAGCGCTTCGGCATCGAGCTCATCATCGACATCCGACGCTTCCCGACCTCAAAGTGGCCTGAATTTGTAAAGGAGAACCTGCAGCGGGCTTTGTCTGCCAAGGGCATCAGTTATGTTCATATTCGAGAACTCGGCGGGTACCGCGGGGGATATAGAGCCTACACACGAACCCAAGAGTTCAAGCAAGCGTTGAGGGAACTGATGGAACTCACGCGCGAAAAGCCTTCGGCGATCATGTGTGTCGAATCTAGTCCAAGCGCATGTCACCGCCGCTTCATAGCAAGTGAGTTGAAGCGACGAAGGTGGAAGATCATGCATATAGTGGGAAATGGAAAACAACAAACGCTATGATTTTTCTTCGGGCGCCGCTGGCTTCTCAGCAGGTTTCTCTGGTTCGGCAGGTTTTGCCTCGAGTAGCACGGCATCTACGGTGCCGCTTTGTCCGGGCTGGCTGGTCACACGCGCGCGGCCGAGCTCGGTTTCGATTATCGCCCCCTTTGTCAGGACATTTCTGCGGACGAAGTGGGGGTCAGCAGGGTTCTCGACGACTGTGAGTATCTTCGATTTTTTGGCCTGTCCAGTCTTGGGGTCCATGACATTGGCGACATCAGCGCCGAGCAAGCTGATTTTTATGTCACCACCGGAGGTGCGCCGCTTAACCCGTTTTATCGGGCCGAGCTTTGTCGCGGCGAACTCGCTCCCCATCTCCCGCTTGCGCTTCTTCCGGCTGGCCCATATTCGCCCCCCGCTGGGTTTCTTCAGCGATCTGCCCTGCCACTTGACCATATAAGCACCACTTGCAATTCTCCGCGCTCAAGTATAAAAAGTCCCTATCGCATGAGCTCTTCTATGTGCTCACGAATCTTGTCCATATCATCCTCGAAGCCGAAGTAACCAGCGAACCTCCGCGAGGTCCGGAGCACTCGCGTCCGTTCGAATGGCTTGGATTCAATAAAGCCGAGCGCACCCAATTGCTTGACATGGTCGTAAACTCGGCTGCCTCGAACGTCTGCGAGCCTAGCTTGGTAGACTGGCTGCTTGTAGGCGATCATGGCGAGGGTCTTCAGTGCCCCCCGCGAGAGCCTTGCTTTGGGCACCACCCCCTCTAACTTCGGCATGAATTCTTTGCGGAGGCGGAGCGAAAAGGTCCCCTGCGAGGTCTCGGCGAGCACGAGGGGGCCGCCCCGCTTACCGTAGTCGGCGACGAGTTCCTCCACGAGTTTGCGCACATAGGTCTCGGACGAGGTCTCCAAGATCCCGCGCAGCTCGCCAAGGGTCAACGGGCGGTCGGCCGCGTAGAGGGCGGCTTCAATGATCGAGCGATCCTCTTTAGCCCCCATTGTTATTCTCCTCCGTCGGCACCGAGGCGAATATTTCACCAAATGGTTCGGGCTGTTGTAATACCACCTTGCCCTGGATGTTAAGGAACAACAGGAGAAGTAAGGTTCGGGCCACCGCAAGCTTGGTCCGTTCGGGGACGAGCGCTGAAAGGGGAACTTCCTGCCCAGAAGCTGCGAGATTTTTTATTCGTTGGTACATCTCTTCCAAGTACCGCTCGATGTTTATGTTGTACTCGCTGAGCGTCCGCACGATTTTCTCCAGCTTTTTCCTTAAAGGAACCTTTCGCATTGGGATATCTTTGAGCGCCTCCTGAAGTGCGCCCATGAGATCAACGAGCGTGATCTTGCGAGGCGAGCGCTGTACGATGGTCACTTGCCCGAGCTCCGGCAAGTCGATGTCTAATACCTCCTCAAGCCCCGCCTCTGCTGTCGATTCACCCCGCCCGTTGAGCACGAAATCAGATTTCATCCGCAAGAGCACCGAGGCCGAGAGCAGCGTCCGTCCCGAGACGCGAAGGTCAAACTCCCGCATCTCCTGCACGCGCTGTAAGTAGACACCGGCGAGCTTCTCGATGTCGACATCCCATGGGTCGAGCTTGTGCTCCTGCACCAGCCCGAGAAGGATTTGGAAGGGTTGATCGGCGATTGTTGTCATTTTTTCACCTCACGCCGCCAGCCCTGCCAGCTCCACCGAGAGCAGGCGAGACACCCCCCTCTTGTCCATCGTGACGCCGAACAAACGGTCGGCCACGGACATCATCGAATCGCGCAGGGTCACGAGGATGACTTGCGAGTCGCGCGAGGACCGGCGAATGAGCTCCGCGACCCGACGAAGGTTCTGGGGGTCGAGGTGGGCGTCGATCTCATCGAGCACGTAGAGGGTGGTGGGTCGGAAGCGCTGGAGGGCGAAGATGAACGCGAGCGCTGTCAGGGCTTTTTCACCACCCGAGAGGGCCCCCACTCGCGCGATTTCCTTCCCCCCCGGCTTGGCCTCTATCTCAAGTCCACCCTCGAACGGGCTCTCTTCATTTTCCAAGACCAACCTTGCCACACCGTCAGGCGATAGCTCACTAAATATCTTGCTGAAATATCGTGAGAGCTCGTTGAAAGTCTGCATAAACACTTCTTTTTTCTTCTCATCTATCTCCCGCATGAAATCGAGGATCGCCTGCTTCTCCGCGACCAGCTTGTCATACTTCAATTTTTCGGAGTTATAACGGCGTTCGGCATTTCTGAAATCTTGGATTGCTCGGAAGTTCACGGGCCCGAGTGCTTCGAGCTCCGCTTCTAGGGCCCCAACCTTCCGTTCGAGTTTGGCAGGGTCGGTGTCGTGGGCGATTTCAGCCCCCACCTTGGCCTGCTTTAGCTGCCCTTCAATGTTTTCGAGTTGGGGTCGCAGCGAGGCCCCTTCCACCCTGCACGCCTGCAGTTCATCGCTGAGTTGCTCTATTTCATCCTCTAGGCGACCCGCTTTCTTTTTGATGCTTCCAACTTTGCGTCGAAGTTTTTCCTTCTCCTTGTGGAGAGCCCGGATTGATGACTGTTCTCCATCTTCCAGCGCGGTGGCCCCATCTAGTTTAGTCTGGGCCTCCTCGACCTGTTGTTGCAGCTGTTTCAACCTATGCTGCAGCTGGGCGCGCACGGCTTCCAAGCTTATGAGACGGCGCCGAAGTTGGTTTCCCGTTTCAGACTCGTTTGGCCCCTTGAGCGATCGTGCGCTTTCGAGTAGCTGTGAAGCCCCCTCAAGACGCTTGGAAAAGTCGTCTAAGACGGAACGTAGGTCATCCAGAACCCCGCGGAGTTCCTGAAGCGTTTTTTCGGTTTCGGTGCGTGATTTGCTTGAATCGAAAGTTTGGGTCAGCGCGTTAAACTTCGCGTAAAGATCTTCGAACCTCGAGGAAAGCGAGGTTATTTTTTCGAGTGAAATATCTCGATCGTCACGAGGCCCAATTTTTTTGATGTGGGTGCTAAGGTCGGCAATCTCACCCTCTATTTTCGCGTGCTCCCCCACTGTCGAGCCGAGCATTTCGTTGAGCAGTTTGAGGCGTTCGCGTATTTTTCCAGCTTCCACAAATGCGCCGGTTTTTTCTTTTCGCTCTATGAGTTTTTCTAGACGCTCGACCTCTCGATCACGGCCCTCAGCCCCCTCTAGGATTTCCCGACGTCTGCCGCGTAGCTCCTGCAGCCTCTCTTCCTTCATTTTTATTTTCTGTTGCAGCTGGGAAAGTTTCCGTCGGTAAGTGGTGCGCCGAATGCTGAGGAGTGTGGCCTGAATATGCTCGAGCTCCTGCTTTAGCTCCCTGTAGCGAATGGCCCCCTCCCGTTCAGATCGGAGTTTTTCCATTTGGACCGAGATCTCGCCGAGGACGGCATCCATCGAGTTGAGGTTGGTTTCGACGCGCTGGAGTTCTGAGAGTGACCGCTGCTTTTTCTCATCGTACTCCGCGACCCCTGCTAGATCATCGATGATCACCCGGCGGTCGAACGGGTCCATCTTTATGAAGCGGTCGACATCGCCCTGC
This sequence comes from Hadarchaeota archaeon (SeqCode), assembly GCA_964575725.1. Taxonomy (GTDB): domain Archaea; phylum Hadarchaeota; class Hadarchaeia; order Hadarchaeales; family Hadarchaeaceae; genus DG-33. Next base: position 6,608 of record CAZNRG010000012.1, read on the forward strand.
ATGATGAAGTTGTAGCCTCCAGGGCTGGTCATACTCTTTGAGAGCAGGTCGACGATCTCCTGTCGTGAGGCACGCTTCCGGTTTATTCGATACACGCACTTGCCGCTGCGGTCCACCCTTCGACTTATTACAATCATTTTAGAATTGATCGGTAGCGTGTCGTCTTCGTTGTTGAAATGGAGGAAAACCTCGGCGAAGGGAGCCGGGCGCTGGCCGTTGCCTCCGTTGAAGAGGAGGTCGGAAAAGCGCTCGGCACGCATGAGCTTCGCGCTCATTCTCCCCAACACGAAGCAGAGCGCATCGACGACGTTGCTTTTACCCGAACCGTTGGGGCCGACGATGGCCGTCAAACTCCTCGAGAAGGGGATACTCACCTTAGCATTTCCGAACGACTTGAAGCCCCGGAGTTCGATTTTACTTACGTATGCCACATTTCTTACCCTAGGAGGGTTATTCACCCCCCTGCCCCGTCAGCCTCCAAAAGCAGTTTTATTTTATTTTTTGTGGTTAAAAATTTTTCGTTTTCAACCTTTTCGACGCATTTTTACGGAGATTTGGTTTAAATAGGGGAATTTTGGTCTTTGTTTTTGGCGTATCATCGCGATTTGAACTACTAGCGGAGGATCGAGGGCAGATGCACGTAGGGGAACGATGCGGTTGGGGCGCAGGTCCCTAAAAAGTTTAAAGCGGTACAGAGAAGTTGTTTTGGGATCGCATGGGCATCGAAAAGCTACCGATAGCGAAATTGCCGGGCGTGGCCAAGCTGCGGGCCATGGCGGCGAAGTACTACGCGCAACAGTTATTGGATGAGGTAAAGCAGCGAGGAAACACCCCCCGGCACGTGGCAATCGTCCTTGATGGAAACCGCCGCTTCGCGCAAGAGAGAGGTTTAGAGAAATTGAAGGGGCACTTGTTTGGCGCGAAGAAACTTGAAGAGGTTCTGGGTTGGTGTCAGGAGCTCGGGATCAAACACGTCACGGTCTACGCTTTTTCTACCGAGAACTTCGACCGACCGAGCAAAGAAGTAGAAACCCTAATGAAACTCTTCGCGAAAAAATTCAAAGAAGTAGCGGCGGACGAACGCGTCAACAAATACAAAATTCGTGTCCGGGCGTTGGGCAATCTGAGTTGTCTACCCAAGAAAGTTAGGATGGCAATCAAAGAGGCTGAGAAGGCAACCCGCGCCCACGATGGGTATTCACTCAACATAGCAATCGGCTACGGCGGGAGGGCGGAACTCGCAGAGGCTGTTCGCAAGATATGTGAGCGCATCGAGCGCGGCGAGCTCGCTCCGAGCGAGGTCGATGAGCGGTTGATAGAGCATCACCTCTACACTGCCGGATTGCCCGACCCAGACCTGGTCATCCGAACGAGCGGCGAAGAACGTTTGAGCGGCTTCTTACTCTGGCAGTCGGCCTATAGCGAGCTCTACTTCTGCGAGGCGAACTGGCCGGCGTTCAACAAGATCGATTTCCTGCGCGCGATCCGAACTTATCAGGAGCGGGAGCGAAGGTTCGGAAAATGAAGGCAGAGATCGCGGTGATAGGCGGCTCTGGCGTTTACTCTATGCGCGCGCTCGAGAAAGTAAGAACCATCACCATACCCACACCATACGGCGATTCTCCTGAGATCGTAGTCGGGAGGCTGGGGGTGCGAGAGGTAGCGTTTTTGCCACGACATGGTGGGGGACACACCACACCACCACACCTCGTCAACTACCGGGCGAACCTCTGGGCCCTCCGCGAGCTAGGGGTGAAGCGGGTGTTCGCGACAACCGCCTGCGGCTCCCTCAATCCTAAAATGCACCCCGGCGAACTCGCACTTCTCCACCAGTTCATCGATTTCACCAAGCAGCGCCCCCTGACTTTTTATGAGGGGGGCAAGGGGGGCGTTGTGCACGTCGACGTTACCGAACCCTATTGTCCAGAGCTTCGCGATGTCCTAAATAAGACGGCTCGCAAGCTGAAGTTCAAACTCCACCCCCGCGCGACTTACGGGTGCACCGAGGGGCCGCGCTTTGAGACCGCGGCTGAGATTCGGGCGATGTGCAAGCTAGGATGCGACCTCGCGGGGATGACGAACGTGCCCGAGTGCGTGCTGGCCCGGGAGCTCGAGCTCTGCTACGCCGCGGTCGCAGTGGTCACCAACTTCGCGGCGGGGATCTCGAAGACAAAGCTCACCCACACGGAAATCGTTGAGCTGATGAGTACGAACATCGGGCAGGTTCAAAAGCTCTTGCTCGAGGCGATCCACAAGGTTCCAAAAAAGCGCTCGTGCGCGTGCGGTCGTGCGCTGGAGGGGGCGGCGGTAAAGACCTAGCTACCCCTCGTAAATTTCCTCGTAGTACTCCGGGGACTCGAGTTCGTACTCCCGCTCGGTGGGCTTCTTTTTCTTATCCTCGACGATGACGGGAACCTCTTTTGCCTCTTTCCCCTTCTCGCTGATCTTGTAGGATGCACGCTTTTTTATCTTGCGTTTATATCCGCAGCGCGGGCAGGCCAGCCGCTTCGAGCGCCCGACCTTCTTGGGGACGAGCACGGTACCACATTTTGGGCAAAATTCCATGAGCATCACCAACGGGATTGAACTTTTAGGGGTAAATCTGCCTTATAAACCTATCGCTGAGCCCGAGCCGGGCGGGGCTGCTAGGAACAAGGTTCCTGCATTTACTTAGCCTTCGCGGCCACCCGCTCGATGCGCTCCCCCATCGTTCGAGGCTCATCCAAGCGCTCGTCTATGCGGAGCGTCGTGATCACACGCTTGGCGCCAGCCCCGATGACAGCCCGGTGCGCCGCTTTCGCCACTTCCAGTGCGGTTTCCAGGTCTGCCTCGAAGACCGTGCTCGTTGGGCAGAGTTGGTAATTCACTCCAGCCCGCTTGATCTCGCGCAGGGCAGCCGCGACATAATCGCTCAGCCCAGTGCTCGAAGTACCAACAGGCACCACCGAAAGTTCAGCTACAACAAATCGCTTCATTCAGCTCACCACTGGAAAGGTATTCCCCGTTGTGGTTTTTAATGAGTGGGCCCATAAGTATGCGCGGTGGGACTGGTGTACCTAGTGCTAGGTTGCGGCGATGTGGGATTTTCGATGGCGAGTAGGCTCAAGGAGCTTGGCGCGGAGTTAGTGGTCGTCGATAGGGACACTAAAAAAATCGAACAGCTCAGGGAGATGGGATTCAGCGTTTTTGTCGGTGATTTCAGCTTACCCGAGGTGCTCAAGGACGCCGGGATATCGCGAGCTGAGGTCGTGCTTCTCATGGTTCCAAATTTTCGTGCTACCGCGCGGGCTCTTGGGGCGATCAACCGCTTGAAGGCGCAGCTGGACATAGATCCCGTCGTGGTCGCTCGAGTTCTGGATGAGGCGGAGATGGCGGAGGCGAAGCGACTCGGCGCCAGCGATGCTCTGCCATCATCCCAGATTCTCGCGAACTTTGCCCTAAGTCGGTTTGAGGAGTTGAAGGGGATGGTGAAAGAGAAGCGCCTGCGCGCGCTGCTTCGGGAGCTTAGCGGGGGGAGGATAGCGATCGTGCTCCAAACAAACCCCGACCCAGATGGGATTGCGAGTGGTGTGGCATTGAAGCGTTACGCTAAGGCGTTCGGGATAGACGCCGACATCCTTTACGATGGGAGCATTGGGCACCCGCAGAACCGCGCCCTCGTTAACTTACTCGAGCTGGATCTCATTCGCGCCGAGGAAGCCAAGCTCGACAATTATACTGCGTTCGCGCTCGTCGATGTCGCGACCCACGCTAACTGCGCCCTCCCCAAGGACATCTTGCCCACGATCGTGATCGACCACCACCCAGTGCCCTCGAGCGAGGTGCGGGCGAGGTATCAAGACATCACGGTCGTCGGGTCCACATCGACGCTCTTGACGAATTACCTCAGATACGCTGCGGTCGAGATTGATGGAGCAACTGCAGCCGCGCTTGTGATCGGGATCCTGACCGACACCATGAACTTCACCCGGGGGACCACGCCAACCGATTTCGACGCATTCGAACACCTCATGAAGCTGGCGGACGTTGAGCTGCTCGGGAGGCTCCAGTCCCCGGCAGTTTCGCCCGAGGCCCTTGATGTGCTCGCGCGCGCCATCAAGGGGAGCAAACTCAAGGGGGGCTATCTGATAACGAACGTTGGCGAAGTTAAGGATCGGGACACCCTCCCCCAAGCCGCGGACTTCCTGCTCAAGCGCGAGGGGGTGCAGACTACATTGGTTTATGGGATATGTGGCAACGCGGTTTGCGTTTCGGCCCGAACGAACGATATAGCGATACACCTCGGGCAGACGCTCAAGCAGGCCTACGGCGAAATCGGCTCGGCGGGGGGACACGCGCGCATGGCCGGGGCGATGATCCCCCTTAAGGCCATCAAGGCGGCGAGCAAGAAAGTCCTCAAGCGCGCGATCGATCGACAGGTGGGGCGAAAGTTCTTCGAAGTCGTTGGGGTCACCAGGCCGAGTAAGCGAAGAAGGGCTAGGCCGAGGGGCAAGCGGTAAATTTTTGTTTGATCGGTAAGGGGCGCTTGCATGCGATACCTGCGGGAAGCTTTGCGTGGCGTGCTCACTCCCGAAGAAATTGGGCTTCTCCCAGCGGGCTTCGATCGCATCGGCCACATCGCGATTATCTCCCTACCCCAGCAACTCCTGCCTAAGCAGGCCGAGGTTGCGCACGCGCTGCTTAGGATCAGGGGGGTGCGGACGGTCGCGCTCCGGGCAGGCGTGATTTCGGGGCGATACCGTAGGCCGAAGCTGAAGGTCATCGCCGGCGACCCATCGACGGAAACCGTGCATCGTGAGAACCGCTGCGTGTTCAAACTCGATGTCTCGCGGGTAATGTTCTCGCTGGGGAATGTTTACGAGCGCGCAAGGTTGCCGAAGCTGGTCAGGCGGGGCGAGGTCGTTGTTGATTTCTTTGCGGGGGTGGGACAATTCAGCATTCCCATCGCGAGGCACGCACAGCCTAGTAAGATCTATGCGGTGGAGCTGAACCCGATCGCGTACCGCTACCTATGCGAGAACATTCGCTTGAATCGCGTTGGGCATCTTGTGAGGCCGCTGCTCGGGGACTGTTCGGCGGTCGCCCCACGCGGCGTCGCAGATCGTGTGGTGCTCGGCATCCTGCACGTGGCCCATCGTTACCTGCCGCTGGCGCTAGAGGTGCTCAAGCCCAGCGGGGGCGTCATCTACTACCACGAGAGCGCCCCATCAAAACTGCGGTTCGAGCGGCCCGTCAAACGCGTGTTTAGTGCTGCGGTCGGGCGGGAGGTTGAGATTTTGGGCAAGCGCGTCGTCAAGCGTTATGCGCCCGGCATCGACCATGTTGTCATTGACGTGAGTATCGGAAAGGCAAGCGATGAAAATATCTCGTCCTAAAATTCTGGTGTCCTATTTGGGACACTTTGTATTTCAAGTATTCTCGGTAGGGTCTTGGCCTGGTTTACCTCGGCCTTGCTAGGGGGCGTATGGCCTCCGCGTGCGCCCGCCCCCCTCGCCGCTTGCTTTGAACCACTAGACATCATCGTCCGATATCGTATCCTTTTATATCATATCATCCTACATTTGAATATGAGGTGGATGGGGCATGTCCAGAGAATCGATTCTGGATAGGCTCAAGCGACGCGTGGGGAAGCTCTTTGCCAGACCGCCGGTGAGGGCCCGCAAGCGTGTTAGGCGGACCGATCTGGCGGCGCTCAGGCGGTTGGAACGTATCATGCGCGAGAGGAAGAAGAAATTCGCGCGCAAGAGGGCCGGGGGTGAGCGGCGGCGGGCCCAAAATATGCGGCGCGGGCGGGTTCCTCCCCGCCGTCTGCCTTATCGCCTACAGGTTGTCCCAATGCGCGCCGCAAATGGGGCAGATCGCCGCCGTCCAAACCCCGGAGGGACCAAGTTGAGGAAGAAAACAATTGCCGCGCGGAGATGAGATATGCCAAGAGAATCGATTCTAGATAGGCGAGGCGAGCGGGCCAAGCGCCCCATCAAGAGGCCGCTCAATGCGGGATGGAACATCGGGGAGCTAATCGAAAAGATCGAGGCGGAAGAGAACCTGCTTAAAAAAGTTATGGGGAGACGAAAAGGAAACAGAACTCAGCGCGATTAAGCCTGGATCCTGGCCGACATCTGGGTCGTCGTAGAGGTGCTGATGTTTGTTTTTCCTCACGTTTTTCCTCCTCTCGTTTTTCCCACCAAGATCGGGGCTTTTCAACGTCGTGCCGTTTTCTTCTACCCACATTTCTCTGCGAGCGTGATGGGTTAAAAAAAATAAGTGTCCTGACCCGACGCTCGTGGCGAGTTCTTATTTAGGATGCCCTGTCCTATTTGGGACACTTATTATCGGGTTTCGGCTAGCTCTGTTCTGTACTATCTAGGATATCCACCGCTCCGAAACTTTTTCATTCACCGCAACCAAGTTTACACGGCGGTCCTTTGCAGGAACCAAAAAAGAAAGAGCTATTCAAACTGTACGCGATGGCAGATTATCTATTCGATCGCGGGGTTGGGCATGCACTCTTTCCCGATGGCATTAAATTGGTGAAGAGCAGGGGACGAATTCGCCAAGTTTGGCTAGCGGGCGAGCCTCTGTGCTCGATCCGCGCTTCTGATGGATTCATCGTGCTCAACCGAAAAGGGGCCGAGCTCGTGCATGCCGCTTTAAAGCCCCACCGCCTCCGCGTGGTGGTGAACGATGACGCGGCACCATTTGTGGCGCAGGGCAAGACCGTGTTCGCTAAGCACGTGGTGGATGCTGACCCGGAGATAAGGCCGGCCGAGGAGGTGCTCGTCGTGGATTCCAACAATCGCCTGCTCGCGAGCGGAAAGGCCTTATTAGCGGGCGAGGAAATGGTAGCGTTTAAAGTCGGAAAAGCGGTGGAAGTCAGGAGAGGATTCGGGGGCGAGTGATTGTTCCCTAAGAAAATAGACCGGCGCCAGATGGAGCGGGCGATGCGCCAGATGGGCATCAAGGCTCGCGATCTCGAAGGGGTCCGAGAGGTCTTGATAAAACTCGCCGATAAGGAGATCGTGATTCCGAACGCTCAAGTGACGCTCACCGAGATGGCCGGGCAGCGCAGCTATCAGGTGAGCGGACAGGAATTTGAGCGGAAGCCGGAGTTTCAGCCGGGCGAGGAGGACATCAAGCTCATCATGGAGCAAGCGGGAGTGGAGCGCGAGGCAGCAGTAAAGGCACTGAAGGAAACGGGTGGCGACATCGCAGAGGCAATTTTGAAGCTGAAGGAAAAGTAGAAAATTCGCTATTTCTGAGGGCCTACTTTACCCAAAAGTAGGCGACCAACGCGATGAGCGAGAGCACGATCAAGAGCGGCGAGGTAACGAAGTAAAATCCATCGCTGTGATACACGTAGATCAACCAGTGCGGCACCTGCGAGAGGTCTATGTACTTCCCGATGATCGGCAGCAGCACGAATGCGGTACCTATGAGGATCAAAGCTATGCCGAGTAGGGTAAACGGGTGTGCCATGTTTCCCCTACAAGACTTCGCTACGCTCAACGTGGCCGCCGCAGTATTTTCGGGTGTAGGTGGCGAGGGAATTGACAGTGGCTTCGACTTTCTCCTTCGGTATCCCCGGGGCGTTCCAGAGCACGATCAATGCATTTGACGTTTTTTGCGCAACTTTCGTCACCTTTGCGTCCCCCAGCGTGTAAGCGGCGAGCAGCTTCTCATCGTCGCGCAGCACGATCTCATCGGGCTTGGGGCTGAGCTTTCGCCCGTCGATGAGCTCGAATGGCTCAGTTTCAACGGCCAGAGTGGTTCGGACATCTCCCTTGATTTTTTCTGTATCATAGACCCCAGCAGCAACCCAGTGCTCCACGGTCGCCAGCAGGCAGGAGTCGACGAGGTTGTTGACCGCAGGGAATCTGTCATCGAGCGCTCGGCGGAGCAGGTACTCGGGCGCGGGGCGGTAGCTCGACGGGTCAGCACCCATCGCCTTGAAGAAGGCGCGGTACGCTTTGACCTCGGGAAGGTCGAGCAAATTCAGAGCCCCGTAGCGTGCCTTCAAGTCGCTGAAGACTTCACGCTTTCGCTCGACAAGCCCCTCGACTTTTGGCTCGATGGTCACGCCGCTCACTAGGACGTAGCCAGCGACGAAGTCTGGGTACTTCTCGCGCACCTTTGGATCAAACTTCAATTTTCCAACCTCCACCACTTGCTATGGCGAGCACCTTAATAACGATTGCTGGCGAATTCGCTTGCGGGTTACCATGCGCGTGCTTTCGAGGGATTTTTATGAACGCGACACCGCCACGGTCGCTGGGGAGCTACTCGGCAAGGTGCTCGTTCACCGTGCGAGCGAGGGCCCCACGAGCGGCAAGATAGTCGAGGTAGAAGCATACTACGGCAAGGGAGACCCGGCTTCTCGAGCCTCGCGCAAGCGCACCAAGCTCAACGAGATAATGTGGTGGCGCGGGGGTTTGGCATTCGTGTATATGGTCCACGCCCAGTGGTTGTTCAACGTCACGACTGAGCGCGAAGGGGTTCCCGGGGCGGTGCTGATTCGAGCGCTCGAACCGCTCGAGGGCTTGGAGTTAATGCAGAGGCGCCGGGGCGTCAAGGAGGAGCATAAGCTAACCTCTGGGCCGGGGAAGCTGACGCGTGCGATGGGGATAACGCAGCGACAACATAGACTCGATTTAACTAATGCGCGGAGCGAGCTGGTAATCGTAGAGGGCAAGGCAGAACGTTTCGAGATCGCAAGCTCTCACCGCATCGGGGTAAGTGCAGATTTAAAACGAAAGCTGAGATTTTACATCCCAGGGAACCCCCATGTTTCGAGATAAGCTCAAAATAAAGAAGCGAGGCAAAAGTTAGTTATTTCATCAAGCCGAATTTGTAATGATGAAAGCCCGAGCCCACATCTACATTAGCGGATATGTTCAGGGGGTATTCTTCCGCTATCATACCCGCGAGCTAGCGCAGCGGCTGGGCCTGCGAGGATGGGTCCGTAACACGCCCGATGGTCAAGTCGAGGCGGTGTTCGAGGGAGAAAAGGAGGCGGTGGAGCGGATGCTGAATTTCTGCCATCGCGGCCCCTCCGGAGCTCGGGTCACCGACATTGAGGTCAAATGGGAAAATTATCGAGGCGAGTTCTCAGGCTTCGAGGTGCGATACGGGTGAGGACATGAGCGTTCGTTCGTTAGCCGAGATAATGGAGGAAATGCGCAAACGCTATAAAAAGTACCCGAAGCTCCGCCGAGAGTGGCGCGTGCTGGCCGGGAGCGACGAGTACGGCTTCAGCGATCTTTTCTTCTACGCCCCGAAGCTGGGGGTCTGGCAGGTCAAGGGCGATCTTAAATCACCCCACGAGCTGGTTGGGGCGGGCGCGAAGGTCGCCGCCAGAAAGGTCGATGATGAGATTCGTGAGTTCATGGAGTGCGGAGCACCAATGCCGTTCGGGTTGATTTCCCCCCACCCAAAGTTGAAGGACCGGGCAATCATCGCGGCAGGCCTTGGACGATACCAAGAGACGACCAAACGGTTGAAAGAACATTTCTCGAGCCGCGAGCGCGAGGTCGATTCGGAGCTCAGGAGAAAAATTGAAAAAATGCGGCGGGAGCTGGGTCTCGATATAGCCTACCTCTGACCCTATTCAGAAATAAGCATGTTTGAGCATAACTTGTTTGGTTGAGATGCCCGGAAAAACCAACGTGTTCGATGCGCTTGCCAGACCAATTAAGAAGTTGCTGGCGGAGCGGGGCTTCACCGAGCCGACGCTGCCCCAGAGCGAGTCGATTCCAAAAATCCTCGAGGGAAAAAATGTGCTACTCATCGCCCCGGCCGGAACCGGCAAAACTGAGGCCGCATTCCTCCCCGTGCTCCACCAGCTCCTGCTCTCCCAGACGCGCGAGCGGGGGATCAAGCTCGTCTACGTCACGCCGCTTCGTGCTCTGAACCGCGACATGCTCGAGCGCTTGGAGTGGTGGTGCCGCGCCCTAGACCTCCGGATATCGGTTCGCCACGGGGACACCGCAGCGCGCGAGCGACGGGCGCAGGCCCTGATTCCACCAGATGTGCTGATTACCACCCCCGAAACCCTCCAGATTTTCCTGATGGGCCGGAGGCTGAGCCAGCACCTGCGGAGCGTGCGATGGGTGGTGGTCGACGAGGTTCACGAACTCGCTGACAACAAGCGCGGGGCCCAGCTTGCCCTCACGCTCGAGCGGCTGCGCAAGCTTCGCGGGGGAGAGTTCCAGCTCATCGGGCTCTCGGCTACAATCGGCTCCCCGCAGGAGGTCGCCCGGTTCCTCGTGGGCGTGGATAGACCGTGCGAGGTCGTGGACGTCAGCGTGGCGCGGGAGCTTAAGCTCGATGTGACATACCCAGCGGCAACCAAGCGCGACGAACGGCTTGCGTCGGAGCTCTACACTTACCCCCCAGTTGCTGCTCGCTTACGCGCGATGCGGAAGCTAATCGAGGGGCACGGCTCAACACTCGTCTTCACCAACACCCGCCCAACCGCCGAAGTCCTCGCAAGCCGCTTCCGCCTCTGGGACATTCGTTTTCCTGTGAGCGTCCACCACGGGTCGCTGTCGAGCTTCTCAAGGCTCCGGGCCGAGCGCGGGCTGAAGCAGGGCGAGCTCAAGGGGATCGTCTGCACCTCATCGATGGAGCTCGGAATCGACATAGGGCGCATCGATCTCGTCATCCAGTACAACTCCCCCCGCCAGGTGACACGCCTGCTCCAGCGCGCGGGCCGCAGCGGCCATCGGATAGGCGAGGTGGCCAAGGGGGTGATCGTGGTCCAAGACCCAGACGACGCTCTCGAGTCGATTGTAATTGCCGCCCGCTCCCACCGGCGTGAGCTCGAGCCAGTGGCGGTTCCCGAGAAACCCCTAGATGTGCTTCTGCACGCGCTGGTTTCGATCATGGTGGTGCAGCGGAGGGTAAGCGTTGATGCGGTTTACGAAATTTTCCGGCGCGCTTACCCCTTCAGGGATCTCAAGCGGGAGGACCTGCTGGGGGTGCTCGGGTTCGCGCAGAGTTTGGAGCGACGGCTGGCGTGGGTCTCCGAGGATGGTAAAGATTTTGCACGCCCGCGAGCGACCGAGCGGGTATTCAACTATTACTTCGGCAACCTCTCGATGATTCCCGTGTTCCGACAGTACCTAGTGGTGGACGACGAGCGGAACCAGCCGGTCGGAATCTTGGACGAGTCGTTCGTGGCGGAGTACGGCGAGCCGGGAGTGAAATTTGTGATTGGGGGCGAGATCTGGCGGGTGCTTCAGGTTTTCAAGGACAAGGTTTACGTGAAGTCCGACGATGACCCTCTTGGAGCTATCCCGACCTGGATAGGCGAGGAGATCCCGGTACCCCACTCGGTGGCTCAGGAGGTGGGGAAGCTCAGGGCCCAGCTTGAGGAGCTCGAGAGCGCGGGCAAGCGATTTGAAGACGCGGTCGCGGAGCTGGCAAAGCGCTACGGAGCGAGCGAGGGGGCGATGCAGCTCGCGCTCGCCGACGCTCACAGACAGGTCGAGGCACCCCTACCCTTACCAACAGATCGGCGCATTACAATTGAGAAAGTGAAAGAAATTTGCGTGGTAAATGCCTGCTTCGGAACGCTCGTAAACCGAACGCTCGCCCGCCTGCTAGCCTACAAGGCCTCGGCCGAGCTCGCGGAGACGACCGCGACTTCCGTCGACCCCTACCGAATCCTGCTTCGCTCGGAGACGCTCGAGCCCGAAGGCGTTATTGAGATCTTGCGCGGCGAGCTCAGTGCAGATCTCCAGAAGGACCTCCGCAAGATCATCGAGGAGAGCCGTTTCTTTCGGTGGCGCCTTGCGCAGGTAGCCCGACGGATGGGGGTGCTCGAGCGCGAGGCGGAACTCACGAGTTCGGTTTTGGATAAACTCATGCGCGCACTCAAGGGCACCCCGGCATTTGAGGAAACTTTCAAGGAGGTCGTGCATAAGGACCTCGATTTGAAGCGCACGCTCGAGGTGCTGGGACGCATTCGAAGTGGCGAAATCGAACTGGTCTCGTTGGGGGAGCGGGCAGAACCAACGCCCGTGTCGAGCCTCGCATGGCGTCAGCGCTACCTCGCTCTCGAGCCGGTGATGCCCGAGCGGCTCAAGTTGCTGGCGATAGCCTCGGCCAAGGCGCGGCTGCTCAGCGAGGCCCGCACTTTTGCGTGCACCCAGTGCAAGGACTATGTCGAGGAACTCCAGCTTCACGAGCTCGATGAAGAGCCGAAATGTCCGCGATGTGGGTCAGCTAAACTTGGGATGGTCGAGGAGCCGGCTGAGGAGGTCCGGCGGGCGATAGAGCTCTTGGAGCGGGGAAGGAAAAGTTCGGCTTGGCGGGAACTTCAGGAGAGCGCAAAGCTCATCTCGCAGCACGGCAAGCTCGCGGCGCTAGCGCTCGTCGGGAGAAGCGTCACCCCCGCAGCGGCCAGAGAGATCTTGGCGAAGGAACAGAAGCTGTCGAGCAAATTCTTGGAGCTATTACTTCGGAAGGAGCGGGAAGCGTTGTTCAAGCGGTTCAGGTGGGCATAAGATTCAAACTAAAATTTTAACTAAAGGTTCCCCCCTGAGAACCAGCCAATTTGCTTCATTATGCCGATGGTGCTAGGAAGGGGATTTGAACATCCCGGCATATCTAATCAAGTTTTCATTTGAGTCGCTATTTTGTTTCCAAACTTCTCACATTTAGGAAGTTCTCCCTCTAGAATTGGGCCTTTCATCCCTTGAACCTTGATTGACAAACCAGGAGCCACCAGTTTTAATCCGGGGGCCTTTTCGTCTATTCGCTTCTCCATTTTCTTCACCGCTTTTTCGAAGTCTCCTCTAACGTATGTGTCAAAAACAGCGACTTTTTTCCCCTTCAAGTCGAGTTTCCCAAGCTTATCGATAAACTTCTTAACACCTCTGGTTGGCCCGCCAAAATGATTCGGAGAGCCCACCAAAATTGCATCATAATCTTGGATCTTGTTAAGGTCAATTTCTTTGAGTTTACTAATGGCTGTTTCTATTCCTTTAACTTTTCTCATCCCCTCTACGATTTTTTCCGCTACAAGTTCAGTGTTGCCGTACTTTGATTCGTAAGCCACGATAACTTTCGCCAAAATGCCCAGCCCAAATTATGTGGGGGCAGCGAACAATAAAAATTTTGTGGTTGTTAAGTGGAGCATGTCAAATTTTTAGAAGTAGGATGTAATCTCAGGCGCGGGTTACCTTCGACAGCGAGGAAAGCAGTTTATTCTCCCACTTAACTTGGTGGTCGAAGTGGTTGTTCGGGTCAACTATTAGGGTGTATAGCCAGTAGATGCCGAAGAGACCCACCGTCAATATGGTTAGCGCTATGTAGAGGACGATGTTTCGATCTGGGGTTGAGCGAAACCGGCGCGGCAGTTCGAGGGCCACGATGGGCCCCGCTGTTTTTTCAAGATCCTCCAGAAAGAAATCCTCACGTCTTTCGTGGCGGTAAAGGTCCCTCATGAGGAAATAGCCGACATACAAAGCGACGAAGGGTATGAAAAAACATAAAATAGCCCACAAGAAGGCTGGTTGTTCCTTCTCAGTTAGTTTTGCCTCCCTGGAGCTTCGCTCAATGGAAGCTAGCTTATCTTCAATCTTGGCTCTTTTTCTCCCAGCCGATGAGGTAAGCACTCTGATTATGTCCTCCTCCAGCAGTTGGTGGCGTTTAAAGTGCTCATTCCTGCGCCGGATGAGCTTGTAAATTAGAATGAGTAGCAAGATGGCGCCTATAATGCCCGTCAAAGCCATAACCGCGATGAAGATTGCATGGGTCATGGTGATTTTTGCAGGGATTTCCCATTCCCACATCAAAAGCCCCGCAACCGCGAAACTTGCTGCTAGGGCGAAAAATAGAAGCGGAGTGAACGCCCATAACTGCGAGAGCCTTTTATCAGTTCCACTACGCATTCGCACGCTTCGTTTCAAACTTTCCATCTGAATTTTAGGCCTCGTGACTGTCGCTCTCCAAGAAATTTTTTATTCTTTTTATTTTTTTCTCCTCATCTTCTTCCTACGAGCGCGTTCAGTCTTAATCCCCCAGTAAGCCCACATCGGGCCGAGTATCCCACCCACAACGAGAATTGAAATAATGAGTACCGCCAAACTCTTGTAAACGCCAAGGTCTCCTGCGTAAAACCACAGGAATATGACGAGGAAGATCAGCCAGCCAACGCCTACTACGATTGAAACCGCAACCCTCAAAGCCAACCCGGGAGGCATTTCACCTTTCCAATCTTCGTGTTTCCGCCTCATGGTTTGTCACCTCTCAGGGAATCATTTTAATAAAAAGTTGAGTTAAACTTTTCGAACTCTAAGTACCTGACCCGAGTTTGCATCAATCTCCCCGCGTTTCTTCCCCTTCTGTGCTTTCGGCTTTCGGCTTGGCCTCAGCTTCGCTGGGTTTCTCTTCCTTCCCCAACAACAGCCCAAGCAGAGTTCGCTGGTCGACCTCCGCCCGCGCGCGCCATCCCACGTAAAGCAGCCCCTCGTCGTCCTCCGAGAGGTAGCCCCGCCGTATGAACCGGTCCAGGGTCGACTCGATGCGCCAGCGCGGGA
>CAZNRG010000013.1:0-11336 GCA_964575725.1 Hadarchaeota archaeon (SeqCode)
CGAGGGGGACTCGGAGTAAGCATCAATCATTCCCGGGTTGACGACCAGCTCCGCGATCTCCTCCGCATCTCCCGCCTTTGGCTTCACCTCCGTCAGCTCACGCGCGTCCAGAGCACCCTTTAGCTTGACCTTAACCCTGAGTTCAGAATGATAAATCGCCAAGCGTTGGGAAGGGGTGTATGTTACCGGAAAGAGCATTATCATGGCCAAGCGGTAGCCGCGGTTGATCGTGACGAACTCTAAACGACCGGGCTGACGCGGGTGGGGGTTCGGCGAGGAATAGGTTTCAGGGTCTGGTGGCGTGAACTCCGCATCATCGACCTCTGATATTGGGACAGGTTGTTGCACTGGGTAAAGGTAGACCTCCCTGCGGATGGGACTGGAGCGTCCGGGCGATGTAACCACCACCGACGAGACATCCGCACCCGGCGGGAGCAGGACGAGGACGCCCTTCGCGGGGACCATGGGCTCCCCCGGTGCACCAGTCTGGCTACACCCCCCGATCTCGATCAGGTCGTAGCCGTCCCGGGTCCGGACCTCGGGCTCGTCGAAGCTGACCGTGAACGAGATCTCGTCCGCCCGCCCGCCGGAGCTTTCGGGGGGAGGGGCCCCGGGCGCCAGGCTGGTTCCGAGAAGGGTCAGGGCTCCGGCGCCCGGGGCACTGGTTTCAAGGGAGGCTTTAGAAGAAATTGGTGAGGCGCCCGCAACAGAAACGGTACCCAGCGCGAACGCGAGCGCGACCAGAAGGGCCGCGAGGGCTAGGGTGCTCCTTTTATGCGCTCCCGGCATCATACCTCGCTCCCTAGAAAGACGGAATAAAACCTAGGGCAGCCGAAGCACGAGGAGCCGATTCGAGCTTTGTTAGGCAAACCCAACCTCCAAAATTCCTCTCGGGTATCAGTTAGTGTTTAATATTTGGGGTTATAAAAAACTACCTATTTTATTTTATGTTTAATAGCAAGGTTTAATAACTACCTAGAGCTCGGCGTTTTTGACTACGAACACGACAAGGGGCTAAAAATTCGATCGATGTTTTGGTTTTTGGTGCCCCATCAAAACACCCGGGGCCCAGAAAGCCCCTGCTGCCCGGGTTAAAAGCTGGCGATGCAGTAAACAGGCGGCTCCTCCGGCAAGCTGGATGCAACACGCAATTTTGTTGTTAAATAGATACCCTTTAAAAAAAGAAAAAGAAGGTTGCTCAATGGGGAATGGCTGTGCCGTCGCTAGCTTTCAATGTAATTGCCGCAGTAGTTCTGTTCGGACTGGCCGCAATTTCTACCCACCGGCTCCGGAGCTACACTTTTAAACACTCCAAAAACAAGCACTGGTCGGCCTGTGTGAAATGTCCCAGCAAGCGAAGCTGCCCGGTGGCGAAAAAACACAACCCAAGTCCGGAGGAGTATGCATTCAGAGCATCGCTCGCCGTGCAGATCGGGCTCGGCGTCATGTTCCTGTGGCTCAGCATCTCGCTGCTCGGGGGGCTTTACACAAGCTGGGCGTTCTCAGTGTTCACCATCTTGCTCATCGGCGGGCTTGCGTGCTCCATTTACTCCACGCTTAGGCCGAGCGATCACGACTGGCACCTATTCTGGGGCGGGTGCACACCTTGGATCTTTCTCATAGCCGTCCAGCTCGTGTTTTTCTTTGCGCTCGGACGCCCGCTCTTCACCTAGATTTTGCGTGCCCCCTTAGTAGTCAGCCAAAAAACCAGCAATTGGCCCCAGTTATTGGTTGTGTAGGCCCCATGCCAGTTCCAACGAGGAGGATGGGGCATAAGGGGGGCGGATAGTGCATTTTATTAAGTTGCTGCGCTTTTTTAATATTGAATATCCCGAGGTATGGGCATGGATAACCGCGAGAAGATTCTGGATGCCCTTAAAAAGTCTTCAATGGGGCTCACGACTACCGAGATTCAAAAGACGGTAAATGTTAGCTACCCCACGCTAATCAAGTGGCTGGAAGTTCTGCGCGTGGAAGGTCTCATCGATTACAGGGCTATCGGGAAGTCGAGGCTGTGGTTTGCATCCGAGAAAATCAGGGGGTTGGAAAAACCGCTGCTCGACAAGCTCCTAATCGAGAGGATAATTAGCGGGAGTTTCGGCGAGCTCAAGGAGCATCTGACCTCTGATGACGTTGGCGTGATAAGCCTCATGGACACCCGCTATGCGCTGGCGGAGGGCGTGATGGTCACGAGGCTGGTTGAGCTATACTTTAACCTTCTGCCGTACGAAAAAGCCGTAAAAGCCCTCTACGACCTCGGCAGGGGGCTCGGCAGAGACTACGTGAAGTTCTGGGAGCCGTATTGCACGGGGATGGATAAGGAACTGCTGAGGATACATCTGAGCTTTTTCTCCATGCTCGGATGGGGGCGAGGGGAGATATCATCATACAGGCCAGAGAACGGCAGATGTACGATTAGAGTCTATAATCACCCGATTCGCCTGCCAAAAATCAAAAAGCCTGTCCACTTCCTAGATGCTGGGATATTTGCTGAAATTCTGAACCACATTGCAGGTAAAAAGGTGGAGGTAGTTGAGAGGAAGTGTATCGGGGTGGGGGACAAATACTGCTTATTCGAGAGCAAACCCGGAAAGGAACGAATTACTGCAAAGGTACGTGGTATGGAAAAACTGAAAGGGCTGTTGGAGAAAGAGAGGAAAAATCAAGCCGTGAGGAAAAAGAGATGAGAATAAGGAGGAATAGAAGTTTAACAGTAATTCAATTAAAAGAGGGGTAATCAATTAAACTAGGATGGCCTTATGAAGAACGATTTGGTGGAAATAACCATGAGCAATGCTGAAGAAGAAACAAGCGAAGAGATGGTGCGAAACCAAGCGGCACCTGGCAACAGGGAAAAAATTCTCACTGAGATAGTGAGAGCTCCCATGGGCCTGACTGTCGAAGAGTTGACACATGAAACGGGGCTAATCCCAACAACTCTATCCAAGCTGCTGGAGGATTTGCGTTTAGAAGGTCTAGTGGATTACAGGGGACTTGGTAAGCTGAAACTTTGGTTCGCCTCGAAGTCCTTGAAAAAAATGTGGCAGCCGCTGCTCGATAAGCTCCTCCTCGAGAAAATAATTAGCGGGAGTTTCGACGAGCTCAAGGACCATCTGACCTCCGATGACGTTGGCGTGATAAGCATCATGGACACCCGCTATGCGCTGGCGGAGGGCGGGATGGTCACGAAGCTGGTTGAGCTTTGCTTCGACCTCCTGTCATATGAAGAAGCTGCAAAGGCCCTCTACGACCTCGGCAGGGGGCTCGGCAGGGACTACATGAAGTTCTGGAAGAATCGCTTCAACAGCTTGAGCAGGGAATTCCTCCGAATGTGCCCACGCAAGCTGACCCTTTACTTGGATTCCATCTCCCTTCTCGGCTGGGGGCGGCCAGAGCTGCTCGAGTACAAACCAGATAAAGGGAAGTGCATGATCGTAATCCATAACCACCTCATCTCGGCCCCCATGCAGGGTAAGCCCATTCACTTCCTAGACGCTGGGATCTTCTCGGAAATCCTCAGCTACATCATCGGCAAAAGGGTGAGGATGTTCGAGACCAAATGCATCGGGGCCGGCGACAAGTACTGTGAGTTCAGGAGCGAATTCGAGAAATAGTTTTTGGGAAGGCACCAACTTTGCCCGCCGTTCAGAGGATTACTTGATTTTCTAGCACGGTTTGATTTCCACTCAGATGTTGGATCCAAGCTAGTTATGGTGTCCTCTCCAACTCTATGGAAGTTATCTCGACGTCAAAGTGCTCGTCTGGGGTAAGCACGAAATACGCGTAAATCAGAGCCGAGGAGAGCCACGACCGCTATGGCCAAGGATTGGGAATTTTGACATCGCCTTACCCCCGCAGCTGGGAGATCCCAATCCAGATCACGCCACCCATGGAGCCAAGCAGTACCAAGAGGTACAGGACGACGATGCGCAGATCTACGATGCCGATGACCTTCCCCTCAACTTGCTCGGGGTATATCCTCCATGTGGGGTTAATGCGTGCTTGTGCCCTCAGGAGGTCCTTATCCTCTTGGGTCGCGTTTTCGGAGGTGGCTAGGTAATACATTCGCCCCTCGTCATCGTCGGCGCCGTTGAATATGCGGTGAACTTTGCCGCTGCCATGCACATCGTGGTAGACGATGATCTCCCTATTTTCCATCTGGGTGGCATCGATGTTGTACTTTATCAAAATTACGTCGGCCTCGCTAATAGTGGGCTCCATGCTCCTGCCCGAAACCCTGCCAAAATAAAGGAGGCTACCGCAATACGAAGCGAGCAGTAAATTCACTGTTAATAGGGCGACAAATGTCCCAAAGCAAAGGTAAGTTAGTGTGCGTCGTCTCTCAACCACTATTTGACCTCCAAGAGTGCAGTGATGAAGATTTCCAAATGATTTGAAACTGCGCGTCCAAATCTTCTCACGTGTGGCATCTTCCTAGCCCAGTAACAGACCATCGCCTGCCTAATTCTCGATTTTGCGGCTGGAGTTCATTTTCGGGTCCGCAAATACCCACCACGTTGTTTCTCATATTTGGCAAGCAATCGTTTGGACTCTGAATTTATGAACTTCGTGACCCTCGATATGGTGTGCTTCAATACGACATCTCCAGGATTTTCTGCGAAGAACTCTTGCTGGGTCTCTAGGTCGCTTTTCGCGTGAGCGTAGAGGGATTCAATATCCTCCCTGCCCACGAGTATCAGTCCGCCTCGCCTGAGCATTTCCATCTTGCGCAGGGTCGACCTTCGGGTCGATTTAGTTGACTGACCCCAGTATGGCCTCACCCCATGCTCGAGGAGTACCGCATCCGTCATCTCGACTAAAGCGTCGAGTATCTTTCTGCAACCTATGAAGGCGGCTTCGGTGTTATTTCCTTTTATCCCTTTTTTGTAACCCTTTATCCCGTCAACCAACTTGTCCTCTGCGCCCCAGACTTTTCTAAGAATTTCATCATCGGCCGCTTTTTTCATCGTGTGACCGTAATGAATCGCCCTTAGGCTGTATTTAAATATTACTTTTATTATTTACCTATGTTATTAAATAGATTTTTTGAAGTTTTACAATAATTTTTAACACAACTATTTTACCCCGTTAACAAATAAACATCCTCTTTTTGAAGTTTTTTAAATTACAACCAGAGAAAGCCAGAAAAAATGGCGAAAAAAAATGTCGAAAAGATGTTACGCGAGACAACATCCACGCGGGAGGATAAAGAAAAAGCGCTTGCTCTATGCAATCTTGGCGGTATTTATTACGGTAGGGGCCGCGGCTGCAGTGATTCAGGTGTTCATGTACGCGACTTGGACGGCTACGATCAGGGTGCCCCAGGTCAAGTGGTTCCCAGGTTCCGATGTAGGCGCAACCCTCGGTGGGGAGACACTAGTGACGGTGGATATCACGGAGGAGAGCGGCGCGGCGAACGTGGGGTTGTTGTGCTACAGAAACCGAAGGCAAGTATACACCGATGTGCTGAGGCTCACGAACACGGACACTACCGGAAGCAGAACCGTTGTCGTCACGTACCTAGAGAACTCGTTCAAAATAGAGGACAACACTGGCAACGATGTAACCTCCGCGTGGGATGAAAATGCTCGGAAGCTGCGCGTGTACGTGCTCGACGGCATCGCGACTGGGAGAATCGCTGCTACGCCGACCGGCTATATGATCACCGACAACCTTGGTGCCTACGACGTGATGCTGACGCCAGCGCCGATCATGCCAGCAGCTTTGCGGGTCGACGATGGACAGGTGACTTGTGACAACGTGTCTGTGACCATCCCAGCGGGCGGGGAGAAAATCATTGGCATTTACATGAGGCTAGGACACTTCCCGGACAACTACAGAGTTCTGTTCGGCATCCAAGCATTCGAACAAGCCGTGTAGTGAGCGATATGGCTCTGGTGCAACCAATGGGGGGGCAAAGGCACATCGGAGGTAGGATACCCCCTTGCCTCGCCCATTCTCGGGAGAAAACGGCTCCCCCCTCCCTGGTCGAACGGAGGGCTGTACAGATGAAGAGTCGAGCTCGACGGGGGAGGAGGCTGATCACGAGCCTTTCCGTATCAACTATCCTAACCCTTATCACGTTGCTAGTATGGGCAATGATAGCGGGTTTTCTTTTCTCGCCGAGTGTTGGTGCCATTCAAGTCCACTACAAAACGTGGGAAACGGGCATGGACCCCCTTGCGAGCGTGTCCGAGGGTGGTGGGGCGGCCACGGTGAGCCTCATAGCTTACTCCGGCAGGAGAGTGATGTACACCGACGCGCTGAGGATAAGGAACGCTGGCAATGTTCCGAATGAGGTCATGATCGTATATGTGGAAAACTCCCTCGCTTGCTACGACGACACGGGCGCTCGGATCCCCCCTACGTACATCAAGGAGCTCAAAATTTACCTGCTCAAATCGGATGGCACGGAGTATGAGCCGGAGAAGGTGATCCTAGAGCTTCGGGAACTCCCAAACGAGCCTCCCGGCCCGCCAGAGCGGGGGGTAGTCAGCACCCCCCAAACCATCGTGCTCCAGCCGGGCGACTACAACAGCCTCGCGGTCGTCCTCAAGCTCAAGGGAGGTGCGATCGATCACACTGTGACCTTCGCCGTTCAAGCGATTGACAACACCAGCGGACTCGGGGTTTTCCTGTGCTCGAGCTGGGAGGCCCGAAGGGTAAAGCATGCAAGCCCAAAGTTCAAGCGAGGTTCAGGAGGGGATGAGAACTCCGTTGTTCTCTATGAGGTGGGCGGAGAGGTGGGATTGGGCCTGGGGGCTAGAGGCCGCGGCAGAACCCTTTACAGAGACCTCGTGCACGTGGTGAACGACGACAACGAGGCGAGCTACAAGGTTCTAGTCGGCTACATGCCCGACTCTTTGAGCTACCTAGATAACTACGGGAAGCCGAAATCGATGGAAAATCTTTCGTTCGAAGTTTATTTAGTGTCCTCGCGAGGCACAAGACTTAGCCGGATTTACTATTTTGATGGGATAAATGAGTGGAGCACCCCAAAAGCTCTCTTGCTCAGCCCCAACGACTCAGTAATGCTCGAGGTCTCCATTCTCAACGGGGACGAAACCGATGGCATTCTCCGCATCTTTTTCGACCTGACCATCGTGGGCTTCCGGGCCGAGTCGGTGAGGGTAGAGGCCCGGGCAGAGGAGCGCGTGAGGGCAAGCTATGATCAAGAGGGTAGACTTCTCACAGGCGGGGCTCAAGGCGAAATAAAGCTCAACAACTTGGAAGCTTTCGAGGTCCACAAAGGTGTGACGGTTGAGCTGACGAATATCCTGT
This sequence comes from Hadarchaeota archaeon (SeqCode), assembly GCA_964575725.1. Lineage (GTDB taxonomy): Archaea > Hadarchaeota > Hadarchaeia > Hadarchaeales > Hadarchaeaceae > DG-33. The sequence continues at coordinate 7,282 of CAZNRG010000013.1, forward strand.
ACACCAGTTTGCCTTCGGCGCTAGAGGTAGAAGATCTAGCGGTCGGCATGAATACGCTCACGGGGTACAAAGTCTACAAGATCCCGAGGTTGGTCGCGTCCGAAAGCTGGCGCAACCTGACCCTAACTAGCTCCATCGATCAAGCCGAGCTTCAGACGACCGGGCATTACATTATCTACGGCATTGCAAATGAACTGGAGTTCTCGATCGTACTACAAAATATTTCCGCCGACGACCTCTTGGATCTCGTTGTAACGGGGTTGGTTCCGGAGACGGTCGAAAACGTTCGGGTGCTAACGGCTGGCGTGACCTACGATGGTGTGAACAAAAGCGTTAGGATCCCAAGGCTACGCGGGGATGCCAGTTTGGTCTTGATCATCCGGGGGGTAGTACCAGAAGAATGGACTAGATCATTAGATCCCACGAAACAGCACATCAGCCTCTCCAAACAAACGGTGTTCGCCTACCAGGTCGGGGATGTGTTGTCGGGGATCAGGACGAACATCATCGGGAACGAGTTCTACCGCATCGAAACCGTTAAGGAGACTTACTCCACAAGCGCCTCGCTGACGCTCTTGGACGATACTCTTGACTGGGTGGTACTCGTAAGCCCACCGATCGTACGCAACCTGACGAGCACAATCACGGTTTCAGATACAGCAAAAACTTATCTCAGTTATGCGGTCTCAGAAGGCTTATTGGACCAGTGCTGGGGCGACCAGATAGAGGGATACGTGGGAAAGGTGCAGAGCAGGTCTTCCGATGCCATCGACGCATACATCGCCTTGACTGAAAATGCTGAGCTAGCCGAAAACGTTGAGGCTTGGCAGGATCTGGCGGTAAAAATCAAGCAGGCGATCCACGAGCTATGCAAGCTGGAGGATTACCTCGCGCGCAGGCTCGAGCAGGGCAAGATAAGCGAGGAGGTCTTCAACACGATGGAATGGTTCATCGACGAGACGATGGAGGCTCTGCTTAAAGCCCTCAATGAATGCGAGAAAATGCTCGAGTCCATGGGGATCGAAGTCCCGCCAGCCATGCTAGCGCCCTCTTACAGCGCGAGCATCGAGGTATCAACTTTCACGGTGGAGCGGGGTAAAACAGCCCACGCGCAGACGAGGGTGAAGAACACAGGCAAGCATCGCGACAACATTTACCTCTATGCCGAGGTCGACCCATACGAAGAGGGCTGGGACCTGTGGTTCGAGGACTCTAGGTGGAGAAAGGTCGAGTGGGTAGAACTCGACAACAGCGAGACCGCATCACTTTGGCTAAGGGTTAAGGCGCCGGTGACAGCTGAAGTGGGGACACGGTACTTGCTTTATTGGGCGTTTCCGGGCGTGGTCGGCGGAGGGCGCGGTAAGGGGATTAAGAGCGTCTCGATCGTAGAAGCCACAGAGGGGGGAGCACCTAGCACCGAGCCTCCTGACATCGAGCCCCCCACTGCTCCGACCCTGGTTTCGCCCATCGATGGCGAGTGGGTGACAACGAGCACCCCGGCCCTCGACTGGGATGCCGCGACTGACGCGGGTAGCGGGGTTGCATACTATGAGTTCGAGATTGACAACGACAACGACTTCTCATCACCTCAGGTGGTGAAGACTGGCTTGATGGAGACTGAGTATACCCTAGCTTCGAGCGAGGCGCTTTCCGATGGGACTTGGTACTGGCGTGTCCGAGCTGTTGATAAGGCGGGCAACGGAGGCGATTGGTCAGCTGTCCGGATATTTGGGGTTGTGGCAGGGGGCTTCGTCCCCCCGAGTCTTGTTTCATCGCCGGATGGCACTTTCACAAACGACAACACCCCGACGTTCGAGTGGACAAGCATTGCCGGCGCAGCAAAGTACGATATCCAGGCAGACAACGATGCGGACTTCTCATCTCCCGAGATAGACGAGAATGTCTCCGAGAATACTTACACCCCCACTGTTGGCTTGCTCGACGAGAATTATTCTTGGCGGGTTAATGCATATGATGCCGAAAATAACGCTACCGGTTGGTCGTCCGTCTGGACGATCCTGATCGATACCGCCGCCCCGGCTGCACCATCACCCTCCTCACCCTTGAACGGCTCATCGACAAACGACAACACCCCGACCTTCACGTGGGGTGCTGTGAGCGACCCGTCTGGAGTGACCTACAACATCCAAGTGGACAACGACGCCGACTTCTCATCGCCCGAAATCTCCGAAACAGGCCTAACCGACACAACTTTCACCCCGCTCACCGAGCTACCCGACGAGAACTACTCGTGGCGAGTCCGTGCTGTCGATGGCGCTGGCTTTGTTGGTGATTGGTCTGATAGCTGGACGTTCGTTGTGGATACGCTCATGCCTTCGCTTGTTTCACCCGCCGATGGAGCAACTATTTATGATGATAATACCCCAACCTTCCAGTGGGACAATAACTTCGTCGCTGATAACTACGAGATATGGGTCGACAATGATGCGGACTTCTCATCGCCGGAAATCCTAGAAAATACCACGGATAACACCCACACCTCAACGACCGAGCTTGCGGATGGGAACTACTCTTGGCGAGTCCGTGTTTGGTATGGGGAAAACGCAAGCATGTTCTCATCGGTTTGGACTCTGAGCATACGATCTACGGCTCAGATAATCATTAAATTCACGCAAACTGGAACACTAAATACAGCCCTTGACCCAGCAAACTCTCAAGATTCTGACGATACTTATGCGACTTTTGATGCAGACCATGACCCGTTATACAGAGTGCAAGGAAGCCATGATGGTTCAGATTTAGGAACAATTACCAACGTGGAAGCGTTTATTGAATATCATACAGTTGGAATAGTTGATGATTACTGTTATGCCACTTTTTATCATCCAGAATATACAACAGAATACGCTATTTCTCTCCGTAGGCTTTATGCCAGAGAAGAGGAGGGTATCCAATACGAGGGAAGGTCGTGGGATTATTACGGATTTCCACCGTGGTCATATTTCGCAAGCCCAGACTTGATAGGAAAAGTTGTGAATTATTCAGCAGTAAAGGGTCCAGATAAAGGAACTTTCTATATAGACATGATAGGATTCAGAATTACATACATACTGGGAACGTGATGGATGAGCTTTATGGACAAATGGGGGCATGAGGTGGAAAGGCTGGTGATAGAATATTTCAAGTTCTGCAAGCGCAATAAGATTAGGATGACGATCAAGGACTGTGAAATAGCTGCATCGCAACCATAGAGGGGCTTGAATTCCTCGTGAAAGGGAACAGGATAGCGATGCGAAACCCCGGGTTGGGCATACGTGGATCACGTCGAGAGGGCGGAAAACCGCGAGGTCGTAATCAATCAGTCGGGACAGAAAAACGCCAACAAGGTGGATGTAACAACCAACGTCGACGATATCTCGCTGAGGTTCACATAGGAGGCGATTAATATTGTTTCGAGCGAGCAAATTACAGATGATCATTTCGCGCGAGGAGGTTCGAAATGGAAAAGATCAGGACCCTGAGGCATCGGCTCGGCCGCTTTTTTAAGAAGCATCAAGTGATACGTGAAATAATCATCGTGGTCGTTATCCTTGTAGTCGTCTATTTCACTTTTCAAGCAATCATGATGCTCGCCCTCGGCACGAGCACCCCACTCTGCGCAGTTATCTCAAACAGCATGAAACACAACGACGATTCTTGGCAAACTTACTTTTCGGATCGGGGCCACGACCCGTCGAACTTCCCATTCCAGGGGGGCTTCGAACGCGGGGATTTGCTGGTTGTCCAGGGGGTTAATGCGAATGATATCGCCATCGGGGACGTCATAGTATTTCAAGTGCCGGGAAGGCAAGAACTCGCCCATCGCGTGGTCGAAAAGTTGGAGGTCGACAACCAACTCAGTTTTAGGACGAAGGGAGACGCGAACCGCGGACCGGATACGATCTCAGTCAAACCCGAGTGGATCAAAGGCAGGGCGATTTTCGCCATCCCCAAGATAGGGCACATCTCTCTTTGGCTCCAAGGAAAATAGTAATCACACCACAAGAGACAAAGGTGGACGATCACTTGGCAGTGTATGATGTGATGCTGACTCC
>CAZNRG010000013.1:11436-18802 GCA_964575725.1 Hadarchaeota archaeon (SeqCode)
CACAAGAGACAAAGGTGGACGATCACTTGGCAGTGTATGATGTGATGCTGACTCCATCGGCGCCGACATGAGGCTATCATGCTTTCCGAGTAATCACTGGCTTTTGTTTGGCATTCGAGCTTTTGAGGTGGCTATCCGCGTCTAACGGAGCAATCACGCGCTCGAATTTGAGACAAAATATGATATTTATGATTATTTAAACATCGTTGACAGATGAGTAGTTTACATTGAAGTTTAATAGATACCCATTTAAAAGTAATTCCTAAAGAGCATATTGTTAAAGGAGGAGGAAGGGATGACCAAAAAGCCTAAACGGTGCGCATTGCGAAAGAGGCGCGCGCTCTTTGGAGTACTAGCTATTCTAATGACTGCTGCTGCAGTGGCCGCAGCGATCCAGGTGTTCATGTACGCGGCTTGGACAGCTACGATCAGGGTGCCCGAGGTCAAGTGGGCAGCAGGTAACGACAACGGCCAGACTATCGGCGGCTATCAGACTTCAGCCAACATCACGACAGACGGCGAGACCGCCACTCTAGCGCTGAGCGTCTTCAGAAGCAGAAGGCAGTTGATCAGCGACCTGCTCAGAGTTCAGAATGGCTTCGCCACGGCCGAAAACATAACGGTTGGTTGCATCTCGGGTAGCTACAGCTACGAGAACGCAGGACCCTATACGGCAGCTGATATCGACAACATAACGGTCTACCTTGGAGTGGACAACACTGAACACACGATGAGCATGGGGGTAGGTGGTACCCTCAGCTTCAACACCGCTCCGACTGCAACGCTCCTGTCGGTGGACGACAACGTGCCAACGTACTCTAGCTACAACACAGCTGCCTGGCCAGCGAACACGTGGAGATCGATCGTCGTATACATTGACCTAGGATCGGGAGTCAACACCGGCGACAACATCGAATTCGAGATGGACCTGATTCACGGCGCATAGTGACTTACATAGGATAGCGATGGCGCGAGCCTAACGGCTTGGGCAATGCAAGCCCAAGCCGAACAATCTTTAGAGAAGTGGGAAACATGGCTAGGCCTAGGAAACCAGCCAACAAAAAATGGCGGAGGGCGCTGATCGCCACCCTAGCCTTGGTCATGTCGGCCGCGGCAGTGCTCGCAGTTGTTCAAGTATTCATGTACGCCAAATGGCACATCGAAGTGGTGGTGCCTTTAGTTCAGCTCGCGCCGGGCAGTGACCACTGCAAATGGGCAGGGGGGTACCACTACCAGGCCCAGGTTCTCGATAACGGCGAGAACGCCATCGTCACGCTTCCCCTTTGGAGGACTCGGAGACAGTTGATTGGGGACTTGCTTCGGATCCAGAACGGGGGCGAAAACACCGAAAATTTGAAAGTAAGCGTTGACGCCGGCTCTTTCGTGTACGAAAACGCCGGTCCCGATGCGTCCTCGGATATAGACAATCTTACAGTTTACATCGGGGGCGAAAACATCACCTACACCATGACGATGGGGCTGGGTGGTGCCCTCAGCTTCGCCCCTTCCCAGCCCGTGGCGGTCCTCCTCTCGGTCGATGACGGGGTGCCAACCTATGATAACTGGAGCGGGACTATCCAAGGGAGTGGAACGTGGAGGTCCTTCCCAATTTACGCCGACCTGAGGAGTGGATTCACCCCAGGCGATAACATAAAATTCAGTATGACGGTGGTCCACGAAAGCGGGAGCTCATAATGGTGGGTGATGAGAAATGATGAAAATCCCCAAGTGTCCCGCGAGAAGGAGGCGCAGGGTATTCGCCCTATTAGCCATGGTCCTAACGGCATCGGCCGTGGCGGCGACGATTCAAGTGTTTATGTACGCGTCATGGGTATCCACGATTAGGTTGCCACCGGTACGCTTCGTCGCGGGTTCTGATGAGAATGAGGTCATCGCAGGCAAGACAGCCCAGGCTAACATAAGTGAAGACGGCGGGAGAGCCATGCCTTATATGCCCACCATGGGGTACCGGGGGATATCAATCGAAAATTTGCTCGCGGTTAAGAATTTTTCCTCGACGACCGAGAACTTGCAAGTTGGGACCATCGTGGGCTCCTTCGAAAACCAGCTCTCGAACCCCGCGGCGATGGAGAACGTTGAGAACATATGGGTTTACATAGGGCTCGAAAACACCACCCACCAACTGATCGCGGGCCAGGTTACACCTTCTCCTGAGAAGGTTCTCCTCGAGGTCGTCGGCAACACGGTGAACTACTACAACTGGAGCGGCACGATCTCAGGCAACACGTGGAGGTCGATAGGCGTTTATGTAAAGCTTGGAGCCGGGTTCGTCGCTGGCGATGACTTCTGGTTTGAGATGTTTGTGATCCATCTAGGCCATTAATTGAGTTAGTTTTGCCTTCCAAAAAACCCAGTTGCACCATAATAGGCGGTGAAATTTCTGATTCCGGCCGCCAATTTCACGGCTGGAACCGGGTCAGCCGAAAAGACGCTTCCGAAAGAGAGCGAGGATGACGATACCCGCACAGAAAACCACTACGAATGCAAGCACCGCTATTGGCACGCGCGGCCCCAGCGCATAGGCAAAGCCAACGTTCTCCACAACGGCGGGGCCCTCCCATATGTACCTGGTGCCCTCGATTCGGGAAGGGTTGCCAGAGTAATCCACCGCACCGAGGTTGGATGGGAGTTCGATGCCAAAGGTCTCATTTTCCTCAAGCTGGAAGCTAGGGGTGAGGCTATCGACTATCACCCACATGTCGTCGTCCTTTCTAGCAAAATTATCCAGCACCACCTCCACGCGCTGATATACCGTGGTTCCCCCGCCATTTTCGGAAAATCGCAACGAGCGAACGTTGACAACATCCACCCTAACGAATTTGGGCTTGAACTTGGAGAACAATTGACGCAAGTTTGAGACCTCCATATCGCTGTTACCGCTGATGGTATCGTTATCTTTTGATCGCGTTCCGCTCCCCGAACCACTCAGCGCAAGCAGAGGCAGCTCACCGAGCGGGGCCAAAAGGTGTCCCCAACCAATCGTCGTCGTGAAGTTGGCCCTGACCCTGCCATCCTCGACACTCTCATCGATGAGGCTGATATATCCGCCCCCGGTGAGGCTGGCGAGGATTCTCCCTAAATCGTCGGCGATTGCCTGAGCGTTTTCGAGTCCAGCTATCTCGAGCTCGACAGTGTCGTTTTCTAGGTACCAGTCGACGCTGTAGGAGATCGAGGAATTTTCAGGCAGGAGGTCCGGCAGGATGGGCTTGGGGGTTAAGTAGACATGGCGCCAGTCCCAGCTGGCCGTAATTCCGAAGCGATTGTCGTGCTCCTCGGTAACCAGGTTAGTGGAACCAAAGACCGAGGAATTCTCAGAGATATTTACTACATCCATTACGAACTCGGCTGATCCATCCTCGTGGACTTTAACTGTCGTGCTGGTTTGCGCTCCGGCCGCGGGGGCGAGGCACGCCAACAGCACAAGAGCGACGACGAGTTTTCCGAACATGGTTAAAACTGGGTGGCGGAATTATTAAGCTTGGCACTAGCAGCCTTTGAGTTTGGTGCGCCGAATTGCCTGGTTTTTGAAAGTCCCCCTGCGTCCACAGCCCAAGCCGAAAAAGCGGAAAAAAATTATAGGGTATCTAATTGAAAAAGGATAGGATGCAGGTATGGGAAAGAAAAGGAAACCTCCAACTCGCGCCAAGCCGAAACCCCGAAAAAAACTGAAATTCGGGGCTGCAAAGAGGGAGCGCCCAGGCAGAAGGATTAATTTAAGGGTGCCGAAATTCGAGATCTTTGTAGCTTTTGCAGTCGCGGCCATCCTCGGCTCAGTGATTTACACTTATAATCAGCTCGCTCCCGAGGAGAATTTCGATGTCGAGATAATCTCCTTCGAGTTGGAAAGTGACACCGTCTACATCGGCGGATCGGTGAAATTTGTCGTGGGGATCAGGAACAATGCGGAAAACGCTCCCGTGGCCATCGAGATCGAATCCGATTACGGCCCGGTGCGAGAAATACCCGAATTTATTGCTCCCCCCACCCCCAAATTTGTCACCATCGAGGGGGGGAGCACCCAAGACGTAGAACTCAGCATAAACGCGATAAAAGCTGGAAGTTATCAAGTCAGGGCCATCGTGCATCGCTGGACGGGCTCCCGGGAGTGGACCGTGGGTAGGTTGGATCCTGCATCCGAATGGAAATCCCTGACCGTGCTGGGATAGTGTTAACCAGTCCCTACGCCCAAAATCGGCCCACTACCGTCGTCGGAAAGCCGAGAGCAGCCAGAGGAAGAAAATAAACGAGAAGAAAGACGACCCCCCGAAAAACATTCCGCCACCATCGCTCGTGGCTGGCGCCTCAGAAGCTCCGACGGCAAAGACGTTTTCCTCCCCGATCTCATAGGCGACGAGGTCGGAACGCATGTAATCCGAAGGGGTCCATCCCAGCGGGTTCGTCCGCCCCGTGGCCTCGGCCCACACCCAGCCGCCCTCGCCCTTGAAGTCCCAGTAGGTGTTCGCCCCCGGGTAGTCGGGCAGGTACACGAGCGCTGCAGCGTGCTCAGGGGCAAGCACCACGGCCGACCGGAAGCCCGCCGCGCGGAACATCACTGCGAGCAGGACGGCGTAGTCCTCGCAGTCGCCGCGGGAGGAGCCCCGGGATTCGATCTCCTCGGCCATCTCGTCGGCGTTGCGGGCAAACTCATCGTGGCCGAACTGGATCGCATCGGACGTGTAGGTCACGTGATCTCGAGCGTGGATGAAGATTTGCTCCGCGCGTTCGTTCCGATCTGAGTACTGATTTTCAAACCTCTTACCGACCTCCCACGCAATGTCGCTATTTCCCCCTACGCTCTCGAACGCGATCGCCGGGCGGAAAGCCGTCTCGGTGACCTGAAAGAATCCTTTCTCGCCCAGGCACGTGGTCCTGTAAATTCCCCAATCATCACTTCGCTCTCCATCACTCGGGTAAAATCCGCTGGAAGGCTTTGCTTGGGCGGGGGCAGCTAGGGCAAGCGCGATGAGCAAAGCGGGCACGACTAGCGCGAGCTTTTTCATCCAAGCACCTAGAGGGCGGCTGCGAAAGCGGCGTTAGTGATAAGCCCGAGGAAGAGGAAGTAGCCGAAGACGTAGAACCCGGTCCCCAGGGAGCTTTCGCGGAGGCTGCTGAAGGGTATCCGGGGAGTCAGCCGGTCGAGGAGGTTGAACATCCCGACGGCGAGGAGCAGGCTAACCACGAAGGCGACGACGATCAACCCAAGCCTCCGCATGATCAAGTCCAATTCCAACGATCCCCCGGGGAGTGTGGTCACCGCGCCGTGAATCACCAGCCCGATGTAGATGAGGAAGCCCGAGATGAACAGGCCCACCGAGCGCGGGTTCTTCCCCATCAGCTCCCGCTCGTGGATGCGCGGGGTCAAGGCATCGAGCACCCGCAGCCCCAGCCACCCCAGGAAAAAGCATATTAGCACGAAGAGGACGACCTTGGCGACCCAGAGTGCAACGAGCTCCCAGAATTCCACCCCAACACCAACTCACATTGCGCTGGGAGCAATAAAAGTGTGCTAGCTGCGAGCGGGGAAATTACCAGCAAGTCCCACCGGCAGCACCTTACACATTTTAACTTGATGTTAGTAACAAAAAAGTATAAATATCAGTAACAAGATTGTTAGTAACAGAAATGTATAAGTGAAAAAATGAAAAATCCGTTCAAATACGGGATCGCGGTCACTGGCTCGGACTTCGTCGATCGGGCGAGAGAGCTGAAAGAGCTTAAGGACGAAGCTCTAGCTGGCAAGAGCGTGGTACTGTACTCCCCGAGGCGACTTGGGAAAACCTCATTGTTGATAGAGCTTTTTGAGCGATTGAGAAAGGGAGCTATTCCAGTCTACGTAAAACTCTACGGCATCGGATCCAGGGAGGCTTTCGCGAGGGAGATCGTTGAGCGCGTGATGAAAGCTGCATTTACAACACTGGAAAAAGCCAAAGGGGCCGTTAAATTTTTGGTGGAACTCAGACCCAACCTTGTGCTTACGCCCGAAGGTGAGATCAAGTTGGACATCGTCCGACGGGTTTCACCTCGCAGCCTCGAGGAAGTCCTAGATTTTCCCGAGAAGGTGGCGGAGAAAAGGGGAAAACGGATAGTTGTGGCGTTTGACGAGTTTCAGGAAATCGGCCTCCTGAACGGTGTAGAGATAGAAAAAATGATGAAGGCAAAATTTGAACATCACAAGCGCGTCACCTACATCTTCGCAGGGAGCAAACGCCACCTCCTGCACCAAATCTTCGCGGACGAAAGCAGACCTCTCTTCAAGTTCGCGCGACCGATGGAGCTAGGCAACATCCCCAAGCGCGACTTCGCGGAGTTCATAGCTCGCAAGTTTAATGAAAGCGGTGGGCGCATCGATGGAGATGTGGTCGAAAAGATTCTCGAGTTGACCAAAGGCCATCCCTATTTCACGCAACAGCTTTGCCACGAGCTCTGGTACGTCACCAAGCGAGTGATGGGTTGGCAGGCGGTGGAGCAGGCGATCGATAACATCCTAGCCCATCATGAAGTCGAGTACGAGCGCATGTGGGACGAGCTGCGCGGCCTTCAACACAACCTCCTGCTCGGGCTGGCCAAGGAACCGGACCTGAGCCCCTACTCGACCGGTTTCATCCTCAAGTACGGGGTTAAGACATCGGCTCACGTGCAACGTGCGATGCGCTCGCTCGAAACAAAAGGTTTCGTCGAGGGGGGCAAAGTGTCCGACCTCTTTTTTAAGGGGTGGCTCAAAGCTAGGCCCGACTGATCCCCTGAATAATCCACGTCTCAACCTATAGCGCTGGTTTGAATCCGCGGCCGCACAATTTTCTGCTTATAAAGAACCTCCGCGCAAAGCCTCGGCGGGATGAATGGGGCGAACGCTTCATTATCGGACGAAGGAAGCTGTAACCGCCGATGAGTTCGAACAAATACGAGAGGTCGCGGACCGTTACAACGCGGGGCACAGATGGACGTACGAAAACATCAAACTCTGGATGGAAGCGGGCGGCGCGCTCTGGGGGTTCACAAAAGTCAACGACAGCGACCGGGACAGAAAATTGGTAATTCAAGCGATAAAGGAGATGTCCAGGGCTGTGCCACGGCTGACCTGGCTGTTCTTCGATGAGGGCTGGCTGGGGAAGGGCAAGTGGACAGCGTTCAAGGGTGGAAATCCGAGGTAGCCCCGTTTGAGATCTCCAATCGCTTTTCCACTTTATTTATTTCTGTGGGCAACAAAAATGAAGTGCCTGTGAACAGCGAGAGGCTTAAAATGACGGTGATAACTGGCCCCAGCTTCGAGGACGCGAAGGAACTCCTAGACGCGGCGATAAGGGACAAGCGGCTCGCCCTGCTCGTCGGCTCCTGCGTGGTCAAC
>CAZNRG010000014.1:0-18754 GCA_964575725.1 Hadarchaeota archaeon (SeqCode)
ACCTCATACAGCCTGTCTGGGGCCACCGGTGAGCAGGGGTACCGGGGGTCGGTCACGGTCAACCTCACCAGCGTGGATGTGACCTCCGGGGTGAACGGGATCGGCTATAGGGTTGACGGAGGGGAGTGGGTAAATATGGCTGCTGGTGGGGGCTCCTTCACAATCGCGAGCGATGGCACGCACCAGGTGGAGTACCGGGCGACGGATCTGGCGGGCAACCAGGAGTCGATCAAGTCATTCACCGTCGATGTCTATGTCCCTGTGACCCCAGTCCCATACGCCGCCTTCTTCGCTGCGGCTCTCGGGGTCGTGGGGGCCGGGATCTTCATGTGGAAGCGAGGAGTGCCGCGCATAGCCGCATGGCGAAAGCAGCGCCAGCTCCGGTCGAGGTGGTTCCGCGAGCTCGTGGGGTGGGAGAAGGTTGAGGTAAAAGGGAAGAGGCCGGCCAAGGCGCACATAGTCGAGTCCTACCGAGAGATGCTGAGCCCAGCAGCGAAGCGGAAGGCGAGGAAACGCGGGAAAAGGAAACGAAAGGGCAGACGCTAAAGCTTCAGTGATCGCGTCAAATCCCCTAGATCGAACAGCGAGAGATCAGGTCGTTCGATTTTTTCCTCAAACGATTTCGCGAATATCACATAATGCTTTTTTCTTTTACTACTATGCCAATCGACAAAACTCGCTTTTTCTCTCAGCTCGGCAAGAACTTTTTCCGCGTCCACCCTTTCCTGCCATTTGCACTCCGCGAACAGTATCTCCTTCGTCCGTTCGTTTAGTGCCACAGTATCTATCTCGTAAACGTTCTTTCCCTTCTCGGCCTTGAACTTCCCCCACTGTTTTCCTATCCTCTCGAACTTGAAAGGAGGCTTTTCGGCCAAGAACTCCCTGCAGATAGTTTCAAATCGTTGCCCGATGAAAGCGTTGGTTTCTTTTTTTATTTTTTCGATTAACCAAGTTTCCCTGCGTCTGTAACCCGATAGGTTTTTGTAAAAAAATCTGAACCAGAAATTCATCAATGGATGTTTGATGTACAACAAGCTCCTGCCGTTGACCACGGGTTTTTCGACACCAACCAATTCGAAATAGTTGGTCAGCTCATTCACTTGCCGCGTTAAGGCGGTTTCCTTTTTTCTCATGAAGGAGGCTATTTCGCTGATTCTCCGGTTGCCATTAGCTATGGCGGTTAAGATATCGTAGTACGTGCCGGACCTCTTACCGAACTCAAGAGAGAGTATTCGGCTCACTTCATCCTCCAGTACGGCATTTTCAACAAAAAAGAATTTTTCCATTATTCTCTCAGCGTTTTTCCCGCAGAGGCCTTCGTCCTCTATGCTTACGTAGTATTTTGGAAAACCGCCGAACATGGCATAGAGCTTGATGACCTCCTCGATGTCCTCTATCTTTACTTCGTGGCACATTTTCGACGCGTCGATGAAGGAGAGGGGTTTCAAATCCAACTTCCTCTTCACCCTCCCGTATAGCGGCTCTTTAGCGTCTGAAAATAGTTTTTTCATCAAACCTACAGTCGAACCAGAGAATATGAAAAGAATACCCCTCTTACGTTCGTTCAGATCGATGCATTTTTGCAAAGTCCCATACACTGATTTGTCGACGCTGGCGAAGTTCTGGAATTCATCGAATGCTGCGATCCCCTTGAATCGCTCGAACAGAACCCTGAAAAATTCCTCCCAATTTTTTAATGATTCCAGCTCCGTCAGTGCCCCTTTGTTTCTTAGGGCTTCCTCATATTCTCTGAGCAGGCTCTCGCTCCCTTTATCTTTATTGACAAAAAAATACAGGTCATTTTCTTTCAACATCTCCAGAACTAGTCTTGTTTTTCCAATCCTTCTCAATCCGGATATGGAAATGGTGAATAACTTGGTTTTGGACAACCCGATTGCTTCTTTTATGAACTCCGTCTCACGACTCCTGTTAACAAATTTCATTTTTATTCACCTACTGAATAATTCAACAAATGAATATTTAAGGCTTTCCCCAGCTGGTGACTCCCCCTACGCGGGAGATGCTGCGCCCGGCCGCTAAGCGGAAGGCGAGGCGCGGAAAGCGGAAGGCAAAGAAAGGGAGGAAAGGGAAGAAAGAAAAGGTAAAGCTACTTTTCTTGAATTCATGACTGAAAAAGGTAAGCTACTTTTTCTTGACTTCCTTGGCAGTTTCCCGGAGTGCGCGTTCGAGCTTCTCTGGAAGTTTGGTGGGTTTCACCTTCGTCCCGATCAGCTTGCGCGTGATCTCCTCCATCGCGCGGCTCGCCTGGCACTCTGGGGCGACCGCAACGACTGGCAGGTTTTCCCTGAAGGCTTCCCCAACCGCATCGTCATCGGGGATCACACCCAGCACGGGCGCGATCTTGCTTGCTTTCTTGGTCCATACCTTTTCGTCGACGTGCCCCGGCATGCGGTTGATCACCACCCCCAGCGGTCGGACATCTATGAACTCCTTGAGCCCCTCCGCCGTTAGCTTGGTGGCCTCGATAGAGTCGTCGTTAGGTTCGCAGACGTAGACGATGCCATCCGCGATCGCTGTCAGAATCAGGTGCTCGAAGCTCATCGAGGCCGGGGTGTCTACGATGATGAGGGGGAATCGCTTGCGCAAGCTCGCGAGAATGCCGTCGAACTGCCGCTTGGTCTGGTTGATGAAGTCTAGTGGGTTGCCGCGCATCGCAGGAAGGAAGCGCCCACCCGCGGGCAGGATCGCTAGGTGAGAGAAGAGCGGCTTCCCCCGCGCCTCGAGTTCGCAGAGATAAATGGCCTCCTCGACGGGCTTCTTCTTCTCGAGCACCTCCGCGAGGGTCACGTCGGTCACCGGGCACATCTTGAGCCCCACCGTTTGGACGTGCATGTCGCCGTCGATCAGGAGCGTCCATTGCTTGGGCCGCAGCTTTGCCGTCCAGATGGCGAAACTCATTGCCACCGTGCTCTTCCCCGTGCCGCCCTTCGTGCCTAACACACTTATTACTGGGATGTTTTCGCCCTCGCTTCACTTACTTTACACTTTTTTATTGGTTTCCCCTTGGGTGATTTTTTAAAAGCACGTTTGAGCTCCGCCTCAAATTCCTCCCGCGTCTTTGGTTCCCCGGCCAAGACCGCCGGCATTTCCCTGGGGCTGAGCTGGACTCGCACGTCCGCTTTTCGATAGATTATTTTGGCCTTCCCCGATACCTCTGGGTTTATCTGGGACCCGATCAGACTCGCTCGCTCCAGCTGTTGGAGGTGATGTCGTAGGAGCGCATTCGAAAATTTTTTCCCCAGCTTCCCCGAGATTCGCTGGGCGAGCGCTGATTGCTGCATGGGGCCTGCATCGAGTTCGTCGTAGATGTCGCGCCGGATAGGGTTCGCGAGCGCTTTCGTCACCTCAGCCTGCAGCTCCCGCTCCAGCGTCAGCCATCCCTCAGCGCCCGGCTCTAAGATGAGTTTCGGGGCCTTGAATTTTTTTACCTCGTGCTGCAGGCGTGCCACCCGTGCAATAAAACATTTTTGGGTGTATAAACTTTTTTAAACTTGGGGGGCGTTTAGCAACAAAATCGCATGGCAAAATAAATTGTAGCGTGCTTCAATAGAAATTATTGTTCGATAAAAAAGAAATTTTCAGGGCTGTATAAGCGAAATCTCCCTTCAAATGTAATTATTTTCCCAAAAAGAGCTAAATACGGGGAGTTTCTAATAATAAAACAGAGTTGGGGGTAGGCCTAGGTCGGCGATGGCGAGTTTTTAGCCACCGTTGGTCTTTTGATACCCCCACTCACCCCCAATCGAGAGGATAAAAATGGCGGAAAAATCCGAACTGGCCGAAAAGCTTGGCCCCCTTACCAAAGTAGTGGAGAAACACTGGGGGGAGCGAATAAAAGAGAGAGATGAGGTCAGGCACAGCAAGAAGGCCGTCAAAGTTTATGGAGGGGATCGGGATGAGTAGGCTAGGGCAAATCGGCCGCTCTTCATGCTCACTTCTGCTCGTGACCATGATGTTGGCTTCATTCTTGGTACCGCTGACCGCGGGTCTGGCGAGCGCGAGTGAGGATTTCACTACTGAAGCGAGTGGGTGGCAGATCTCGGATGGGGAACACGTTTTCAGCGGTACAGACGAGACCCCCTGCGTTATCCGAAGCGAGGTCAGCGGGGACATCACTTTCTCCGCGAAGGTAATGTTTCTTAATACCGAGGCCGAGGCTGGTTTGGGTCTGCTCCAGGACACGGATTATGGTTACGGTTTCACCCTCGATAGCAAGCTCAACAAGATTTTTGTTTACTACGCGGGCTCCCGCACCGAGCTGTCCTACACTCCCGAGCTTAGGACGTGGTACGAGCTGAAGCTGCAGAAGCTCGGCAGTACCTACTACGCTTACGTGAACAACGTGCTCGTGCACAGCTACACCTACGCGGGCATGCCGGATTCCGTTTCAGGTCAAGCGTGCCTGCTTGCATCTCGCGTCGGGATAAGGTACTACAAGGATGTCAGCGTTGAGTCAGCGGGCGAGCCTCAGGCTGGCTCCCTCAGCGATTTCAGCCTCGAGGTCGCGGGGCAGGACGCGCTCGGCTGGACGGAGCATGCGGGGGATTGGAGTGTATCCTACGGTGAATGTAGGATTAGGGAGACTTCCACGGCGAGGGACCTGTGGTACTACTCCACGCGTTCGGGGCAGACGGTTGCGGACGACACGATAAAGGTCAAACTCTGGCTCTCCTCCCCCGGGAACGAGATGGAGGAGGCGGGCGTTATCGCACGGTACCAAGATGCAAACAATCATTACCGATTCGTCATGATGCCATCCAAAACATCTACTGAACTCCGCCTGGTGAAGAGGGAGGGTGGCACGGATACGGTTCTGGCTCAGGCTACTGCTGAAGACCTGAGGGAGGCGTGGCACGAGCTTAAGTTCGTCCTCAACGGATCCGCCCTCCGGGGTTACTTGGATGATGAGCTGGTGTGCAGCGCGACGGACGATAGCTTTGCAACGGGCCTAGTTGGGCTCATGGCTCATCCGTGGAACTCCTCAGGGGGAGCGTTCGAGGCGAGGTTTGACGATTTCGTGGTGGGCATTTCACCTCCGACCCTCTCAGAAGAGATGGCGAAGATCAATGAAATCATTAGAACCGGAGCTGAGAGGGTAGTGCGACAGACCTCTAGGAGCACCCTCATATCTACGTTCTCAGGGATCCCTTCGCTCGAGGTGCTAGAGACCCCAGAGTGGCAAGCCCCTGCTAGACCTGAGGGAGTGGCGCCTTCATATTTGCTCGATCTCATTTCGCCTCAGGGCGGAGCCTGGGTTAACGAGGGGACCATAACGTTCGAGTGGGCGGCATCTGAGAGTCTACAAATCCAGCGGTACGACCTGTACATCGATGGGGAGCTTTACGAGTCGACGTCTTCCACCAGCCTCACTGTTACTCTGCGGGATGGCTCGCACACTTGGCACGTTGTGGCGATAGACCCTGCTGGAAGAGAGCATTATCCCGCGGCGGCCCGGACCGTTCAAATCGATACCACTCCGCCCGTGGAACCCATGTTGCTCTCACCGGGCGCCGGGTTGGCGATGGCTGATGCCGCCCCAAGGTTGAGGTGGAATGTATTGAGCGACCTGTCGGGAGTAGCGTATGAACTCCAAGTAGATGATAGTCAGGACTTCTCTACACCTGAAGTTGTGAGGGCAGGGTTAAAGTCTTCTAATTTAGGCCTAGCAGAGCTCTCGGATGGGACTTGGTATTGGCGAGTCCGCGCCGTGGATGGGGCAGGAAACGCGGGCTCTTGGTCATCTGGTTCATTCGTCGTCGACACCGCGCCGCCGGCCGCACCAGCACTAAATTCACCTGTGGATGGTGTTGCCGTGGCGGAAAGTGCTTTGGTGTTCAGCTGGGGTGCCGTGAACGATCAAACATCCGTGAGCTATCAGTTGCAGATAAGCGGGGATGCGGGCTTTTCCTACCCCTTAATCGCTAGGCGCGGGCTGAGCGCGGCCGAGTACGATATCTCCGGGTTCTCAGATGGGATCTATTACTGGCGCGTCCGTGCGGTGGACAGCGCGAAGAACGAGGGCCCGTGGGCTTCCAGTTCCTTCACCGTAGATGTCACCGCGCCTCCGAGCCCGCTATTACTCGCACCGGTGGATGGTGTTGATACCGAAGCGCCAGATACTCCAACCTTGGATGCAGATCAGAGCTTGATTACTAACAGCAACGTGCTCCGACTTGGCTGGCGCGATGTTGTCGATTTGACAGGAGTGACATACGAAGCCCAAGTCGATGACGATGCGGACTTTTCATCGCCCGTAGTTGCAGAGGTAGGCCTAGATATCACTGCTTATACCACTTCTGAACTCGCAGACGGTATCTACCACTGGCGTGTGCGTGCAGTGGATGGCGTGGGCAACGTGGGAGAGTGGTCCACTGGCTCTATCACGATCGATGCTACGGCGCCACCTGCACTTACCTCCTCCCCCCTCCCCGTGGGCGTCCTCAAGTTCAACATCACCCCAAAGTTGGATTGGTACTCGGTCAACGATTTTACGGGAGTGACCTACGAGGTGCAGGTCGATGACGATCCAGACTTCTCCTCGCCTATGGTTGCGAAGTCTGGTCTGACCGACACCGAGCTTGCCATAGCGGAGCTGGGTGACGGCATCTACCACTGGCGTGTGCGTGCAGTGGACGGCGCGGGCAACGCCGGTGGATGGGGCACCCACTCATTCACGATCGACAGCACTATGGATGATACCGCCCGATTCGTCTGGGACGCTGTGCCACCTGGAACCTACCACGTGCAAGCGACCAGTGGTTCAGGGCTGATTTCTGCCGGGGCAGGAATCGACACGGATAAGGACGGTATCTCCGATGAATTGGAGGAGAATCTCAGACGCATGGGCTACCCCGCAAACGCGCTCCGAAGAGACGTCTTCTTGGAAATAGATAGGATGGAAGGTGCCCGAACTCTGGACGAAAAGGAGACCAGAGATCTGATAAATGCCTTCAAAGATGCGCTGATTCAAAATCCGGACGGGAGCTGGGGGATTGACCTACACCTGTACTATGACGATGTGATCCCCGCGGGGGAAGTCAATTTAGATTTCAACTCCAATGATTATTACTACTGGTACTACCTAAGACATCATGACCTCCCCGAGGGCTTCAGATGGGTACTCCTCGCGAGGGGGATAAAGGAGGGCCCGTGGTGGGAGTTCTGGAAAGAGTACCTGGGATTCAGCTTTGGCCCCAGGGGTTCGGTAATAGACGTGAATTGGGCCACCCTCCCGTTCACCCAGATATCGCTCAGGAACCTCGACTCTATCCTCATGCATGAACTCGGGCATGTGGTGGGAGGGCTGCCCGACAGGACTGATTTATCGAACAGCGTGATGAATTACCTCTTGATAAACCTCTACCCCTGGAAGATGGGCTACTCGAGCGGTGAATGGCAGATTCTCGAGAGCGGGCTCCGTCCGTGCTATCCTCGATCACAGCTCGAATTCGAAAAACAACTCTATGCGGATAGGCTCAATGGCACGGGCGCTGGAACTTTGGGTGCCGCGCCAGTTCAGGAGCTCAACATTTTGCCATACATCGAGGGAGAGCCCATCGCTTCGACCGGTACCTTGACCACTCTGGGAGACGAGGTGGGGCCCCCAGAGGGCAGCGATGTACTAAAGTACTCGATCGTTCAGGGCAGCGATGACGTTTTCATCGGCTGGGGCTATGAGGGATCCGCGGAGGAGCACTTCAGCGGCAGTACCCACGGCATAGATTATGCCGCCAACATCACGGCCAAAGGCGAGGTCATGGCGGGCTTGGAGGCAGAGTATGATTACGATGTGACCATATCTCAGAGGGGCCTCGAGGGCCAATTCCATGCGGAGGGATTCGTGGGGGTGAAGGCCGAGGGCGAAGTGACGGGCGATATTACCCTTAGTTACGGTGAGTTATCCCTCACCAACAAGTTTGAAGCCCGCGGCGAGGTCGGTGCGGGGGCGGGAGGTCAGGTTGAAGGCGAGTTCCAGCTGGGCGCTGACGGGTTCTACACGGGATTCGATGCCGGGGGCTTTGTGGGTGCACGTGCGTCAGGAGAGGCTAGTCTAAGCACCAGCCTCAGTGCATTCGGTTACGATATAGTAGGCGTTGACGCGGATGTAGGGGGCAGTGTGGGCGTGGGGCTTGGTGGTGAGATCGGCGGAGATCTCGGCGCCACTTGGGAGGATGGGAATCTAAAACTCTCAGTAGGGTTAGACATTGGAGCATACTTGGGGATTGGGGGCGAGATCCACATAGACCTCCAAATAACGCTTCCGATTGGGGACGCCGTGGACGCTCTTGTATCTGTTGGTGAAGCGGTGTGCGATGCCGGCAAGTGGATCTACGAGGAAGGTCTGGTTCCAATCGGTGAAGCCATTGAGAGGGGTTGGGCGACAGTCTGTGATGCCGCTAGCGACGTCGCTGACGCGGTCGTCAACGTGGCTTCGGCTGCCGCTGATGTAGTTGTCGATATCGCTAATACCGTCGTCGATGTGGCTTCGGATATCGCTAATACAGTTGTCGATGTCGCTGGTGATGTTTGGGATGCGGCCTGTGATGCCGTAGGTGATGCCGCCAATGCCATCATTAGCGCCGCCAGCTCCGCTTGGGATACAGTCAGCAGCTTTGCCAGCTCCGCTTACAGCGGGATCACCAGCTTTGCCAGCTCCGCATGGAACACGCTTAGCGACTGGGGCAGCTCTGCTTGGAACACGGTCAGCAGTGCCGCCAGCTCCGCTTGGAATGGGATCACCAGCTTTGCCAGCTCCGCTGGGGACGTGCTCAGCACTGCTGGTAGCTACGCTTGGAGCGGGCTCACCTCTATAGGAAGCGGGCTCTGCGACGTGGGCAGCTCAGCCGTGGACACGCTCAGCGACTGGGGCAGCTCTGCCTGGGATGCGCTCACTGGGTGGTGGTGACGGTGGTTGCTTTTCTCATCATCCTTTTTACTCTGTGTTTGGTCGTGCCCGCAGCGCTTTGTGCGTACGCCATGAGACAGGTCATTAGACAGACGCGGGACATGCGAGCCGTACTCCTGCGGATGTGGGGGCTGAAAGGGATTGGTAGCGTTGAGCATACCATCCGGCCAGTCAAGCCCCTCATGCAAGGAGAATTTTGATAAGTGTGGATTTTTAACTGAGAAGGACGTCATCTATGTTGAAAGATTTAGAGTCGGACAAGGGAGTTCGGACAGTGGGGATACGTCAAAAAAAGTGGACAGTTGTGGTTATCATTGCAGCCGCCATTGTGGTCGGGGGAGTTTCCTACTTAATCCTTACCAGTAGAGGGCAGGTGTTTGCCCCAGCCTTTTCCGTGGGCGACACTTGGACATGGAGCGGAACCATACTTGGGGGCGACAGCGAAAATGCCACTGCTTTCACGAGGACCGAGAGCATCATCGAAAAAAAGCCTAGGTTGGGCCGCGAATGCTGGGTCTTCAGATCGGTCCTCACTGACAATGTGGGGGGTAACGCGGGGAAATACTCTTTAAATTATCGCTACATCGCGGTCGATAGGTGGTACGATGCAGGGAGCGAGGATTTTTTGGAAAATTCTAAGGTGGGTGAAATGACCCCTGCAGGCCCCATCCTGTCAATCGAGTTTCCGCTGGAGATCAGGAAGAGATGGATAGATATCAGGGCGGCTTCCGGCTATGACAACTCGCGGGGGATCGAGTCCATGGACCTGCAGATGACCACAAGGGCTGAGGTTCTTTCCAAGGAGACTGTGACGGTCCCCGCTGGTGCTTTCCAAGCCTACAAGATAGAGTTCACGACGCTTCTGAGCGGCACGGGGCAGGTGACGGTAGGCGGCCAAGAGCTGACAGCCCAAGTCTCGACGACCGTCACTGAGACCAGATGGTATTCGGACTCCGTGAAGAATTTCGTGAAGGCGACATCTGATACGACAACGATGGTAACTGTTATAGGACAAACCGCGACGACCAAGACCCACGCGGAAAGGGAATTGACCAGCTACAGCTTGGAGTGAGTCACGCGTAGAACTACTTAGTGACGCCGGCGAAAACTCAGCGCAATTAGTATGGCGCCGACGATACTCAATCCCGCACCGAGGTATAGGGTTATCTTATAAACTGTTGTTACCTCGACTTTATAGTTAAACGGGATGGGCCAGTTCTCGTATCCCTGAACTATCCAATAGTACGTCCCCTCTGTTGGAGCCGTTGGGGCCAAACTCACCCAGACGTTTCGCCCGCGGCTGTGTGCCAAGAACTGATTTTCTCCCCACGGTCCTCCAGCTCCGAAAACGTCCTGAGCCATAATACCCAAAAAGACTTGATCGCCGGGCTCCGTGCAGGTGACTGTAACTTTCATCGTCTCGCCAGCCGAGAGGTTGACGTTGTCGTACAACCACTGGATGCCTGGGGAACCCTCAAGCGTTTTACTGCCCGACTTCTCTTTGACTGTGGTGTAGGCTTTTGCTTCTCCCCCTGCAATTATGAGTAGACCGAGAAGAAGGAGAATTACTCCTATAATAGCTGGGATTTTTCGCATTTTTTCATCGCCCCCCCTGTGCTTTTCTTGGGGGGAAATTTAAGCTTTTCCCAACTGGCCGACTGGGGTAAACCGTGGGCTACCCTACCTCGGCTTAACTTTCAAAACAAAGCTACTTGAGGCCTCTGCCGTTTTCCCGGAAATTTTGTCTTTTGCAGCGATTTCGATTAGATATTTTCCTTCGGCTGGTTTGGAAGGCAGCTCCACGAAGTTTGCGAAGTATAGCTTCTCGGGATTCAACCCCCTGGGTAAATTTTTGTGCTCATTGATAACCTCTTTGCTAACTACAACCCCCCCATCAGGAGCCTTTACCGTAAGGTGTTCGGTAATCCAAATTTCCTTGCTTCCGTCGGGGTTGGGCCCGTACCCTGTACCCCTTACGTTCATGTAAATCCAAACCGTGTCACTATGGGCGTAAGTTGCATCTGGTTGCTCCACATAGTCCATGTAACCGCCTGGCTCTTCCGAGCAGAACACGATGTTGGAAATCGTGAGCTTTTTCTCGCTTGGTTTCTCCCTTTTTGGCCTTCTTGGAAGTATCCCGATGAGCGTTTCCATCATCCTGCAGCCCCAACTTTAAACCATGATTTCTCCTATGTTGTTTGTCTTTCTAATTAATCTTGTAGGGGTTTCGTTTAAATAAGACTAAGCTTTCTGTTCAAAATTTTATAAAGATTTGTCAAAAAATTGGACTTCAAAACTTTTAAATTGACACGATAGAGAAGATACGTGGATGACAAAAATGAGAAGGGCAGTGAAAGATGAACGGGTCAGTACGGGCGTCCCGGGCCTAGACTCCCTGCTAAACGGCGGCATCCTCCGAGGCCACTCGATCCTTTACCTCGGGCCCCCGGGGGCGGGAAAAACCAGCTTCGGCCTCGCCTTCATCTGGGACGGGCTCAAGCGAGGCGAAAGGTGTGTGGTGATAACCCTCGAGGAGGACAAGGAGGCTCTGGTCAAAACCGCCGCTCACTACGGATGGGACTTCGGGACCTACCTCCGGAACCACCGTCTAGTCGTGATAAATATGGACCCGACCGACCTGCGGGGGACCACAAAGCTCCTGCACGACGAGTTCCCAAAGGTGCTGCGCCTTTTCGGGGCGGAGCGGGTGCTTGTCGACCCCCTTTCAATCTTCGAGCTGATTTTCACCGATTACTCCGAGAAGCGTCAGCGGATATTCGAGCTCGCTCACCTAGTCAAACAGAGCGGTGCCACGGCCGTCTACACCGCCGAGGCCAACCCCATGAACCCTGTCCAGACCCGGGATGGGATTATAGAATATGCGGTCGATGGGTTCATCTCCCTGCGGTACATCGAGCCGAAGCGGGGGGCACTCAAGTACGCCGTGCGGGCGATAAAGCTGCGCAGGTCGGATCACTCCAAGGAGCTGTGCCAGTTCGGGATCACGGATAGCGGGCCGAAGGTTTGGCCTAACCGAAAAGCCGAACTCGCATAGACGTGTTTTCTTACTCATCCTTTTCCTTTGGTTAACTCTTCTAAGATTTCTTTTGCACGATCAACTCTGACTTTCTTCTCCTTGACCAATTGTGCAGCGACTTTATCTATTAACTCGCCTTTTGCCCCAGCAGTCGCGGCGATGTTCCGGGCGTGCAATTTCATATGGCCTGCTTGAATACCGACTGTCGCGAGCGCCCGCATCGCCGCCAGATTCTGCGCCAGCCCGACCGCCGCCATGACCTCTCCTAGCTCGCGCGCCGACTTCACGCCTAAGATCTTCCTGCACACTTTGGCTACCGGGTGCACCGCTGTTGCCCCTCCGATTGTCCCTACAGCCACGGGCAGCTCGATTCGCCCGAAGAGGTCCCCGTCGACGGTTCGCTCCCAATGGGTCAGCGGCTTATAGGTGCCGCCCATGGCAGCGTAGGCGTGGGCCCCAGATTCTAGGGCGCGGGTGTCGTTCGCCGTTGCCAATGCGACCGCGATAATTCCGTTCATCACCCCCTTGTTGTGCGTGGTGCAGCGGTAGGGATCGGCGGCAGCAAAGGCATAGGCTTGGAGGATCCCATCGACCACCTCTTCGCCCCCAAGCGCCTTTTTCATGAAGACCGCTTTTGCGCGAGCCAACCTGTAGGTGGCGAGGTTTGAGACTATCCGGAGAAAAACCCGCCCTCCCGTCAGCTCCTCGATCAGAGGTGTGACCGCTTCACACATGGTGTTGATGACGTTTGCCCCCATCGCATCGCGCACATCGACTAACAGATGAATGATTGTAATTGGGCCGAGGTGGGTGGTGAGCACCCGCACCTCGATGTCGCGCGCGCCGCCCCCCAGCTTCACGAGGATTGGGTCTTGTTTATTCGCCTTCGCTAAGATCTGCTCCTTAGCCTTGAGGATCTTCTTCCT
This sequence comes from Hadarchaeota archaeon (SeqCode), assembly GCA_964575725.1. Taxonomy (GTDB): domain Archaea; phylum Hadarchaeota; class Hadarchaeia; order Hadarchaeales; family Hadarchaeaceae; genus DG-33. The sequence goes on from CAZNRG010000014.1 coordinate 12,890, forward strand.
CGCCTCTACGGGGTTTTTGATATCGACGAGCTGAATCTGCCCTATCATTACCGGCAGCGTGCTTTCGGTGTAGAAACCTCCGCGTGGGCGGGCCATCTTCGCGGCGTTCGAGGCTGCGGCAACGACTGAGGGCTCCTCAAGCACCATGGGGACGAGGTAGTCCCTGCCGTTGATGAGAAAGTTCGTCGCTATGCCCAAAGGCAGCTCGGTGGTGCCGATCACGTTTTCGATCATGCGGTTTGCTTGCTTGAGTTCAAGCGCACCGGTCCTGCGAAGGAGCTTGACGTCCTCCTCGCTCAGCCCGACTAACTCCCGCACGATTTTCAGCCTCTCCCCTGGGCTCAGCTTGTAAAAGCCGGAAAGCTCGGAAGTTCCACGCATTCAAGGCCCCCTTTAAGTTTAGTGATGTAGTTATAAATTCTCTAGTGGTAGTGTAAAGAGAGGATGATATGCTCAAGAAGCGGAGAGCGCCCAAAAAATCTGCAGACATAAAGCGGCAACTCCAGGTCGCCGAGCGCGAGCTCAGTCACTTGAATGAAACCCAGTGGAGCTACGCAAAGAGCATGCTGAAGTTTGGGTTCGCAGCATGGGTCTTCGGTCTTTCTGCTTTTTTCTTCGCAATCATAATAATGAACGCCGAAGTTTTCGGGGCGGTTCAACCAGTCTGGACCTCCTTGCTCGTGGCGGCCTTGGCGGCGCCCGTGATGGTGACCGCCGTGCTCGTCCGCAAGTTTGCTATCAAGATAAGGCGCCTCGAGCGCATCCGACGTGGCCTGCTGGCGGAGTACGAAAAAGCCGTCCTTCGGCGCGTGGGGGAAATTGTAACTAAAAGGTGAAAAAAATGCCATGCGGGAAGCGGAAGAAAAAGAAACCCTGCTAGGTAGACAGGCGCTTCACGAGCAGCTTGAAGCGGTCGCCGTCCACGTTCCACTCTTTAACGTAGCCCGCCCCTTTCACCTCAGCCGCGCGGCAGATGCGGAGGTTTCGTACCCTCACCTCCCGCGAGATGTACGCTTGCTGGGTGGCGAGGAGCTTGATGTATTTGTTTACCTCCGGGCCCACCACCACATCGACCCGCTCCTCCATCGCGAGATCCAGCTCTTTGCGCATAGTCTGCAGGCGTCGGACGAGCTCCCGCGCCAAGCACTCCGCTTGTAGCTCGGGCGTCATTCGGGCGTCGATTGCTATCCTGCCGAACTCCGTGGGAACCGCTGCGAAACCATCCGGTAGCCCCTCCTCGAAGCTCAGCTCCTCGGGTGAAACGCTGACTTTTTGCCCCCCGATCTGCAGCCCCACAAACCCGTGGCGTTGTAGCTGTGCGCGCAGGCGAAAGACATCCATCCTTTGAAGCGCGTCGATTACGGGCTGCGAGAGCTCTCCAAACCTTTCCCGCAGGCGCTGCGCGTTGGGTTTACAAGTGAGACGGAACTCGGCTGCTTGCTCCTCCGGCCCAAGCAGGACTAGCTCCTTACAGTTCAACTGACTCTGGAGCACGCTTTGAAGCCCTTGGAGGTGGGATTTAGCTTCCTGCGAGTAGGCCCGGATCACGGCCTTGCTCACTGGCCACCGCAATTTCAACTGCGCCTGCTGCCTAGCTGCTGCACCCCCCTCGACAAAAGCACGCACCATGCTCATGCCACGCTCGAGTCCGGCGTCGATGGCTCCCCGGTCAACCGATGGCCAAGGAAGTATGTGCACGCTTTCCGGTGCCCCGGCATCAGCGGCCTTAACCAAGTCGCGGTACATCACCTCGGTCGCGTGGGGCATTATCGGCGCGAGTAGCCTGACCAGAGTGTGGAGGGCTTGGTAGAGCACGACGTAGGCCGCGAGCTTTCGGGGGTCGTCACGCTCGATCCAGACGCGCTCGCGCACGAGGCGCACGTACCACCGGCTGAGATCTTCAAGTACGAACGACGCGAGGGCTCGGGCGGCGTGGTGCAGGTCAAACTCTTGGAACGCCTTTGTAGCATCACGCGTCACGCTGTTTATGCGGGAGATCATCCAGGAGTCCTCGGGCATGAAGTTTTCGCGCACCCGCCCCAGATCGATTTTTTTCGGGTCGAACTCGTCGAGCGCCATGTAGGTGGTGGCGAACACGTGGACGTTCCAGAGCACGTTCAGCATCCGCGCGACGATTTCTACCCCCTTCCAGCTGAATCGGAGGTCCTCCCAGGGAGAGTTCGCCGACAACATGTAGAAGCGTAGCACGTCAGCCCCGTACTTTTTAATGATCTCTTGGGGGTCCACCACGTTTCCCAGCGACTTTGACATCTTCCGTCCATGCTCGTCGAGGGCGAACCCATGCATCAACACAACCTTGTAGGGCATCTCGTCGAAGGCGATGGTCGAGACCACCTGCTGGCTGTAGAACCACTTTGTCACTTGATCCTCGCCTTCAGTTATGAACTCACTGGGCCAGAGCTGCTCGAATCGCTCGCGCTGCTGGGGGTAACCGAGGCTCGCCCATGAAGCGATTCCCGAGTCGAACCATACATCGAGCACATCGGGAACCCGCTTGGCATCAGCCCCGCATCGTCCGCAGCGCAGCGTCACCCTGTCGACGTCTGGGCGATGCAGGTCGAGTTCGCCGATTGTTTTTTTCGCCGCGCTTTTCAGTTCTTCCAGGCTGCCGACTACAATTGTTTCGCGACATCGTTGGCACGTCCAGATGGGCAGTGGGATGCCCCAATAGCGCTGGCGGGAGATGCACCAGTCTCCCACCGACTCGACCCCGTTCACGTAGCGGGTCGCAGCCCACGCGGGTACCCATCGCACACGCTTGGCATTTTTCTCTAGGATCTTCGGCTTGATTCCCTTGACTTGCAGGAACCACTGGTCGGTTGCGCGGAAGATGAGGGGGGTTTGGCAGCGCCAGCAGTGGGGGTAGGAGTGAGTAATAACGCCGCGCTTCATGAGCACACCCTTCCGGCGGAGGTCATCGAGGATCACACGGTCGGCGTCCTTCACGAACATTCCCTTGTACTTTCCAGCGTCTTGAGTGAACTTTCCGTCAGGGCCAACCGGACTGAACACCGGCAGGCCGTAGCGCGCCCCAATCACGAAGTCCTCCTCCCCATGCCCGGGGGCGGTGTGGACGCAGCCCGTGCCTTCTTCGAGCGTTACGTGTTCGCCGCAGATCACTCGGTGGTGCTGAACATACCCGCTCTGCTTCGGCACCTCCTCGAGCAGTGGATGCTCGTAGCGCAGACCCTTGAGTTCCCTTCCCCCAGTCAAGCCGAGCACTCGGTACTTGCTGACTCCGAGCTCTTTCATGACTTTTTCGACGAGGGCCTCTGCGAGGATGTAAACTTCGTTACCTGCAGCGACTCGCGCGTAAGCGTATTCGGGGTGCACGCACACAGCCATGTCAGCGGGCAAGGTCCAAGGCGTCGTGGTCCAGATGAGCAGGTACTCGTTTGGTCGGTCGCGGAGCTTGAATCGAGCGAAGAGTGATGGATCTTTAACGTCGTAGTATTCCCCCCGAACCTCGTGCTCTGCGAGCGCGGTCTCACAGCGAGGGCACCAGTGGATCACCCGCAGGTCCTTCCGGAGGAGGCCTCGGTCGTAGGCGCGCTTCAGGGCCCACCAAGCCGACTCGATGTAGTCATTGGTGAAAGTGACGTAGGGGTTATCCCAGTCCATCCAGACACCCAAGCGCTTGAATTGCTTGGTCATGAGAGCAACATGGTCGAGGGCCCACTGCTTGCACCGCTCGATGAATTTTTTGACCCCCACGCGCTGCTCGATTTCTTTTTTGGTTTTGATGCCGAGCTTCTCCTCGACTTTGACCTCGATGGGCAACCCGTGGCAGTCCCATCCCGGTTGGCGGAGCACGTTGAAGCCGCGCATGCTCATGTAGCGCAAGATGGCATCCTTGATTATCTTGTTCCAAGCGGTCCCCAGGTGGATGGCTCCGCTCGCGTAGGGGGGGCCGTCGAGGAAGTACCAGGGGCGGGCGCTCGAGCGGAGCTGTTGCACCTTCTCGTAAGTGTTGCTCGCCTGCCACCACGCCTGAATCTCCGGCTCGGATTTGCGCGCATCGTATGTTCTTGCGGCTGGTTGAATCATTTGAAACCCGAACCTAGTTTGAGTTTGAACCTAAAAATATCGCGGGCGAAAGTTTTTATTCAGGCAAGTCAATTCACGATTGATTTTTGGTGGTTGGTTTGTTCAGCTGGACCGAGTACAAGCCGCGCAGGGAGGGACCGCGGACCGTCTTGAGCCCGCTTGAATCCGAGGTTATGGAAATAATGTGGAGGGAAAAACGTGCTACCGCCCGCACCATCTATACTCGCCTTAAAAGCAAGCACTCGGTCAATCGCTCAACGGTCAACGTGATTATGGGTTCGCTCCGTAAGCGCGGCCTGCTGACGTCGAGCGTGAGCAAAGGCAAGGGCGGGCTGAAGTACATTTATAAAGTTAAAATTTCCCGCAGGAGGTTCGAGCGGGAGGTAGTCGGCAAGGTGCTCGATAGCTTGCTTGAGTCATTCGGAAAAACCTCGAAGAAGCTGATGCGGGAGAAGCTGAGGCGGGCGTAGATGGTTGAGGCAGAGGAAATTTGGGTCGAGAAATATCGTCCCCAGAAATTCGAGGAGATCGTGGGGCAGCAGGGGATAGTAAACAGGCTTCAAACGTTTGTTGAGAAAAAATCGTTGCCCCATCTTTTATTTGCCGGCCCCCCAGGAGTTGGTAAGACCTGCGCGGCACTTTGTATAGCGCACGAGCTCTTCGGCGATGGGTGGCGCCAAAATTTTTTGGAGCTCAACGCGTCGGATGAGCGAGGGATAGACACTATTCGAACGAAGGTGAAGGACTACGCACGCACGCGTCCGATAGGAGATGCGCCGTACAAAATCGTTTACTTAGACGAGTCCGATGCTTTGACCTCAGACGCCCAGCACGCGCTGCGGCGAACCATGGAGATGTATACCCGCACCTGTCGATTTATTTTAGGTTGCAACTATTCGAGCCGCATAATCGAGCCAATCCAATCGCGCTGCGCAATCTTCAGGTTCAAGCGCCTCGCGGAAAAGGATATCACTCAAATGCTTAAGCGAATAGCCCGTGGCGAGAAGCTCACCCTAACCACTGACGCGATCAAAGCGATAATCTACGTCAGCGAGGGCGACATGCGGCGGGCGATCAACGTTCTCCAAACTGCAGCCGCGTTGAAACGAAAGGTGGATGAAAAGGCGATCTACGAGGTGAGCGCTGCGGCACGCCCGGAGGAGGTTCGACAGATGCTCGAACTTGCAATTGCGGGAAAATTCGAGGAGGCGCGGAACAAGCTCTACGATCTGCTCATCGGCCAGGGGTTAGCAGGTGAGGATATTTTGGGGCAGGTTCACCGCGAGGTTTTCAACCTCGACCTGCCCGAGCGCACAAAGGTTGAGCTCATCGACAGAGTGGGCGAGTTCGATTTCAGGCTCATCGAGGGGGCGAACGAACGGATCCAGCTCGAGGCAATGCTCGCGCACTTCGGCTTGGCTGGGAAGTCGAAATCCTAGCTACTTTTCTGCTTCTTCGATTTTGCTCGTTTCTTCTTGCCCCACTCCGCCTTGCTCGGGCACTTCGGGTCGAGGCACATCCGGTAGGGTCTCATCCCGATGCGGTTCACTTGGATCATTGGTGCCCCGCACTGTTTGCAAGTTTTGCCAAGCGAGATAATCATCCCGGCTTGGGGCAGTGGGAAAGAGTTAGTGCACTTCGGGTAGTTCGAGCAACCAACGAAGCGCTTGTGGGTGGCCCGCGAGACCACTATCTTTAGGTTCCCGCCGCACTTCGGGCAGGTGCCCATGATGCGCTGTTTTTGGCGGGTGATGCGGTAGGCCTCGCCCAGCTGCTTGCCTATCTCGAGCTGGTGCG
>CAZNRG010000015.1:0-16998 GCA_964575725.1 Hadarchaeota archaeon (SeqCode)
GGTCCGGCGGGTGAGAGGGAAAAATCCTGCCCGCGTGATTGTCGATGGCGAAGCAAGGACACCGACCGATGCCCGAGTTCTTGACGATTCAGCTAAGACCATTATCGCAGTGTCCAAGCGGGCCCCCAAGCGAAAACTTGAAGAACTGTGTGCAACTGGAGCTGAGGTCATCGTGGTCGGCGATAGGGGGGTGAACCTGCGCGGGCTGCTCGAACGACTTCACCAGCTGGGGGTGCGCAAACTCCTGCTCGAGGGTGGGTCGACCCTCAACTGGGGAATGCTCAAGCGAGGTTTAGTCGATGAGCTACGCGTGGCGGTGGCGCCTCGAATAGTGGGTGGCTCGAAAGCGAAACCTTTGGTTGGGGGTGCGGGATTCGCCGAAGTTCGCGATGGGGTAAAACTCAAACTTTTAAACGTCAAAAAAATCGGGAACGACCTTCTCCTTACCTACCGAGTCGGAGGGGCCAAAGGTGCTCAAAAAGCTCGATGACCGCCTATTCCTAATAGGCGTCGCACATGTGTTGCCAAAGAGTGCCACAGAAGTCAGGGAGGTTATCGCTCGGGAGAGGCCTGAGGTTGTGGCCGTTGAGCTCTGCCCGACCCGATATTTCGTGCTGACCCACAGGGGCAAGCGACCGGGAGCGCTCGATGCCTTACGCGCCGGTCCGAAGCTAGCCCTCCTTAGCGGTCTGCTTTACATGGTGCAGGGCAAGTTCGCACGCCAAACGGGCATGCCGGCGGGGGAGGAAATGCTGGTCGCGATCAGGCACGCTCGCGAAATCGGTGCACGGGTGGAGCTGATCGACCAAGACATCAACATAACCTTGCAACGGCTCATCAATCGCATGCCTTGGCGGGAACGGCTCAGGTTGTTCGCAGAGCTCCTGCTGGGCCTCCTTCCGTTTGGAAAACGTATTGAGCTCGAGCGGGTCACCGACGAGCAAATCGTCACTTACTTAATTCAAGAGCTGAAGCGGGTCTCGCCCACCGCTTACGAGGTGCTGATAAAAGAGCGCGATGCCTACATGGCCTCAAGAGTGGCGATGCTTCTGTCAGCGAGCACCGGCAAAGTGACCTGTGTAGTGGGCGCTGGGCACGTGCCGGGAATTTACGAGCGGCTGAGCAAGGGCATCTCCGGAAGTTGGAGGATAAGCGTGGAATACCGGGTCGGTGTTTAGCAAACCTTTTAAATAGGTCGCGGAAACTTCACGTGGAGCGGGGAAAGTGGAAGCACAGATGCTCGAAAAACTGAAACAAATGCTGAACGTTCCGATAGACAAGGTTGAGGAACAGGGGGAGGGACTCGTCGTCTACGTGCCGAAGGAGCACATCGCTAGAGCCATAGGCGCCGGCGGTTCTGTCATTCGGTCAGCTGAGCTCATCCTAAAGCAAAAACTTACCATCAAGGAGTCCACAGGCTGAGGGTATTAGGTAAATTTTTAAACGCTGTGGAAAAAGAGTGGGTGAGGTGAGCGATTGGTACAAGCGTACATTTTGATAACCGCCGCGATCGGCAAGGTCAGACAGGCCGCGAAGGAACTCGAGAGACTCCGAGGGGTGAAATCGGTGAATGTGGTCACCGGCCCATACGACATCATTGTGTTCGTCGAAGCAAAGGATTTGGCGACTTTGACTAGCACGGTCGTGGAGGGGATCCACAAAATCAAGGGCGTCGTCGATACTAACACGGCGATTGTTGTTGAGATTTAGGGATGGTAGCCCCGCCCGGAACCTCGTCGGCTGAACCGATTTCGAACCGGGGTCGACGGATCCAGATTGCGGTCTTGAACGATGTCCGCCAGGATTGACCAATTGGCCCGGGATTACCGGTCTACCCCACGGGGCTACCAACTATTATTCACTCTTTCTAATAAAATCGCTTTTTGTGGATGCAAACCAATAAATTGGTGAAATTTTCAAGCAAATTTTTGCCCAAGTTAAAAAGTTGCTACTCGGCTGACCATCCGCGTGCGCAGGATGGACTGGACGACGAAGAACGCGAACAGTAGGAGAACGTAAACGAGCATGCCGGCGGAAAAAGTGTTAACATCGACCCCTCCCAGCGGCACCCCCCCAATAACAATTACGCTCGGCACCCACCTCAAGAAGAGGTTGAGGAGGCAGAACAGCGGAAACAGCCAAGTGTGAACCAAAAGTGCGAGCTTCGAGTTCGCCGCGAAAACCAAGTAAAACATCAAGGCACCGAGGCCGAGCAACGCGTAGCTTGCAAGAAACAGAACGTTGACCTCCGACTGAATCTCCCTTAGAGCCAAGCTGAAGCCAACATATAGCACGGCCAGGGCTATGCCAAACGCCGCGTCGGCTATGAGTTGGGGTTTCGGGATTGCACGTAAATTCATCCGACCCACATTTAAGAGCTTGCTGTACCCTTATTAGACTAATGTGATCAAATGGCGCGCCGGAGGGCTAGGGCGAGGAAAAAGTATTATTTAGCGGGTCTCCTTGCGACCTCGTTCATGCTGGGGTTGCTGCTCGGGGCCGTGCTCATTTCCACCTGGATTGGGGGGCCACCTGCACTCCAGCTTACGGAGGAAGAGAACTACATTCGCTCCATCACGATCGTCGGGGTCGAGAAAGGCACGGGACAAGGGAAGCTCGCAACCCTGAAGGTTGGGCTGAGGACCGGTGGGGGACGCCTCCTGATAGATGTGCCGCCCTACGAAAACGAGGATACCCAAAAATCATTTTTAGACGCCATGCAAGCTGCCGAGCGTGAGACGGGTTGGAGTTTGGGGCAGGTCGACATCATTGTCTCCATAGAAAATCTCACGGATGAAACGACGCTTGCCGGCCCCTCTGCCAGCGCGGCAATGGCTGTGGCGCTCGTCGCGACCATCCGCGCCAAAGAGGATGTCGGAGCCAACGAGGTGCTCCAGGATGCTGTGGTGAGCGCTTCCATCGATTCCACGGGCAGGCTGAAACCCGTTGGAGAGATTGGGACAAAATATGAAGCGGTGCGGGAAGCGGGTGGGTTTAGCCTCTTCGTTGTCGCCTCGAACCAGTCAGGGCACTTGCCAGACTACCCCGGCATCCATGTGGAAAAGGTCTCAACCCTTGGCGCCCTCGTCGATTTGATGTTGACGGGCACGGGTGGGACGATTTCTTCTGCGTATGAAGTTCAACCTGCCGTTACTGTAATTTAAAACGAAATGGTAGCCCCGCCCGGAACCTCGTCGGCTGAACCGATTTCGAACCGGGGTCTCGGGCTCCAAAGGCCCGAAGGATTGACCAATTGGCCCGGGATTACCGGTCTACCCCACGGGGCTACCACTAGATTTGTAGTTTTGCTGATTAATTAAATTCAATTTTTTGCTCCAAAACTTACTTAAATCCGAACCAATAGGTTGTCGCAAGGAGGCTGTGGTTTGAAGCTGAAACTCTTGCGTACCGATCTCTCCTCTGGCTCGATGCGCGACGAGTTCGTGGACGAGGATGAAGTCAAATTGTTCATCGGAGGTCGTGGCTTGGGCGTGAAAATCCTCATCGATGAGCTCAAACCAGGCACCGACCCCCTTGGACCCGAAAACAAGCTGCTTTTTATGACGGGCCCCGCTACAGGTACAGCATTTCCCACTAGCGGAAGGTTTCATGTGATCACCAGATCGCCCCAGACGGGAGGCATTGGGGACAGCAACTGCGGTGGCACCTTTGGTCCGGAGCTTCGATTCGCGGGGTACGATGGTATAATCATCGAGGAACGAGCCTCCGAACCTGTTTACTTGTGGATCAGAGAGGGAGAAGCCGAACTTCGTCCCGCAAAACGCTACTGGGGGCGGGGAACATGGGATACTGAGAACTGTATCCGCAAGCAACTTGGCGACCCCGATGCCAAAATTGCCTCGATCGGTCCCGCAGGGGAGAATCTCGTATTGTGCGCCGCCATCATCAACGACAAACATCGCGCAGCTGGAAGAACGGCTGCCGGGGCGGTGATGGGATCAAAAAACCTCAAAGCCATCGCGGTGCGCGGGAAGAAGAAGTCACCCATCGCAGACGAGAAGAAACTCAAGGAGGCCGTTCAAAAAGCGTTGAAGATGCTGAAGGAAAGCGAGATCACGGGGAAAAACCTGCCCACCTACGGCACGGCCATCACGGTCGGCTCCATCAACGAGCACGGGCTTTTTCCCACTCGAAACTTCCAGACGGGCGTTTTCCCGACCGCTGAAAAAATCGGCGGCGAAACCCTTGCGAAGACGATATTGGTGAAAAGCAAAGCATGCTGGGGGTGCCCGATTGCATGCGGCCGCGTGATCCGCGTCACCCAAGCGCCCTATCAAGTCGAAGGTGAGGGGCCCGAGTATGAATCGATATGGGCGATGGGGGCGCAGTGCGGCATCGATGACTTGAACGCCATCGCCAAAGCAAACAACCTCTGCGACGAGCTGGGCATGGACCCCATTTCCTACGGCAACACCGTGGGCTGCGCGATGGAGCTCAGCGAGCGCGGAAAGATCTCGAAGGAGAAGCTGGGCGGGCTCGAGCTGAAGTTTGGCAACCCACAAGCGATCGTCGAGCTCACTTGGCAGACGGCCTATCGCCTGGGATTCGGGAACGACATCGCGCTCGGAGCGAAGCGCCTCGCGGAGAAATACGGCGCCCCCGAGCTGGCCATGCACGTGAAGGGACTCGAGTTACCGGCCTACGACCCGCGGGGTGCTCAGGGACACGGGCTGGCGTACGCGACCTCAAATCGCGGGGGCTGCCATCTGCGAGCTTACATGATTGGCCCGGAAATCTTCGGCGTGCCAGAACAACTCGACCGCTTCGCCACCGCGGGGAAGGCGCAGTGGGTAAAGCAACTCCAAGACCTCTTTGCCATCTGCGACTCAGCCGTCTTTTGTAAATTTGCGACCTTCGCCATCTGGACGCCTGAGATTGTGGAGATGCTCAACGCGATAACCGGGTGGAACTGGTCGCCTGAGGAACTTTTGAAAGCGGGTGATCGTATCTACACCCTCGAGCGGCTTTTCATCAACCGCGAGGGATTCGGCCGCAAGGACGACACGCTGCCCAAACGTTTGTTGAAGGAGCCGATGCCGGAGGGCCCATCCAAGGGCCACGTGGTCAAGCTGGGGGCGATGCTGGATGAGTACTACGCCCTGCGCGGCTGGAAGGACGGCAAGCCGACACCCAAAAAACTCAAGGAACTTGGCCTCAGCAAGTACGCGTAAATATTACCTACTTGTACCAGTCTAGGCTTTGGGTGATGTAATCGATGAAAGAGTTGAAGAATTCCTTGCTTTCTTCCCCCACTCGCGTTTGCTTAATCAACTCCTTTGCCTTCTTCGCGTGTTTCAAGGACTCCTCCTTTGCGGCATCCAGTGCCCCTGTTTTTCTTATCACCTCACGCATCGTTTCTAGATCATTTGAGGTTATCTTGCCCCTTCCGAGTATGCTCTTGATCACCTTCAGCTCATTAGATCCCGCTAGTCGAAGCGCGTATATCAAGTGAAGGGGTTTCTTGCCTCTCGCGATATCTCCCCCCGGTGGCCGGCCGTACTGCTGCTCGGTTGCGAAAGTGTCTATGATATCGTCTTGGATGTCGAATGCATAGCCGATATTCGTCGCGGCCTCCTCCAAAGCCTGCAGATCATCCTCTGGAGCACCAGCCAGAATAGCGCCCGTCAAAATCGTGGCCCTGAACAAAGACGCCGCCCTCCTAGATGCCATGACGTGCCATTCATCGACATCCGGCTCCTTGTGCTCGAAGAGTAGATCGATGACTTGGCTTTCGTTCACCCCGCGATAATCCTCGGCAAGCAGTTCAACCGCCCGATGCAGCACCTCCCCGCTGAATCCCGAGTTCAAGATGGCGTCGAGCGAGAGCGCATACGATGCATCGCCCATGAAGACTGCAACGCCTTCCCCAAACTTCGAATCGTGGCCCTCCGAAAAGAGCTTGTGGAAGGATTTCCCGCCCCTTCTGACCTCATCCCCATCGACCAAGTCGTCGTGGAGGAGGATGCAATGCCTGTAGAGCTCTATGCCCACACAAACGTTGAGGATTTTCTCGTCCACCTCGCCCGTATAGCCCTTGTAGGCCAAGAGGGTGCTGCACGAAGCCAGCCTCTTTCCCTTTCTGAGCACGTATTCCTCAAGGTTTTCATAGGTCTTCAGTATGAATGGGTGGTATTTCGCTGCCTTTGCCTTCAGCGATTCAAAGTGCCCCTTCACCTTGCGGTCGATGATTGCCGTGTATTGATCTAATAGGGTTTCCCATGTCATTCGACTCGGTGCATTATCGTTTCTCAACGTTTTATAATGGGGAGTTTTTTGGTCCTTGAATGGCGGGCCCGGAGGGATTCGAACCCTCGCCCTGCCGGTTAAGAGCTTCAGCTCCCCGAGGATCGGCTGCTCTAACCAGACTGAGCCACGGGCCCCGAACGGATATATCGCCTGCCCAAATTAAGTGTTTACGATACTATTCGATAATGTTACAGAATAGCAGGTTTGTTAACGACTTGACGGCCGAAAATCTGGAGCTTAAAAGCCCGAAGCGACGCGCCCCATTGTTTTAAAGCTCGAAATTCGAGTAATTTTGGCGATATCTTGAATGACTCAAAAGTGAAAATAAAAGCTTTGGGTATTTCAACTTCTCCTAGAATCAAGCTGGCTGGCGAGAGCAACAGCAAGACGATCTTGAAAAGAGCCCTCGACCAGCTCCAAAAGAAAGGTGCAGAAACCAGATTAATCGACTTAAACGAACTCAGAATATTTCACTGCGGAGGCCATTACTCGCTCGGACCAAGAGAATGTTACTATCCCTGCAGGCGTATGGCGGAGGAGCCCAGCGATCAGCTGCTGCAGGTGTACGAAGCAATTTTCAGGTCGGACATCGTGATATTCGCCACTCCAATCCGATGGGGCAACTACTGTGCCCTCATGCAATGTCTGATCGAGCGAATGAACTGCATCGAAAACATGGATAGTGTCTTCGGGGTGAAAATGTTAGGGGATAAAGTAGCCGGGGTCGTGATAATAGGTCATGAGGATGGATATCAAAGGTCAGCGGGAACTTTAATGTCCACGCTGAATTTTATGGGCTTCCACCTCCCGGCTAACGCTATTTGCTACTTCGTCGGCCCCAGCGATGAGCTGACTGATCAGGATTTAAAGCGCATGAAGGAAAACGAAGCACTTGAGAACTCGATAAAAGATCTTGTGGAAAACACCTATGCGCTCGCACTGAGGCTAAAAGAAAAGAAAAAGGGATAGGCACGACTAACTTATGGTGCCTTCCCCGATTCGCAGAAATATCCTCCAGAAAGTTTGCCCTCTTTCCATACTGCGCATGTCATACATACGCAGCCTTTTTTCTCGACAGGTTTCTCAGCCTTGCCCATCGCGCAGTAGAACGCGGGAGGGCCAGCAAAACTCGGACATTTCATACACTGGCATTTCGCTTTATTTTCAGGGGTATTCGCAACCGGCATTCTTTCACCACCAATTTAATTATGGAACTCCTTACATTTATGATTTTTTATAATTATGGAACTCGGAGTCTGGCCCGCCAGATGATGTATTTCTATTTAAAAGCTAAAATTCAAGTGCCGTTTTCTTATCTCGGCAGGGAACCGAAACTGATATTCTGGAAAACTTCCGAAACTATATGATACTATGCTGGTCTTCATTGGGCTCGGCCTGCACGGCGAGGGGATGCCACTTCGAGGGCTACGCGAGGCGCAGAGGGCCGACACAGTTTACGCCGAACTCTACACGAGTTTGATGCCCGAATTGGATATGAAGCAGCTGGAGCGAGAGGTCGGAAAGCCAATCAAAATCGTCGGGCGTGAGGTGGTGGAGGGGAGTCCAGAGGAAATTTTAGAGGCGGCGGTGAAAGAGAGGGTAGCATTCTTGGTCCCCGGAGACCCAATGGTGGCGACCACGCACATCGACCTCCGCCTTCGCGCCGCAAAGGCGGGTATCGAGACCAAAGTCATCCCCGCGGCATCTATCGCCTCGGCCGCCCCTGGGCTCGTGGGGCTCCAAAGCTACAAGTTCGGCCCGCCCGCAACCGTGCCTTTCCCAGACAACCCATCGACGAGACCTTATGAGGTACTCGCCGAAAACCGCGGGCGGGGGCTGCACACCCTGCTGCTCCTGGATATCCGTGCCGAGGAGGGCAAGACGATGACGGCGAACGAGGCAATCAAAATCATGCTCGAGCTTGAGGAAAAAATCCAAAAGCAAGCCTTCACCCCAGACACGCTTGTGGCCATCGTGGCGCGAGCTGGCTCGGATGATGTAATCGTCAAAGCCGGTAAAGTGGGGGGGCTTCAGAAGTTTGATTTTGGGTCGCCGCCGCACGTGCTGATCGTGCCGGGCAAGCTGCATTTCATTGAGGCGGAAGCGCTCCGCGTATTTGCCGGAGCTCCAGAGGATGCGATCAAGTGACTTTGGAAAGTGAATTGACCGAGGAGATCAAAAAGTGGACTGCCAAACTCGATAACGCCCTCCCTACGACAAACGCCATCGATGAACGAGGCAGAAAAATGCTCTCGAACATCAAGGCTTATCGAAGGGATTCCGAACACTTCCTAAACGGGGGGGGATCTCGTTAAGAGCTTCGAGTGCTTGGTCTGGGCTTGGGCTTTGCTTGAAACAGGAAAGGAACTCAAACATCTCAAATGATCAAGTTGCAGCCAGCTCCCGCACATCGTTCATTGCATCAATAATCGCGCACTCTAAGAGTTTCTCGCCCAAAAATTTATCGGCCCGGACCCCCAGTTTCTCAATTTCCCGTGCCTGTCGCTCGGCCCAATCGTAACGTCGCCTTGCCTCGCGAATCCCGACAAAACCAACTTCGGGGTGCCGCGCGAAGTCCGCTTGATCAACCATCTTCGAAGAATCTACTATCCCCACTGTCACCCCCATGCTGAGCTCCCCCGTCGCAGCGTGTGGGCCTTCTAAATCAATTATGGTGTTGTTGAAGACCAAGCGCATACCCAGCTCTGCCTCGAGGGCGGGAAGCCGCTCGCGCAGGGGTTCATTGCCACCATGGCCGTTGACCAGCACTGCCGCCTTGATCCTGAGCGCTCGCTTCGCGTTGAGCAGGGCCGTGCGAAGCTCGCCCAAGACCTGCTCGAGGCTCTGATGCTCGCCGGTGTCTATCCCCGGAAGCTCGTAAGAGGAGTAGAGCACCCCTATGAACTTCGCCCCGGCTCGCTTTGCCGCCTCCTGCGCCACATGGGAGGCCAGCTTGGCGTCAGTGTCAGGGGGGAGGGCTGCCCCGTGCCTCTCCTCGTGCGACCCCAACGCCATTATACCCACATCTTCCGCGCGCAACCTCACACCTTCTCCAGTCGCTTGACCATCTTGACCGCAGCCTCGACCGCGCGTCGGGCGTACTCGTTCACTCGCTCCAGTGCCTGCACGCGACTCATGCCTGGTCCAGAGATTCCAAGTGCCACTGGTTTATCGTATTGTACCCCGAGATCTATTAATTTTCGTGCTGCGTGCTGCATCACTAACTCATCGTGCTGCGTCTCGCCTTCGATTACCGCGCCGAGTGCAACCACCGCATCGATGTCCTCACGCTCAGCTAATTTCTTCGCCGCCAGCGGTAGCTCGTAAACGCCTGGTACCAAGATTTCCGCGGCTATCTCCGCTTCCAAAAACTTCGCGTGGCTCCGTGCAAACTCCAGCATGCTACCAGTAACGTCCCAATGAAATTCACTGACGCAAATTCCTAACTTTACCAATTTCTCACCTCCTCAGCGATCCGACATCGGGGCCTCCCTCTCGCTGCCCCGTGCCAGCCAGTTTCGTTAACTCCTCCGGTTTGAATAGCAAGCGGTAGACATTTCGGGCGTGCTCACGGCCGCGCTTGTCTGCGAGTTCCGCCAGTTCCTTCTCGCTGGGGGCCTCATCCTCGAACACGAAAACCTCGATCACATGCTTGTTCGTGAGCAGCTGGGCCCAAATCAAGCCGAGCGAGGCCTCGTGGGCGCATTGCTTGTCGATGGGCGCAGCCCCGGGCATGCCGAACGCCATCACGAGATCGCAGCCCTCCTCGAGCAATCGCTTCACCTCGGCGGGCAAGTCCTTGATGCCAGGCACGGTACGGCGTGCGAATTTCACGCTGCAAAGCTGCTTGAGCTCGTCCACGGCTGCGTGAGCCATGTCGTAGCGCGCAAAGGTTGTGTCGACGATGCCAACGCGACGCATTTTATTTCCTCCCGTGCGCTCGCACAATTTCCTCTCCGCTCAGAAACGGCAGACCCCTCTCGCCCGCATACGCGCTCGCCGCCGCCAAGCTGAGGGCCTTGCCTGTATCTGCATCGAGCATTTCGCAAACGGCTACCGCTGGGACGATACCGGCTAGCCCGGCCAACGCGACTACAAGCTCAGTGTGCCCCCTGCGCTCAGCCAGTAGATCGCCAGCGGCGCGAAGGAGTGGCACGTGTCCCGGGCTGCGGAAGTTGCGCCCGAATTCCTCCTCCATCGGCCCATTCAGCGCCTTGGTCCCGAGTTTGCCCAGCTCTTGGATGGTTAGCGCTCGATCAACGTCGGTTATGCCCGTGAAGGTGCGGCGATGATTGACCGCAAGCGAGAAGGCCGAGCGCTCGTCGTAGGGGAGGTCATCGGGGCGGGTAGACAGTAGGACGTTAAAGCGGGACGATGCCCGCTCGTAGACCTCGGTTAAATAAGGGAGGCCGAAGTTATCCGCGATCTTCGAGTGGAGGGCGACACATATGAGCCCGCCCGCATCCCGTCGCATGGTCGCAACGTGCTTTGGCCCAACCGACTCCGCGGCGATGACCATGTCGACCTCGTTCTCGCGGCCCGGTGCGTCATGCACGAGCACAAAGTTGCCCGCGCGGAGTGCTTCGAGCGCACGATTGATGCTCAGACCATCACCTCCACCTGAACAACATCGCCGTCCTTAATCTTCAAGCTCTCACGCAATTTCTTAGGTGCTATGAGCTCAACGATGTCAGCGTAGTGGCCCCGGAGCGGCAAAATCAGGGCAGCTTTTTTATTCCTCAACTTGGCCGGGAAGAATTTCACTGGCCCAAAGGTTCGCTCGCTAGTCCTAAAGCCCTCGACCTGCCTGCCGGGGAGCTGCATGAGCACCGCCTTAAACTCGAGCGATGCCTCGTCAAGCTTGATATCGAGCGTCCCCGGGTAGGGATCGAAACCGAGCTCGCGTTCGAACTGCTCACGATAGCCCCGCTTGCTCATGTAATAACTACCCTCGCCCACGCCCGAAGTCACCCGACCGGTTAACTTGAACGAACGCGGTTTCAATCCAAAAATCGCCTCGAGTTCCCGATGCATCAGGCGCAAAGCTGCCAAGCCCGCCGGCGTTATGCGCACGCTCTGACCGCGGGGGCCCAGCGCTCGTTTGATCAGCCCCTGGTTCTCAAGTTCAAGGAGCCGCCGCGCTGCGGTCTGTCGTGAAGCATTTAGTTGATTCGCAAGCCAACTCAACGAAAGTTTCAGGTCATCGAGATGTGCTCCCTTCTTGGCCAGCAAGACCAAGAGTTCGATTGTGGTCTCCCTACCCAAACTTGTCCCCAATTAGAACGAAACCCGCCCGCTTTTAAGCTTTCTCAAAATTGTGAAGTGTCTAAAAAATGAGACAACCATTGCCCAAATCCCGCCATCACGCGCACTAAAAAGTTTTTATACCATCGGGCTGCCATCATCAAAAGAAAGGGGGTTTGATATGGCCAAAGTTAAGGTTGGAGTAAATGGATATGGTGTCATTGGAAAGCGAGTTGCTGACGCGGTTTCGCTCCAGCGTGATATGGAACTCGTTGGAATTTCCGACGTGGCTTCGGACTATCGCGTTCAAGTTGCCGTAAAGAGGGGTTACCCGATTTACGCTTCGGTCGAGGAAGCCGCGCCCGAGATGCGAAAAGCTGGTATCAAAGTTGTCGGGACTTTGGACGATTTGCTGAAGAAGGTTGACATAATCGTCGACGCTACGCCCAAAGGGATTGGCGCGAAGAACAAGGCCCTTTACGAGGGGGCGGGCGTGAAGGCGATCTTTCAGGGTGGCGAAAAACACGAACTCGTTCAAGCTTCGTTCGTTGCGCAGTGCAATTACAAACAGGCCCTCGGCAAGGACTTTGTTCGAATTGTGTCTTGCAACACCACTGGGCTCTGTCGCGTGCTCGGGGCTGTCAAGCAGGCCCATGGAATCAAGCGGGCCCGAGCGGTGCTTTTCAGACGCGCGACCGACCCTTGGGAGAGCCACAAAAGCGGCATCATCAACACCGCGGTCCCTGAAACCCACGTGCCCAGCCACCAAGGGCCCGACGCACAGACGGTGCTGCCGGACCTGAACGTGGTCACCCTAGCTGCAAAGGGGCCCTACAACTTGAGCCACCTCCACTTCGCGATGGTGGAGCTTTCAAAACGCGCAAATGTTGAAGCGGTAATCAAAACTTTGCGAAAAACACCGCGCATACTGCTCGTCCGCGCTGCTGATGGCATACAGGGGCTGAACAGCGTGATCGAGTTGATGCGCGATCTCGGTAGGCCACGCGCTGACATGTGGGAAGTTGCTCTATGGGAAGACATCGCGTCCGTCGAGGGAAACGAACTTTACCTCGTCTACCAAGTGCACAACGAATCCATCGTCGTCCCTGAAAACATCGATGCCATTCGGGCGATGACCGAACTCGAACGCGACCCCGTGCGCTCTATCCGCAAGACTGATGAAGCTCTCGGCATATCCAGATGAGGTGCGCGAGTTGGAGTTCCCGACGCTCAACGAGGCTAATGTCAAGGGCAAGACCGTGCTTGTGCGGGTTGACATAAACTCACCCATCGACCCAAAGACCGGAGAAATCCTCGACGATACGAGAATCAAGGAATGCGCGCCCACCCTTCGGGAACTCGCCCACAAAGGGGCAAAAGTCGTTGTGCTGGCCCACCAAGGCAGGCCCGGCGACGAGGATTTCACCACGCTCGAAAAACATGCAAAGAAACTAACCGAGGCGGTAGGGCTAAGAGTCACCTACCTCGCCGATGTCTTTGGACCATTTGTGAAAAGCAACGTCAAGCTCATGCGCCCGGGCGAAATCATGCTTCTTGACAACATTCGCCTGTGCGCTGAGGAGAATCTTAATCGTCCCCCCGAGGAGCAAGCGAAGACCCATTTCGTGCGTATGTTTGCCCCACTCGCCCACCTCTACGTGAACGATGCCTTCGGGGCTGCTCACCGCTCGAGCCCCTCGCTAGTTGGTTTCAGCACCTTGCTCCCGAGCTACGCTGGACGGTTGATGGAGCGCGAGCTCAATTCACTGAGTCGTGTACTTTCGCCCGAGCACCCATGCGTTTACGTGTTGGGGGGTGTGAAGATTGACGACTCCATCGACATAATCGAAAACGTGCTCGGCAGGGGGGCGGCGGACTTCGTGCTCACGGGCGGCTTGGTTGGACACGTTTTTCTTGTGGCTTCCGGGCGGGATCTCGGCAAGCCAAATCTTGAGCTACTCATAGCAAAGGGTTTGAAAAAGGAGATCGATCGAGCCAAACGCTTACTCCATGATCATGGCGAAAAAATAAAAGTGCCTTTGGACCTCGTCGTCGATGCCCAAGGGCAACCCAAGGAACTCTCGCTTGAGGAGTTACCGACCGAGTTTACGATCTGCGACATCGGACCCAAGACCGTGGAGGAATATGCAAAACTCATCGCGGGTGCAAAAACCGTCGTCGCAAATGGTCCGCTTGGCGTCACCGAGCGAAGCGGGTTTGGGCGCGGCACCTTTGAATTGATCAAGGCGATGGCTGGCTCGCAGGCGTTCACCATCATCGGGGGCGGGCACATGGTAGCGGTTGCCAAGGCCGCTGGGGTCGCCGAGCAAATCAAGCACGTCAGCACGGGCGGTGGGGCATGCATCAGCTTCCTTTCGGGTGAACCTTTACCAGCAATCGAAGCTTTAATCCGCGCGAAACAGATTACCAAGCTTGAGCGAGGCCAAACATGAAGCGAATCGTCATTATAGGTTTCCAGTCCGCTGGGCTCACCGCGGCTGCCACCGCCCGCATGGTGGATCGGGAAGCAAAAGTTACGGTCATCGAGCGACGCGTGTACGCAACTTACCACCCCTGTGGCCTACCGTTCGCTATCGGCGGCGATGTTACCCACATCCGCCAATTGGTTGAAGCAGCGCCCAAGCTACCGGGGGCTGAGGTACACATCGGGGTAGAGGCAAAAGCGCTCGACGTTGGGGAGAAAACTGTGGACATACAAGACCGAAAAACGCTCCGGAAGGAGAAGATACCGTACGACTCGCTAGTCCTTGCTACCGGGAGCCTGCCGCTCAGACCCCCTATCCCGGGCGTTGAACTCGGGAACATCTTCACCCTCCGGACGATGCGTGATGGGGAGGAAATCCTTGCCGCCTTGCCTCGGGTGAACAAGGCTGTCGTCGTGGGGGCGGGCCCGGTGGGTATCGAGGCGGCCAGCGCTTTGAGGGAGCGCGGGCTCAAGACCACACTTGTTGAGATGCAGCCCAGCGTACTCATGGGGATGCTCGACCCCGATATGTCGGATGCTGTGATGGATCGGCTCCATCAGGTAGATATTACCACCCTCTGCTGCAAGCCCGTGAAGGAGTTCAAGGGAGACAAAAAGGTGAGCTCTGTGGTCCTAGAAGATCGCGAGATCCCGGCCGATCTCGTGGTCTTGGCAGTAGGGGTTAAACCAGATGTGGAGCTGGCGCGAGATGCCGGAATTGATTTCGGGGCCACCAAGCTGATCAAGGTGGACGACCACCTCCGGACGAGCGCCCCCGATGTCTACGCTGCTGGCGACTGCGCCGAGACCCACTGCTTCTTCACCAAGCGCCCAATCCGGAGCCAGCTTGCGACCACTGCAATCCGAATGGGGAAGGTGGCGGGCACGAATGCCGCTGGCGGTGACGAGGTCTTCCCGGGGGTACTCAACACAGTTGTCTCATCCGCGTATGGGTTGGAGATCGCATCGACCGGGCTAACCATGTACGCTGCCCAGGAGGCCGGAATCAAAACCGTTGCGGGACGGATTCGAACCCTTAGCAAACCCTTCTTCTACCCAGGGGCTGAACCCATCATAGTAAAGTTGGTCGTCGAACCCGAAGAGCGGAAAGTCATGGGCGGGCAGATCATAGGCGATGGGGCTGCCGAGCGGGCAAATATGCTGGCGTTCGCGATAACACACGGCGTGACCGTGGACGAGCTTGCACGCATCGAGTACTGTTACGCCCCGCCTGTTAACGACTGCATCGAGCCCCTGGTGATTGCAGCAGAAGCCGTGCTGCGAAGGCTTTAGGTCGGACCCATGCTCTTCGTCATCGAGCATTTGGAGCCGAAGCTCAGCGAGTGGCTGCGCATCGAGTACTCGCACGCAGCGCGGATCGTCGGGCGAAAGGAGCTGCTCATAACCAATGTGAAAAGGAAAAACGAGTTTCGTAAACTTGCTGGGGTAGCGCGCGTCGAACGCAAGCGGGCCTGTGAGCTGTTTAAACAGCGGGAACTCATCGTGCTCGATCCCCGCGCAAGAAAAAAGTTATCCCCAACCGATGTACAAAACAGAAAAGCTGTGGTCGTGGGGGGCATTTTAGGGGAGGAGCCTCCACTCGGGCGAACTAAAAAATTGCTGACGAAATCGCTACCGGGAGCACTCGCGCGGAATCTGGGGAAGCACCAGTTCGCGATAGATGGCGCTGCTTACGTGGCCAAGCAAGTGCTCGAGGGTAAACGGCTTGAGGGAGTATCCGTACAGCGTGGACTCAAAATTCAAATCAGCGAGGTGTACTCGACATTCTTGCCCTACGCGTTTCCGCTCGTCAAGGAAAAGCCACTAATCTCACGTGAACTCGTCGCTTATTTAAAACGAAATTAGTCATCCTTTTAGACTTTTGATATCAACGCCCAGCTCCTTCGCCAGCTGCTCGAGCTCAGCCCAAACTTCATCTGCGATTGGGATCCCTTCGTGAAACCTCCTCTCACGGATTCGAAACTCGGGTTCTCCTGGCACTAAAATTTCTTTAACACCTGGAGCCTTGCGTGATTCTTTAAGCTGAGTCACGAAGCGCTGAACGCGCGCTTTGAACTCGTCAGCTGACCCAAATGCCTCTGGGTCAATTGCGATCATAAAGTCACCCTTGGTGGAAAATCCATCCACTGGTTCGAGCGTGCCGACGACTTCTTTGCCAGCTGCTGCGCCCGCCAGTGGTCCCGCCAACACCTCGAGCACGAGCGCAAGCCCGTAGCCCTTAACCCCGCCAAAGGGGCTGAGGGCACCCTCCAAACCCTTCTTTGGGTCTGTAGTTGGTCGCCCTTTTGAATCAATCGCCCAACTTTCAGGGATGGACTCCCCCTCCTTCATAGCTTTGACGAGCTTCCCCCGCGCCGCGACACTCATCGCCATGTCGAGCAAGATTGGTTGTGGTTTGGAGGGGATGCCGATGGCTAAAGCGTTTGTGCCAAGTAACGGCTCCACACCTCCCCACGGGTGAACGAGAGCATCGGTCGTCGTGGTCACGATGCCGACCAAGCCCTCGCGCATAGCCATCTCCGCGTAGTAACCAGCTATTCCAAAGTGATTCGTGTTGTGAACTCCTACCGCACCAATACCTTGCTTCTTTGCCTTCTCGATTGCTAACCGCATTGCGCGCGTGGCGACATGGTGGCCTAGGCCGTGGCCACCGTCGATGAGCGCGGTCGCTGGGGTTTCTCTGACGACTTTTACCTCAGCGTTCGCGATAATCGTGCCACGCTTGAGCGCGTGCATGATGTAGGGCAGGCGAAGTAGACCGTGGGATGCAAAGCCGCGTAGGTCACCTTCAGCCAGCACCTCTGAGGTGGCACCTGCCGCCTCCTCGTTCACGCCGAGCTTCTGTAATAACATGTGAATAATCGCCTTCTCCTGTTCAAATGTGAGAATCACCGATCTCCCAACTCCTCTCGGACGCGGCCTTTAAAATTCCATCGTCCCATCAACAAAGGCCTAAATATCGCATGTCCTATTTAGGACAC
>CAZNRG010000016.1:0-16947 GCA_964575725.1 Hadarchaeota archaeon (SeqCode)
CGCAGTAGGTGCAGGGGTTCAATCCAGTTTTTCCACGTTTCGCCAGTTTTACCATTTGGTCAAGCGTTGCACCGAAAGCCCGCTTGAAGCTCACGACCACGTGCTCGACGCCCAACGATTTCGCATTTTTTTGAGCCGCAAGCACGCTCCGATCGCGGTATCTCTTTATGCCCTCGTCAATCGTTATCGCAACGAGTTCACAATTTTTCTGCTTACCATACCCGGCAAGCAGATGCATGAGGGCGACGCTATCCTTTCCCCCGGAAACCGCTACCGCGACCCGCCCCCTCGGAGAGATCATCCGGTGTCCAGCGATCGCGCGCCGGAAGCGCTTTTCAACGCTTTTGATCAAGCACCGGTCGCAGAGAAACACGCCCGCATAGCGGCGGTTGTAAGCCGCGCGCCGTCCACAAAAAGTACACTTAAGCACTTAACCACCTGTGACGATGGGCAAGATCTCGATGAGGTCACCATTGGAGAGGCGTTCCTCCTCGGCCACTATCTTCCCATCGCGCCTCACGACGATGGTCTCTCGATTGTGGCCTAGCTTCTGGAGCAGGTCAGCAATGGTGGCGTGGGGGCCGAGTCGAACTTCGCGTTTGTGTCTCTTTCCAATTTCCCTTACGGTAACTTTGATGCCGGCCATTTCATCATCCAAACATGGGCATGAAGTTAACGATAAGCAACGCCAGCACGATGAATGATAGCGCATAGCCCACACGCTTTGCCGTTCGCTTGGAGCTCGCTCGCTCGACCACACCCTGAACTATTTGGCCTCCATCGAGAGGGCCGAGGGGTAAGAGGTTAAATATCCCGATACCCAGTTGGAGGAACATCACCCACCTTAGCAAGTCAATTAATTCCCACGGTATGCGCACATCATGGGAATATGGGTTGGATGTATACTGCCTGTCGTAAAAAATCTCAAACAATGGATCCACAAAATACCACGCGGCGCCGCGCGCATACGTCAACATGACCCCCATGTACCCCCTGTTTTCATTTTCGGGATGCTGTGTAACCGTGATGAGAAAGTTTTCTTTTTTGCCGTTTCTCTCAATTAAAATGATTAGATTATCATTCTCTCGAATGTTTTCCATAAAGTTGTGAAAGTTTTCGTAACTCCCTATTACGATTTTACTAACCACAACGTTGTCGATGCCATTATCAATTTCAAGCAGGCGATCGCCAGGCTGTAGGATATTTGCAGAGGGCCCATTTTTTGCCGTTGCATACACGTAAACTCCGGGCTTAGGTACGAGCACAAGGAGCAGAATGCTGAAGCAAACAAGACCGAAGAGAACATTCGCGAATGGACCAGCTCCGTATACCCGTAGACGTTTTGATACCGGCGCTCTTCTCAGTTGCTTTTCGTCTGGTTCTACAAATGCGCCGGGTAGTGCTATAAATAGAAAAAGTCCCGTGTGGTTTACCTTAAACCCTTCAGCACGCGCCACAAAGCCGTGGGCAAATTCATGTACAATTAACACGCTGAGGATTCCGATGAGTCCATATACTAAGGGGATAGTTATCCCGGGTATCACAGGCACCGCGCCTGGGGCCCCCACCCCTGGCTCCCGAAGGATGATCATAGCACCCATCGCGAAGAGAATAACGGTCAAAATCATGAGGATGAACCCGATGCCCACCCCAACATTCCCGAACGCGCGCCATCCACGCTTGGAAGCTCTCCCAACGCGGTCGATGAACCGTAACCCTCGTTTGGTCCGCCACATCAACACGCCGGGAGAGATGGTGAACCCCCGCTTCTCAAGGTGATACCAGCGATCTGCAAGACCTACGAGATCCCAGAATAGAAGGAGCAGGGCGATAGCGACAAGCACCCATTCAAGCATTTGAAACACCGTAGTCTATACCGTTGGCAAAGTTTAAACATCTGCGTTGAGGTTCGTGATTGGGGAAAGCAGATGCTCTCGTTGGTGCTCAGAACGGTGAAAAATCGCGCGGAAGCGAAGTGGCTCGACGAAATTGGTATCAGAAACTTTAAAGTGGCTTGAGGAAAGTTTAAGGTGATACCGATGGACATCGCGCTCGAAGATTTTTACAGGTTGGTTGCGCCCCGTCCGATCGCGCTCATCATCACCGTTGATAAAGAGGGAAAAATCAATGCTGCCCCCATGTCATTCATCATGCCAGTGGAGATGGAGCCACCAATCGTTGCGTTTTCCACGGGCTACGACGGAGACACTTACAAAAACATCTCCGAAACCGGTGAATTCGTCGTCGGGATGGTCGGAGAAAAAATCAAAAAAGAGATGTACGTGTGTGGCAAATCTTTTCCCCGAGGCGTCAACGAGCTCGAAAAAGCGGGTCTGCATTGGGAGCCATCAGAAAAGGTGAAGCCTCCCCGCGTGGTCGAATGCTTCGCGAACTTTGAGTGTAAGCGTGAATGGGTGCAGCGCGGACCCGAGTACGTTGTGATAGCGGGGCGGGTTGTGGCGGTGGCTCTGCAAAAGAACGCTCTCAAGGCCGGAAAGTTGAACGTCGAGCAGGTCAAACCCCTCCTTCATCTCTCGGGAAAAACCTTTGTCGTGGGCGACCGCGCCGTAGGGCTTTGATATGGTTAAGCCGATTCGCGCTGCTGATATTGCTGAAGTTGTTTATGAAGAGGGGCGCTGGCAACTTTTCAAGGGGCTACGAACGCGCGCGCTGGAATTGATGGAATCATTAGTGAAGCAAGGATACGATCCGATCGTGCACGGGAGCGTTGCCCGGGGGGATGTCAGCAAAGGTAGCGATGTCGATGTGTTCGTCCCCTACGTCGTGCCGTCCTACAAGATCGAACTGGCCCTCCACGATGCCAAGCTCGAGCCGATGAAGCGGGAGATAGTCATGGCAACTCCCTGGCAGCTCCCCAAGGCGCACATTTACATCGAAGAAGACCGCTCAGTCACGTTCCCGCTGGTGAAGCCGAAGCAGCTGGAACTCGAGTTCTATCACTTTGGAGGTGCAGCAAGCGTTGAGCAAGTCAAGCAAGCGGTTCGCGTGTCAGGTGTAGACAAGCGCTTGATGTTGATCGAGCCCACGCAGCGAGGGCACATCGAAAGTCCAGTTATGGGCAGGGAAGCTGAGGTGGCGAAACGGATCGGTGTTGGTTTGGATATCGTTCGAGAGCGCGTGCAGGTCCTAACCCGTAGGGAGGGGGTGGGGCATACCGGAATTTTCATCCAGCGTGCGCTCGCGCCAAGCGAGAGTTTCGAGGAGGTCTTCAAGCGGTTGGTGGAGAGTCATCCGGAGACGAGGGTTCGACTCAAAGAGCAGCTTCCTTGAGACGCGAGATGACGAACTCCTTATCAAGAACCGAGATGAAGTTGCCCACGCGAGGACCGGACTCCCGACCCAGCAAAACGAGGTAAATGGCATTGAATAACTCGGGCGCTTTTAGACCGATCCCCTGTGCGAGTTCGTAGATGTGGTTGTGAAGTTCTACTGGAGTGAAATCGCGCGAGGATAAGTCAGCCGCCAGTTGTACTAATCCCTGTTTTTGTTTTTTGGTGAGGCGCTGCACAGCTTCGGCAGGCAGGGCCTCAGCAACCTTGAACCGTAAACGCTCGGGTGCATGTTTGGCCACCCAGTTTCGCGCACAACCCAAGCGGCGGAGAGCCAGTTTGATATCGGATTCGCTTGGGTCAGTTAGCATTCCTCGGGAAGTTAAAACGTTGATTGCATGCTTTTCATCTCGCATGATTTGGCTCAGCACCGTGGCGAACCTGAACGGCACGCGCTGCACTGGCCGCCTTGACGTTTCGCGAAGCTGGGAGAGTTGGTAGATTCGCTTGAACTGTGTTTTCTTACGATCACTCGCCTCCGCCATGCCGAAGTGAACCTGCTCCACGAGGTCGTACTCATCGTAAAGGTCCAGCAATGCCAGCCCGGGGTCGAACTCTTTAGCCTTCATGGGTTTGCTCCTGAAGATGAAGTAGCGCAGGAGTTCGGGCTCGGCTATCTCGAGCCATTGTGGTAGCGTGAACACGACTCCCTTCGAAGAAGACATCCGCCTGCCCCTAAGGCTAACCCACTCGTAGGGCACGGGATATGGGGCATTGTATTTGAAAACCTGTTTTGCTATTAGCTTGCCCGTATCGTAACTCCCACCGACGACTGCATGATCTTTGCCGAAGGGTTCGCAGGTGACGCCGAACAGCTTCCAGCGTGCAGGCCACTCCACCCGCCAAGTCAGTTTACCTTGCCCTTTGGTGAAATCAGCCTCACCCTCATGACCGCAGCCGGCAACGTAGTCGGAGCCCTCACACCTGTAGCTCACGTAGTTATCGTGCCAGCTGTATGATCGAGTAGTTGCAAGCCTGCTGCATCGCTCACACAATGCATCATAGGGCAACCAGTCCTCAGGCAATGGTTTGGAGCGGTATCGGTTGAGGATCGCGCGGATCTTGTCGGCTTGCTCGATGGCGGTTCGAGTTGGGTCTGCCATCTTACCGCTTCGATAGACCTCCGCAGCTGAGTAAACCTCCACATCTACCCCGAAATCGTCGAGCGATTCGATGAATGGGTGGGCGAAGTGATCGACAAAGTTCTTGTATTTCGGGTCGGGCGAGGGGATATCGATGTAGGGCATACCTAGGTACTGCTTATATTTTTCAGCCAACTCGCCCTCGTTCAACGGCCAGGGTATCCGGCGCATGGGGTCGAAGTCGTCGGCGTACCAAAAGGCCTCTCCTTCGCCACCCAACTCCTCTAGCGCCTTTCGAACTCCATCGGCTATGAAGACATCATTACAATGGCCGATGTGGATGTGGCCGGAGACCGAGATGCCGCTCGCAATGACATGTTTTTTTGCCCGCTTGAGCAAGGCTTTCGCAACGCGATCGATCCAATGCATACGAACCGAAGTAGGTTTATATTGAACACGTAAAATCTTAGCGGGTGGAAGGTTGAAAGCCGCTAAGCGCATGAAGGAAATCCCTTCATCGAGCACTCTCAAAGTTCTCAGTTTAGCTAAGGAGCTTGAGCGCCAAGGTAAGGACATCACCCACATGGAGGTTGGCGAGCCGGATTTTGATACACCGGTCCACATCAAGCGAGCCGCGGAGGATGCCCTCGCGCGCGGAATGACAAAGTATACGCCGAGTGCGGGGCTGCCAGAGCTACGCAAGGCTATCGCGGAGCACCTCGCTACGAAGGGCATTTTCACAACAGCAAAAAACGTGATAGTCACCCCGGGAGCAAAGCACGCACTCTTCTGCGCGATGGCAGCTGCACTTGACCCCGGAGATGAGGTGATCATTCCTAGTCCCTGTTGGACCTACGAAGCCATGGTGCGGATCGTTGGGGGCAAGCCCGTGTTCATCGAGACCACACAGGCTGATGGGTTCAAAGTGAAAGTGAAACGGATACAAGAAGCGTTAACGAAAAAAACTAGAATGATTTTACTCAATTATCCAAACAATCCGACCGGCGCGGTGATGGAGGAGGGGGACCTCAAGCCAATTGCAGACCTCGCGGTCGACCACAACCTTTGGATTTTATCAGATGAGATCTACGATTGCTTGGTATACGAAGGGGAGCACGCGAGCTTAATGTCGTTACCAAATACGGCTGAACGCACGATTTATGTCAATGGCTTTTCGAAAGCTTACGCGATGACCGGCTGGCGTCTGGGCTACGCGGTCGCACCGGTCGAGTTGATCACGGAGATGAACAAAGTGCAGCAGGCATCGACATCGTGCGTCGCGGGATTTGTGCAAGCCGCGGGCATAGCTGCCCTGCGCGGCTCCCAAGATTGCGTCCGTAAGATGCGCGATGAATATCGAAAGCGCCGAGATGTAATGGTCAAGGGGCTAAACTCGATCGAGGGATTTGAATGCACAAAGCCTGCAGGGGCCTTCTACGCATTCCCAAGCATCAAAAAACTTGGCACTGCATCCTTGGATCTTTGCGAGCTCCTGTTGCGCGAGGTGGGCGTTGCTGCGGTGCCGGGGAGCGGATTTGGCCCATATGGCGAGGGCTACGTGAGATTCAGTTACGCGGCATCCGTGGAGAACATTAAAAAAGCGATCGATCTTACAAAAGACGCGGTCAAGAAGCTCTAGCCTCGTATTCTGCTTTCAAAACTCGTCTGATCTCCTTCGCCTTCTCAGTTCCGATGCCGTGCACCTGCTGCAGCTCGCCCTCCGATGCGCTCATCACCCGCTCGACCGTGCCGAAGTGTTCGAGCAAACGCTTGGCGAGAACAGCCGATATGCCGGGCAGTCCTTCGACTACAAATCGCTGTTGATCGGGCAGGGTCAAACCCTTGGGTTCACCGCGTACCGCGACCTCTCGGGTCTCCTCTACCTGTTCGCGCCTAGCAATGGCGACGAGGATTAGCGCCGTTTCTTTTTCATCTCGAGTCGGCAATATCGAGATGTTGAACTCCACAGCGAGCGCGGCAAGTGCACCGCGAATAGCATTCGGGTGAATTCTCCTGCGCGAGTACAACTTCCTGCCCTCTAAAATAAGCACCGGGCATTCAAATGTCTCGCTCAACTGCTTGGCTTGACTCAGGAGTCGTTTGTCGACGATTGATTGCAAAAAGTCGCCGACGGATTTTCGTTCGACACCAACACGGTCACTGAGGATGAAATCGCCAACCCCAAGCTGGCGTGCTTCAACCTCGACGCCGAGCTGTACGAGTTCGTGCACGACGCCGGATGGGGCCTCGCGATGGTCCGCTATAATTTTTATTTTCTTCTCAGCGAATCCCTCGAGTGCTTTTTGTTTGGCCATCTCTAACCCTTCTCAAGGTATGCGACGAAAGGATAAAAACGGTGGTTGGGGCAGGGGGAAGGTTTTTAAATGGACTTTGCAAGTATGTATCTGTAAAAAAGGGAGATGGAGGTGAAGCGATTGGCAGCGAAGGGTAAATTTGCAGCTGCTCCGGCGGTCGAAGCGTTCATCAAGCTAGTGGTTGGCATTATCCTAGCGGCAGTATTCTTGGCCGTTGGCTGGTTGGCATTCGAAGCGATAGCCAAAGATCTCGTCGGCGCACTTTCAGGCACCGGACTTGGGGTACTTGCGGGCGGCGTAGTTGTTGGTGTCAGCATAATCGTTGGGGCCACGGTGCTGTCATTGAAAAAGTAGATCGGTTGGGGACATGTTCCCCAACTTTTTTATTTTTATTTTCTAGCCACGAAAGGTTATCAATGGTCTAGTAACTATCAGGTATTTCACGAAACCGAGATGGTGTAAACCATTATCCACAGGACTAGCCACATGATGAAAAATGTCAAAAATCCTTTTTTGAACGCGACCAATCCAGTCCACTTTCCACCCGGGAATTCCTGAATGGGGATTTTTAAAGCCCTAGGGGCCAGCTTATAAGAAACGTAAAAGAGAAAGAGAAAGATTGCAAGGAGCGCTAAGCCGCCTTGCTCTGTCGGCATGCCTCGTAGAAATCCTGAGATGAAACCGGCTATCGCTCCCCAGCCAGCAAATAGGAGGGTAATCTTCCCCACGATTTCCACATCAGACACCCGGTGATTGAATGAAGCTATCCATGTCCAGCTTAGACATTATGGTCTGCATCCGGGAGCTTAAAAACGCTATCGGTGCTCGAGTTGATAACGTGTACGAGTTGGGTGGCGTTTTTCTCCTACGGTTACGCTCGCGAGAGGGGCGCCAAGATTTGCTCCTCGAGCCGGGCCGCAGGGCGCATCTGACAAGCAGAGAATACAAAACCCCGAAAAAACCGAGCTCTTATGCGATGCTCTTGCGCAAACACCTGATGAACGCGCAACTGACGATAGTCGAGCAACCCAACTTAGAACGTGTTCTCAAATTCAAATTTTCAGGGAAGGAAGAGCGCATGCTCATTTTGGAACTCTTCGGCAAGGGAAATTTGATCCTCTGCGATGCCCAGCTCAACATCATCCAACCCTACCGAGTCGAGGTGTGGCGGCATCGCGTGCTCCGGTCTCGCGAGAGGTACGTTCTCCCCCCCAAGAAAGGCGTCGATATACGGGAGCTCGACGTTCAGGGGTTGCGCCGTGCTCTCGAGGGATGTCCAGATGTCGTGCGGGCCTTGGCGATAAATCTGAACGTGGGTGGATCGCTTGCCGAAGAGATGTGTGCTCGAGCTGCGGTGGCAAAAAGTCGTGACCCAAGCGAACTCTCCGAACAAGAGCTCGCGGCGATCCTTCGATCAATCGAGAGCTTGTTTACCCAAGAACCAGCGGCGCATATCGTATATGGTGATGGCAAACCTGTGGATGCCCTACCATTTGATTTTAAGACACATGTGGGAAAGCGGGTGAAACGATTTGATTCATTCAACGAGGCTCTTGACGAATATTTCAGCACCCTCGCGGTCACCTCAGCTGCCGAGAAGCAAAGAAAACGTTTTGAGGGGGAACTCGAACGGCTTCGCAGGCGACTGGAGGAGCAGGAAAAGCACTTTGCAGATCTCTATGCGAGGTCCAGCGACGCCAAGCGAAAAGCAGACCTCGCCGCGACTCATCATGCACAGATAAACGACGTGCTGAGCCATTTAGAGAAGCTCAGGCGCGCGAGAGGATGGCAAGCAGCGATCAAGGGAGTAGACGAAGCGAGGAAAGCCGGGGAGCTATGGGTGAAAACTGTTAAAAAAATTAACACTGAAACCGCGAAAATTGAATTCGAGCTAGCGGGTCAACGCATCGTTCTAGACCTTCGCCTCTCAGCGTTCGAGAATGCGTCGCGGTTGTACGGGCGATACAAGAAGTTGGCGGAGAAGGCGGCGGGAGCCAAGGATGCGATGGGACAGACGGGGCGGGAACTCGATGAACTGCTCACCATTGGCATGCCGGAGCTCGAGATCCCAACGCCGCGCAAGCGCAGAAAGCTCAGGTGGTTCGAGCGTTACAGGTGGTTCACCTCGTCTGATGACATACTGGTTATTGGGGGGCGAGACGCGAAGACCAATCAAGAGGTCGTCGAGAAGCACATGGAACCCGGCGATCGATACCTGCACGCTGATATCGTCGGTGCCCCGCATGTTGTGATCAAGGCAGCAGGTAAGGAAGTACCCAAAACTACCCTCCGGGAGGCAGCGGATTTTGCGGCGATGCACTCACGGGCATGGCGAGAGGGGCTGGGGGGGCTAGATGTCTACTGGGTGATGCCCGAGCAAGTTTCGAAGCGAGCCCCGCCCGGCACGTACATACCGAAAGGGGCATACATGATAAGCGGCAAGCGCAATCTCTTGAAAGTTCCAATTGAGGCGGCGGTTGGGGTTGTGACGATCGAGGGTGAACAAGTCGTCGCGTGCGGCCCCCCAAGCGCGATTGAAAAACACTCACGAGTAATTGTTAGAGTTGTGCCTGGAAAAATGAAGAAATCAGAACTCGCGCGTAAGATACAAGCACGCTTGAAAGCGGCAGGTATCGATGCATCGATCGACGAGCTGGAACGAGCACTTCCGCCAGGGAAAGGCGATATCAAACGGGTGGCGGGCAAATGAAGAAGTGGTTGTTTGCCCTCGCAGTTTTTCTTATTTTTATTGGGTGTTTGGCCACAACCTACGCCGGCGAGGCCCAGCAGGACTTTGTTTACTCGATAAAAGTGGAGGGGACGATAGACGCGGGCATCTCAACTTTCATCCAAAAATCGATTGACCGAGCCGAGCGAGACAACGTTTGGTTGATAATCAAAATGGATACTCCGGGAGGGCTGCTTTCTGCGACCAAAGAAATCGTCGATCGGATGTTGGATGTCGAGGAGAATAGAATCGTGGTTTGGGTTACCCCGCAGGGGCGGTGGGCATATTCAGCAGGTACGTACATTTTACTCGCTTCGCATGTCGCAGCCATGGATAACGGTACGGTAATCGGTGCTGCACAGCCCAGGCCCGAGGATCCCAAACTCACCGCGGCAATGGCGGAGTGGATTGGGCAGATTGCCGACCAACGAGGGCGCCCATCGAAAAACGCTGAAAAATTCGTGACGCAGAATTTGACGATGGAGCCCCAAGAAGCCCTCGATAACGAGATTATCGAACTGCGCGCGAGCAGCGAGGCTGAAATTTTGAGTTACATCGGCATGGCTGGTGCTGAGATAAGAGAGATCGAAATGGGAATCTTTGATAAAGTGTTGAGAGTGCTCAGCAATCCAGACATAGTGGCCATATTGTTCATTGCAGGCTTGCTTGGTGTACTCGCAGAGATAACAACCCCAGGTATAGGCATCCCAGGTATAGCTGGAGTCATATGTTTGTTGCTCGCCTTCTGGGGGTTGGGCGTGCTAGAGATAAACTACGCCGGAGTCGCTCTAATTCTGCTTGGGGTGGTGTTAATCGCCGCCGAGATATTCACCCCCGGGTTCGGCGTGCTCGGTGTTGGGGGCGGAGTTGCATTAGTTCTGGGGCTTGTGATGATCGATAAGGAGCCGTGGATAGAGGTCGCGGGCAACGTGGCAAAGGGGATAGTAATTGGTTTATTCGCCGTATTTGTCATTTTCATCGTGCTGGCGAGGCGCGCCATGAAGAAACCAATTGTGGTGGGTAAGGAAACAATGATTGGCCAGACGGGTGTGGCCGCCACCGACATCGCCCCAGATGGTATGGTCAGGTTGATGGGTGAACTCTGGCGCGCAACTTCAGATAGACGAATTCGGCAAGGCGAGGAAGTCGTGGTCAAGGATGTGAAAGGTTTGGTGCTCGTCGTCAAAAAGCGCGGTAAGAGATAACTACTTTTTCCCCTTTCCCTTTTTTTGAAGTGCCGAAGTTACGCCGAGCACTTCCCCAAGCTGGGTGCCGAGCTGGGTTGGGCTAACCACGATCATGTTCTTCTCGCGGGCTATCTCGGTCAGCGTTTGAAGTTCTCGAAGCCTCACCGCGACCGGGTTCTTTTGATACTGCTGCGCGGCCTCGGCCATCTTCTTCGCCGCCTCGAACTCGCCTTGGGCCATTATCACCCTCGATCTCCGCTCCCGCTCGGCCTCTGCCTGCTTCGCTATCGCACGCATCATCGCCTCAGGTATGCTAACGTCCCTTATCACGACAGCGGTTACCTTCATACCCCATGGATCAGTAGCTTCGTCCAGAGACTTTTGAATGGCTTTGCTAAGCTCTTCTCGCTTGGTCAGTAAATCATCCAATTCTACCCCCCCGAGGACATCTCTAAGCGTAGTCTGAGCCAACAAGCTCGTGGCTATATAAAAGTTCTCTACCCTCAAGACAGCGTATTCGGGGTTGAATACCTTCACGTAGACGACGGCATCGACATCCACGCTGACGTTATCTTTAGTGACAATACGTTGTTTTGGGACATCCAGGGTCATAATGCGGAGGCTGACCTTCCTGAGACTGTCGATTCCGGGCATGATGAAAAAGAGTCCCGGCCCCTTGATGCCCACGAACCTGCCCAACCTGAATTTCACTGCTCGCTCATACTCGCGCAGGATCTTTATCGCAAGCACCAGAAATATAGCGACAAGGAGAACGATTGCGATGATTAGTCCTTCCAACCACGTCAGAGGCACTGGTTCACCAAAGTTCATTTCCGGTGCTAGTATTTAAAAACACATGGGCCAGTTTTTGCGCATGTTTTTAGCGTTGGTATTGCAATATCCCTGTAGTCCATGGTGGGCCGCATGATTCCAATTACACGTGTAACAGTTTGTGGACTCGTCGTGTTCGCTTGCATAACTATCACGTTTGGAACCATTAGCTTGACGTCGCCCGGCCCGCCCGTTAACAACTCCATAAGCGTCGAAATCGTGGAGACAGCACCCACCGACTTGGATGATCCAGATATACCAAACGTTTATGATGTTTGGATTGGGCTATTCGAAAACGCCGAAAACACTATCGATATCGAGGCGCCTTACATCAGCCATTACACCTACTCGGGAGAGCAATATGATACATACAACGGGCTGTTCGACAAACTTCAGGCTGCAGCGGGGCGAGGGGTTCAAATACGGATTATGACGAACACTTGGCCCAGCGGGCTCGAGTACCTGGCAAATAACGAAAACATCCAAATGCTCAACCCAACGAATGAAGTGCTCGATATACACGCGAAATACATCGTGGTCGACGGAAAGAAGGCGTTCGTCGGCAGTCAGAACTGGAGCACCGGCGGCGTGCTGAACAACCGCGAGATGGGGGTGCTTATAGAAAACAAACAGTTGGCTGGCGCTTACACCTACATCTTCGAAACCGGCTGGGTAGCGGCAGGAGGGGAAGCGAGGGGGGACAAATTCGGGGAGGCTGAATGGATTTACCCCGTGGCATCTGGCCCAGAGATGCCTGTCGAAGCTAGGAACACGAAAACTGCTTTGGAAAACCTCATCAACTCCGCGAATCAAAGCATTAAGGTTTATTTGTACGTGTTTTCGACTGGGTCAGCAACAAACTCCCTAGCATCCGCCTTGACCGATGCAGCGGGGCGGGGAGTGGAGGTTCAGCTGATGTTAGACGCTAGGTATTACAAAAAAATCTGGTCGGAACCAATCCCTGGTAACTATCAAGATTTCTCCGACAGATTGGATGGGCTGAAGGACGTGGAGGGAATTTGGATGAAGATAATTTATCCAGAAGAATGGATCTTTTGCCACCCAAAAATAGTAATAGTGGACGGCGAGCGAGCGTACGTTGGGAGCGCAAACTGGACATCTTCCTCACTGCTAAACCGCAGGGAAGTCGGAGTAATCTTCAGGGATCAAACATTAGCGTCAACTTTGGAGGGGATCTTCCGCACGGATTGGGAGAGCGAATACACCAAGTGGGTGAAAGAGCCGGAGAATCCTCTATTAATCTATGTGGGCGTCATCATCGCTGGTCTCGCCATAGCTGTAGCGATTATACTGGTCAGGCGCCGCTCCAAGGCGAAGCGCAAAAAGAGAAAGTGGATCGCGGAGCTATGGGCTTCGTCACGTCACGAGATCTAAATGGAGCCGCCGGCGAGGATTGAACTCGCGACCTCGTCCTTACCAAGGACGCGCTCTACCAACTGAGCTACGGCGGCACAATTAAAACTGATATTTGAAATCTAAAAGGTTTCCCAAGGTTAGCACTTTAATATCTTTGGACGATATGGATGCGGGGATGGGGTGAAAGTTGGGATTATCGGCTGTGGTAACCTCGGTAGCTCATTGATAAAAGGCCTTCAGAAGGCCGAGGCGCTGCGAAGCGAGGAGATCATGGCAAGTGATTTGAGAGAGGAAAAACTCAGTGAGTTTAAAAAACTCGGCACCGAGGCCACGACTAATAATAAAAAATTGGTAAAGCTCTGCGAAACTATCTTTATCGCCGTGAAACCAGACGTAGTTGAATCTGTACTAAATGAGACTAGGGAGTTTTCCGAAAATAAGTTGTTTGTTTCAGTTGCAGCGGGGGTTTCAACTAAATTTATCGAGGCGCACACAAAGGCCCGGGTGGTAAGGGCGATGCCGAACCTCTGTGGGGCCGTGGGGGAAATGGCTTCCTGTTTCTCGCCCGGTAGCAGGGCTTCGCGCGAGGATGAGGAATTGGTGCAGAGCCTCCTAGGCAGCGTTGGGCTAACATTCAAGATTGACGAGAAGCTGATGGGCGCCGTCACGGGGCTGAGTGGGAGCGGCCCGGCATATTTTTACTTCATCATACAAGCTCTGCAGGAGGCCGGGGTAGAGCTTGGCCTTTCAAGCGAGGTCGCTCTCAAGCTCGCCGCGCAGACCGCGAAAGGTGCCGGGGAGACAATTTTGCGGGGGGAAAAGGCACCGCAGGAGCTGACGAAGCAGGTCTGCACCCCAAAGGGCACGACGATCGAAGGGCTCAAAGTACTCGAAAAACGAAAAGTTGCAGACGCACTTAAAGATGCGGTAAAGGCTGCCGCGAGAAGGGCAAAGGAACTATCAAGGTAGAATCACTTTGTCGCTTGGGCTACTTGGGCCTCCTTCAGACGCTTTTTTATCTGGGCCGGAAGCTCCTTCGCCTTCTCGTAGGCTGCACGGAGCTCGGTGAGGGCTTTCTCGACCACGACTTGGGGGGGTGCTGCTACCTTGCGCCTTCGTGTGCGATCTTTTTCATAGACGACCTCCTCAAACCGAAGCCTGTGAAAGTCCCAGAGGTAATCTCCCAAAAGGGCGACCGCGATGTAGATCTTCTTGCTGTCCGGGTCCTCGAAGTGCTTCTCGGCGAGCAGCAGGGTGTAGGATATGAACCAGTCGAATTCTTTCTCAAGCACTCCCAAAAATTTCGGCGCGTTAACGCTTTTGCCCAATATATCTATCTCCATAATTGTCCCTTTGAAACTCGCCGCATCACAATTTAAAGACTACGACCTAGAATAAGCGAAGTGTGGTCATATGGGGGGCAAAAGCCGAAAGGGGCTCATCACCGATGTCGAGAGCGTGCTCAATGCGCTATTGGCCGGAGAACTCACCACAGAGCAAGCCAAACGAAAATTGGCAGTTCTAAACGTAAAACGGATCGGCGACCTAGCGAGGCTGGATGTCAAACGAGTTCACCGAATCGGGATTCCAGAAGTGGTGCTGGCAGAGGGAAAGAGCTCCGAGACGGTTGCCAAAGCTGCAGTTACTCTTGCGAGCACGAGCGGTTATGCTTTGGTAACCAGGGTGAATAAAAAACACCTCAAATCGATTCGAGCGGAACTTCGGCACGGCTTCGAGATTGAATTTAACCCCAAAGCTAAGACAATCGTTGTCAAAAAGAAGGGCCATTTTTTCCCAAAGAGAGGGAAAATAGGGGTGCTCGCGGCTGGTACGGCCGACGTTCCAGTCGCGGAGGAAGCGGCGGTCGCGGCCGAGGTAATGGGCTGTGAGGTGCTGAAAGCCTACGATGTTGGCGTTGCTGGGATTCATCGATTGTTCAAACCACTTAAGCACATGATTGAGCGGGGGGTTTCGGCAATCGTGGTTGTGGCGGGGATGGAAGGGACTTTACCTTCCCTCGTCTCGAGTTTGGTTGATGTGCCCGTCGTGGGGGTGCCGACCTCGATCGGCTACGGCGTTGGCGTTGAAGGAATTGGCGCGTTGGTGACGATGCTCCAAACTTGTTCCCCAAAGCTCGCGGTCGTCAACATAGACAACGGATTTGGGGCAGGAGTTTTCGCCGCGTCGGTCGCGAGACAGTCGAAACGAGGGTAACACCATCATTTGAGAATTCTCGAGAGTTCTTTCCCCGATATCGGGCCTTTTCTCAGAATCCGTGGGGCCCCAGAGCTGAGATCCACAACGGTCGATGGTGTGCCAAATTTACATTTGCCGGAGTCTAGCGCCACATCAACGTATTTGCCAAGCTGCTCGAGCGCCTCCTTTATTGTAACTGGCGCTGATTTTCCCGAGAGATTTGCTGAGGTCGCTGTGATCGGGCCGCCCACAAACTCGATGA
The DNA here is from genome assembly GCA_964575725.1 of Hadarchaeota archaeon (SeqCode). GTDB lineage: Archaea > Hadarchaeota > Hadarchaeia > Hadarchaeales > Hadarchaeaceae > DG-33. The sequence goes on from CAZNRG010000016.1 coordinate 15,329, forward strand.
GCTTGAGCACAACTGGATGGTCGGGGAGCCTTATCCCTACATTTTCGGTGCCAGCGGTTACGAGTTTTGAAATTTTCTTCGGTTTGGCTTTAACCACTAAAGTAAGCGGGCCGGGCAAAAGTTTCTTGAAAGCAAGCTCGGCAACGGGCGTTAGTTCGGCAATTTGGTGGGCTAGCTCAAATGAATTAACCGCAACAGGAATTGGATCCTCCAACGGCCTTACCTTTGCGGCAAAAACTTTTGCAACGGCTTCGTCCGAGCGTGCGTCAGCGCCAAGCCCATAGACGGTTTCGGTGGGGTACGCGACTAAACTACCCGCCCTTATTGCAGCCGCAGCTTCAGCGATCGCGTTGACTTGGGGGTATCGCCCATCGACTTCTAGGATTTTAACCATTGGTTCACCGGTTGTGGTGCGGGGGGCAGGATTTGGACCTGCGAAGGCCCTACGGCCACAGGATCTTAAGTCCTGCCCTTTAGACCAGGCTCAGGCACCCCCGCGAGAAAAACTTCTTCGGGCAAAGCAATAAAACTAGCGCCCTCTCTTGTGAGCTTTGCGATAAACCGCGCGGTACTTCTTGCGCTTTTTTCGCAGCTTCTTTTCCAGCTCCTCCTCTTCTTTCCACGCCATCGGGACCACGTGGTGCCCCCGCCGGGATTTGAACCCGGGTCGCGAGCTCGAGAGGCTCGCATGATTGACCGGTCTACACCACAGGGGCACCATTTAATCGTGCGCTCGCGTTTGTAAAAAGTTTCTGGCGGGCCCGGAGGGATTCGAACCCCCGATCTACAGCTTAGGACGCTGCCGCCCTATCCGGACTAGGCCACGGGCCCATGTAGAAATCAGCGAGCAAGGCTTATGACGATTGCTGCTGGCGCGACGAAAGCTATTTAAAAAGCGCTGTTCCATCAACTTTAGGCATTAGGGGTGATCAAGTGGGTGCTTCAAGGACAATTGGGGGGTTGCTTTGCGTCGTGTGCGTAGTGATAGCGGCACTATACGTTTACTTCCCATTCATTGTGGGATATGGAACGGCCCCGCTGTGGTTGGTGATACCAGTAGTTATCGGCGTCTTCATCCTCGCTGGCCTGGGCTTTTGGCTCGGGTGGATCATGGTTAGCACCAAGGAAATCGCACCGTCGCCAGCCCCAGCGCCGAGCGTGGTAGAGAGCAAGCCCAAACCTGTGAAAAAAAAGAAGAAAAAGTAATGGCGCCAACAATGATTTTTAAAGTTGGCTAACCTTAGTTTAGCGGGTGCGCGATTGAACTGGAAGCGATGGCTGCTTGTCGGCTACCTGCTCGCTCTAATGGCTTTCACAACGTCGGTGCTCCTTATTCCTGGGGAAAAATACGACACGCTGACAACCTCGGACAGCGGATGGTTTTACGATGTCGCTGCCGAGATAGATCAGACGAATGCTTTAGCGGAGAATAACCCCCTTTCTCATGCACCTTATGGGCTACCAGTTAGTCTTTCGGGTCAAGCTCAACCCCTGATAACGGTGATGCTTTATCGAGGGGTCAATGCTCTCAACCCAAGCGTCGATCTGATGGATGTGGTCCGCTATTGGGGCCCCCTGCTCTTCGCTCTTTCGCTCATCCCAATTTTCCTGATCGGCAG
>CAZNRG010000017.1:0-16557 GCA_964575725.1 Hadarchaeota archaeon (SeqCode)
CGGCATCTTTGGGCAGCATTATCTGGGGGACGCGGCGGAGCTTCTGGAGGTAATCGATGATACGCGGACGCAGTAGGGTGAACTCCTTACCCACATGTGATCTCAACTTAGTCCCCGGCTCCTGCCCGATAGCCTCGCCCAACTCGACAACGCCAAGATCAGTGTGGAGCTGCCTCCGCTCGATTTTGACGAGATATTTCCTCCCGCGCTCGTCGATGAGGATTATCCGCTCGCCTTCTTCGATCATTCAGCTAACCTCGTCAAGTTATTTACCCTTGCCTAAAAATAACAAGAGGGTTCACCGATGAAGATCACTTGGCCACAGCGGCGCCTGAACAACCGCCAGCTGATCGCAATCCCTTTAGTGATAATTACAGTCTTGGTGATGTCCATGCTCGTGCTCGGCGTGCCGCTGAGCAGTGATTTCAAAGGTGGATCGCTGATTAGAGTACAAGGACCAGAAAACGTCCTCGACGCGGGTGCGGTTGAAATCGCCGTCGAAAATTTGCTCAGCGGCGATGCCAATATTGAAATCATTGAAAATGGCCTCGATATAAAAACCGACAACGTGCTAGGCGATGTCGAAAAGCTCCTCGTCAAGGAAATGTTCTCCGACCAATTTGGCATTTCGGAGAATGCGGTCACCATAGAAACGATGGGGCCGACCATCACTGGCCTCTATTCCGAGCAGGCCCGGAACGCCATGATTGGGGCATTCGTCGCGATGGGCGTCATCATCTTTGTTGCCTTCCGGCGCCGCATCACCGTGGGGGCGATCTTGCTTGCCGTGGGGCTTGACATGCTGGGGGTCTTCGGGTGCATGGCGCTGTTCCGCGTCGAACTCAGCTTGGCATCGGTGGCGGGACTGCTAATGCTCATCGGTTACGCCGTCGACACCAACATCCTGCTCACCACTCGGGTGCTCAAGCGGGTGGGTGGCGAGCCAAAAGAGCAAGTGATCGATGCGATGCGCACGGGCCTGATGATGAGCGGCAGTACCCTCATCCCCCTCCTTGCCCTCAACCTGTTCACAACGGCGCCCCAGCTTTACCAGCTGACCGCCGTGCTCATCTTCGGCATAATTATCGATATTTTCAACACCTGGTTTTTAAATGCCGCCGTCATCTCGCGCTACGCCGAACGCCAGCGGAGGAAGGAGTACCATGTCAGTGTTTAGGGAACGCCGCATCACGCTACTGCTCCTCGTAGTTTTCCTGTCCGCCATGCTGGTCTGGAGCCCCTGGAAAGCGATTGATTCAAAGGCGGAGGAAGCGCTGGGGTGGCCAGCCCAGTACACGCGCGGTCTCCGCTTCGGGGTCGATATTATCGGTGGTTCTAGGATTGTGCTGGAACTCGAAGCTTCACATGTCACGTTTGAGAATATCCAAGACAACGTGGAAAACACTTGGTGGGAAGCGATAGTGCCCAAGCTCGAGGACAACCTTTACGTGAATATCAGGACCATCAGCCTTGACCCAACCACAGGACAGGCTGTAGCTGAGATCGGGAGACCCATCACCGAAAATTTAATTGAATCAATCATTGGGGGCCTCGGCAGCGTGGTGAAGATAGAAAAAGCGATAACCGATGAAACGCGAAATGAGGTAATCTCGATACTTGGGATGCGGGTTGACCCCTATGGGGTGCTCGGCGCGCAATTCAGGCCGCTGGGGGCAAATTTAGTTCTCTTTGAGGTCGCTGGCTTATCCCCCGAACAAGCTGAAACCCTACTCGGCAAACCTGGGCGGCTTGAAATTTTCTTCGAGAACGAGATCCTGCTTCGCGGCGAAGATATCGTGAGTGTTAATGCGCCTTATCCCAGTACAAGGCAGGCGCAAACTGCTGAACTGCCTTTCAGACTGACCGACGATGGCGCCGCGCGGTTTAGCGCCGCGGCTGCGGGCAAAGCTAATTATCCCACTGTGATTTACGTTGATCGCCAAACCGACGCCATAGTGGTCTTTAATAACGAAATTTTGGACGAGCTCCAGGATTTGTTTAGATACGACTCCAATCTAAAGATGTTCAAGGGGGAAATGGAGGAGGGTATAGAATACCTCGTGCGTGTTCCGGCTATTGGGACTACAACGGATGAACTTTCATCCCAAGTACAACAATATTTGGAAGAACAGGCGGGCTTAAAGCTCAAAGTCCTTTTGCTCGGAGACTTTTCATCGAACGCTATCGAAAACATCCCGGCGCTTTACACGGTTGAGTCCATCCCCCAGCTAAGTCAGGAAAGTGCTGAGGAATGGGTCAAAAGGTCCTGTGGGATCAAAAGCGTGGTGACCATCAGCCCTGACTTGGCCGCAGACCTCGCTGCTGGGAAAATCACAAAGGATTTAGTGATTACTATCACTCGACCTTCCACAGATGAAGCAATGAGCGAAGCTAGTAATTTACGGGTGGTGCTGTCCGAGAGGCTACCCGTCAATATCTCATACGAAAGTGAGACATCAATAGAGGCCCGCTTGGGTGCTGAATTTCTGAAGCAGGCCCTCATCGCAGGGATAGCCGCCCTCATGGGGGTCTGGATCCTCGTCTACTTCAGGTACCGACACTGGCTCATCGGCCTCGCGATCGTCGGAACCATGATCTGTGAACTCGCCATCACCCTCGGCGCGGCATCGGTGTTGGGGTGGGCCATTGGATTGCCCGAGCTCGGGAGTCTGATCATCGTCATCGGCACCGGCGTCGATCATCAAATTATCATAACCGACGAGGTGCTCCGAGGAGGCCTACCCGGGGCAAAGGTGATGAGCCTGCGCAGGAGGGTCTCGCGAGCGTTCGCGGTAATTTTCGTTGCGGTTGCGACAACGATGGCGGCTATGATAATGCTCGCCTGGCTTGGCTTCGGGGCGATGCGCGGCTTTGCCCTCATCACGATTATAGGATTGCTCATCGCGGTATTTGTAACGCGGCCGGCCTATGCTCGGATAGCCAGCGCAATTGTGATGAGGAGACAGTCAAAAGTAACAAGCGGCTGAACCCTACGAGGTTCCAAACTGCCTCAAAATGAATAGTATTGCGGACAAAATCGCAAGAATTCCGATGGTGATTGTAAACCCCAGAAAAAGCCCGCGAAACCCGAATGCCTTGAGCGCTCGCTCTGAGATAAAATAGAGAGACGCCGCACACGAAAAGTAAAACCACAAAACTACAGTCGAAACCGTGAGGAAATCGACCTTGAGCACGATCATCACGAAGGCTAGGAAGCCAGCCGCAATCGTCGCGATGGAGAATGGATAGAAAAGCGCCGCCAAGATGGCTCCCTTACGCGCATCCATTCGATCACCACATGAAGAGGTACTGCGTGGTCGTCGGGAGTTTTCTCCGCAAGATTGCCACCTCGGGGCGGTAGATCAGCAGCTCCTCCGCAGCGGCCTCCTTTTCGAGAACCTGGCTGACAACCTTTACCTCAGCTTCCCCACTTATCCTAGCGGTCCCCCTGCCGAGCTTCGGCTCCAGCGCGATTAGAATTGGTAGCTGGAGTTTATCTCGATCTGCTTCGGGTAGGAGCCCTGCCAAGAACTCGAGCTCCTTGCGTTTGAACATGTGCACGCTGCCATCGCGCGCTGCCACCTGAGGCCTCGAAGATAAGAGAGCCTCCTTCAGCGACAGGCGCCTCTCGGGCAAGTGTACGTTGAGCCTGCTCAGCTCCAGTTTTATGATACGATCCGCGCTCATTCACGTTCCTCCAACATCGCTTTTATCCGCTTGAGACGGGAGAAGTTTTCCCGCTCCATCTCGTCCAGTCTCATCATGATAAACTTGATAGCTTCCTTCAACCTCGGGATCAGAATATACTCAAGCGCGTTCACCCTCCGCTTGGTCTTTTCGAGTTCTCTCGCGATAGCGAATGCTGATTCTTCGAGTTCAGCTAGCTCGATCAGAAGCTTAAGCGCTCGCTCGAATTCCCTAGACGCTTCATCGAGCACCGAAGATGTCATGTGCAATCCGTAACCCCTTACCAAAGCGTTGCGTTCAACCTCTCCGACTTCTACGGCTGGCACCGCGATGCCCATAATGTGGCGAGTCGAGATATCTACTTGTAGCTCTCGTTTTGTTTCTTTAGAAGCCTGCTTGGTCTCAAGCGTCCCCACGACGGCAAAGCACATCGACAGCGTGCGATGGGCTATCGAGAGCTGTTCGAGCGCCTTCGTCCTAGCTTCTTGGATTCGTCTCAGCACCTCGAAGAACTCGATGACGAGGGCGTCCATCTTCTCCTTGAGCAGATCGTGGCCCTTCTGCGCGAGGCCAACCCTTTGCCTCAACTTCAGGAGTTCCATCCGAGTCGGGGGTATCGCTAGGACCATCGCCATCTATCCGCCCTCCTTCTTGACCATGATCTCGGCTCCCACCGTGCGCCTGATTATCTCGCGCAGCTCATCGACCTTCGGCACATATCCTGTCTTGTCCGGGATTCTCAACACGAGGGGGAGTAACCGCTTCGTCCGCAACATCTGGCGAAAGTTGAACCCGAGCTCCTCCGCAACACGATGAGTTATTAGCACGAGTCCGATTTCTCCGCTAGCGAAGAATTCGTTCAGCTTAGCGAGCGTCTCCTCCCTCGCCGTGTGGATGTGTGCGTAGGTCACGCCAGCTAAAGCAAAACCAGTCACGGTGTCCTGATCACCCACGACTGCAATCTTATAGCTCAATTTTTGGCACCTTCGCTATCGTTTCTTTTATCTTTTGAGGCTCGACCTTATCCGCTTTGAGTCTGATGATCGCGCGCAGGTTTCTCATCTCGTTTTCCTTCAAGTAAAAATACGAGAGCACGGGCGCTATGCTGAAGAATTTGGTAAGCGTGACCCACCTACATATTTTCAAATGCGCTTCGTCCAAAACCTTTTCCGCCGCGCGAAGCCCCTGGGCCTCGATCTGCGGGAGGGCCTCCAGCAAAATTTGGCCGTAGACGGTGCGGTGAATCATATTTATCGCCGAACGGATGTCCTCGGCAGTAACCATCGCCTTTAACATCGCATCCGTCAACTCGTGGGGGGGCAATACAAGGTATTTATCGATCTCCTCTGGCGGTGCCCCCTCTCGCTTGAGCCGTAAAATCAGTTTGATGTTTAAAGCATCTATTTCATAACCCACAAGCGCCTTCAGAACCGAGCGCTGCGCCCGCTTGCTGAGCACATCCTGCCACAAGCTTGTGTAATAATGCCTGTCGAGCGCTGATAGCAGGGCGATTAGCCCGCGCGTTTCATAATCTTTCAACGCTGCCGAGAGCACGTCGAAGTACTCGCTCCCCCTCAAAAACTCCAGCAATGCCTCAAAACTCTCAGCGGGTGCGAGCATCTCAAGTTTCTCGGGAGGAAGTGTCGGTGATGGCATCAGTTCTCCAAGCCTTTTTTCCTTCGGGACTTTGTTGTGGATTGCTGTGACAAGCGCTTTGAGGTTCCATAAATCCACCCGCTGCATTATCCGCTCGACCGTTTTCTTTCGCTCCTTCGGCACCATCTCGAGAAGCTCACGATAGCGTGCATTCAAGCTCTCCCTGAGTGCTCGCTCGACCGTGACCATGTCAACCTCTTCAGTCTTTGAAATTTCCGTGAGCTGCGATCGATAGTCAGTATCATCAAGGGCCGAAAAAATATTCACAACCCTCGGTGCATCAGCGAGCTCCATCAGGCGTGCCTCCGAGAGCAACCTAGCCTCCCAAGCGCTGAGGGTCGCGTTGCAGTAAACGTAAGCCATCGAACGCCTAGCGTTGAAGATGACTATGGCGAGGAGGGCACCTATGAGCAGAAAGATTATTAACAGTACTTCGATCATTTCAACCCTTCGAAGAGAACCTTCGCGACCTTCACGCGCAGCGTTTCGAACTCCCTCCGCGTCCTGCCCTCGAACGTTTCATCTATCTCAATTTTGCCATCCGACGTTCCAACCCTCACCCCGCCGATAGCTTGAATCGGCTCACCAAACGAAATGTCCACGGCCTTTTCGCCGCCGCTCAGCTCGCGTGTTATTGTATTTTTGGACTTCTCGAGGAGCTTTAAGTCACGACGATTGGCTCGAATAATGACTTTCTCAGAGCCGAGTTTTTTGCACGCGCCTACTGTGATGTGAATGAGATCCTTCTCGTATTTTTTAGACGACGTGTGCGCTTGGAGCTTCTTCTCCGCTTCTTGGAAGGCCTCGTTAATTAGCTCCTCCCTTTTTTGTAGCGCCTCTCGCTTCGCCTTCATCCTGCCTTCAGCAAGCGCCCCTTCGTAAACATGCTTGCCTTGGGCGCGCGCTTCTTTTATCTCGCGTTCTCCCTCTTCTTTAGCGCCAAAGCGGGCTGCATCGAGCAGCGTGCGTGCCTCTTTTTTCGCCCTCCTGACTATCTCAGCCGCCTTCCCCTTCGCTTCATTTAAGATGTCATCTGCTATCAGCTGGGCGCCTTTCTCAGCTGGCAAATCTTGGCCCCCTTACAATGCACCGATACTTGTTAAAATCAAGATCGTCGCCAAAAGTCCCAGAATGGCGTAGAGCTCCACCATCACCGTGTACATTATGCTTTGTCCAAATACCTCCGGCCTTTTGGCAACAGCGCTGACGCCTGCTGTGGCAACCTTCCCCTGCGCGTATGCGGTCACCCCTTGGAGGATTGATGGAACGGCGGCCGCCAGTACGGCCAGCCCAACTATGCCTGCCTTCAGTCCGCCGCCGAGCAAACCTGTACCGATGAGAATCAAGAACCCCGCGACGAAACCATAGATTCCCTGTGTCCCCGGGAGCACCTCTAGCACGAAGAGCTTCGAGAACTTCTTTGGGTCCTCAGCCGACACGGCCGCTGCTGCAACTCCGGTCATCCCGACACCGATAGCTGAGAAAATCCCTGGAATGACCACTGCCAATCCTGCCGCCAACGCTACCCAGACCTCTTCACCTACCAGGCCACTCACCCCCTTTCACTTTGGTAAACATCCTTTTAGCTTTAAAGGGAGCGAACTTTTCCCCGCCTGCCTCGTAAAACTTGCCAAAAAATTCAGCAAAGTGCAAACGCATAGTGTGAATGAACCCGCCGAGGCTGTTGATAAATATGTTGAAGCAGTGCGCGGCTATGAAGATGAACGCGAACCCAATCAGCAGCAAGCCAGCGTAAATCGCAGACAGTGGTGTGAGCTCCGCCGGCATCATGCCATGCCACGCGAACCCGAGGATAAAGTTTATCGAAAATGCTATAACCCCAGTCGCGATGCCTAGAGCCAGAAGTCTCGTGTAGGAGGTCACGTCTGCGATTAACCCGGTTATACTGTAAACAACGTTGACTGGTCCCCCAACTTTTTCTTGTAGACCTTTGCCGACCGCGACCGCGCCAACCATGCCAATGCCCAAACCTAGATAGAAGATAATCCTAAACGCTACGACGGTGGCTGCCGCAGGTGCAAGGGGATTGAACGCGGCAAAGAGATCCATCTTGGGAAACGCGAAATCCATCCCGAATTCATACATGCCGATGCCCAAAATGCAAAAGCTCAACCCGAAGAAGCCGATTAAAATCATTGCTCGTGAGATGCGATTTAATACGATGCTTTTCCAGTCCCTTCTGAAGATGTCCTTTAACACCCCCGCCAGCCCGAGCGCCACGATTAGGTGGACGATGCCTATGAAAATGACTAGCTTGAGCAGTGGTATCGGTCGCTGAATTGGGTTTACCCAGAAGCCCTGCCCAAATCCGAACCATCCCCCTATCAGTAGGCCGACGATGACCGTGAATATTGCACACACTATCATCATCCGCCTGAGCTTTTGCGGAAATATTTTGGCAAACCAAAAACCTGAGGCCATGAAAAGTCCGAGCGCGATGCCGTAGCCCGCGTCGGACAAAGCTATCGCAAAAAACATCGCAAAGGTGATGGTCATGAAAGGCGTCGGGTCGACCTCATCGTACTTGGGCAACCCATACATGTTGGTAACGTACTCGAAATCCTCAACCACCTTAGGATTCTCCAGCTCCACAGGAACAGCTTCGACCTCGGCCTTTTGAGGCGCGTAGGTGCGGAGAACATGACGTCCGTTCGTGGCTGCGCTGAGTAGAGGATCAAGCTCGGCCGCCTGCTTCACCGGAACCCATCCCTCCATGACCACGGTTGCGTCGGTGTAACCGAAGAGCCCGCCACACTCGAGCCTTTCGCGTTGAATCTCGAGAAGTTCTAATAACGTGCTGACCTCTCGAGCTCTGGTCTTCGCGAGCCTCTTCCTCTTCCCCTCTAACTCAGCCTGCTTCCCACCGAGCTCTTTCAGCTGCTTCTCCAGAGTTCTGAGTGCCTTTCGTGGAGGTTTAGGAATTGGGGGAATCTCCAAGAGTTCGACCTCGTGTCTGTAGAGCACTGGCGAGAGCTTCGGCTGCTCCCCGGTTCGGCATGCTACAATCAATATCCTTCGTTTACCCTTCCCAAGCACCGCCACGAAGACCTTTCGTCCTAAAGCCTCCCTCGCCGCGTCTGAGAACTCTGGCACCCGTTCTTCATCGATTTGTCCAACCACAACGTTAATTTCATCCGTTGAACGAAGGTAGCTCAGAGGGAATTTTATCTCCCGAAAACTCCGGAGCAATTCCATCTGGGCAAGTAACTCTTGCTTTTTCTGATCGAGTTCCTCCTTCTTGGCTTTTAAAGCGCTCAACTTCGGCTCGAACCTGTCTAGAAACTTTTTCGCCCGCTTCAAGGTTTGCCCGTAGGGAAGTTCCTCGGTTTTTACCGGTTTACCAAGTGGCGGCCCAAGAAATTCTCGCATCTCCCTGAACTTTGCGAGCAACGATGAGATATCATAAATCTCCTCACCAATCGCCTTTTGCGCGACCTCCAATTCAGATATTTCTTTTAGCTGAACCACGCCAGCCTCGTGCAGCCCCGCCACTACATCATCGCGCGCCTGCTGGAGTAAGATTGCCCTGAACTTCTGCATCCGAGCAGTTTTAAACATCGGGTCACCCGAGGACGGCATCCAAAACTAGCTTGACCGCCTCCGCATGCCTCGCCCTAGCTTTTCGCTCCATCGCTTGAATCTGTCTGCGATTTTTCTTCAGCAGCCCCTGCACATCGGCGTCTGCTTTTTTCCTTGATTCCTCAATCACTTTTTCCGCCTTTGCTTTTGTCTCAGCCTTTGCGCTACCCCTTATTTTCTCCACTTCCTTTCGGGCGGATTCGAGGACCGTTGTGGCTTCTCGCTGTGCTGCCTCCATCTGTTCCCTCGCCTTTTTCTCCGCCTCGAAGATCACGCGAAGACTTTCCTCAACCACTTAGCCTCACCGTCCAGCGCCTAAGTTAATTAGAAGTAGCGTTCATAAAAGTTCTGATTTCAAGAGATGTTATAAAAGTGGAGCCGCTAATCATAGCTGTAGCTCGGGGTGTTTGATTGGGGAAGATTATCCGAATCACGGGGCCAGTAGTAATCGCCGATGGAATGAAGGGCTCCGAGATGTACGAGCTCGTTAAAGCCGGTGAAGAGGGCCTGATGGGGGAGATAATCGGCTTGACCGAAGATCGTGCGACGATTCAGGTGTATGAGGAAACCTCGGGCATAAAACCGGGCGAGAAGGTCGAGGGTACCGGAAAACCTCTTTCTGTAGAGCTCGGCCCGGGACTTGTCGGCGCGATCTACGACGGCACGCAGCGGCCGCTCACTGTGATTCGAACCAAGACCGGCGACATGATAAAGCGGGGTGTCTTCGCTCACGCTCTGCCGCGGGATAAGAAGTGGGAATTCGTGCCAAAGGTCAAGAAGAATATGGATGTCGCCGAGGGTGATGTGCTCGGGACTGTTAAGGAGAGCAAGCTCGTCGAACACCGAATTCTCGTTCCCCCAGGTATCAACGGAAAAATTATCGAAATCGCGGATGGGGCGCATAAAATCGAAGATGTTATCGCGACCATCGAAGCCGGTGGTAAACGAGAGATTAAGATGCTGCAAACTTGGCCGGTGCGGCGGGCGAGACCATTCAAGGAGAAGTTCGACCCCAACGAACCACTCATCTCTGGACAGCGGGTCATCGACACCCTTTTCCCGATCGCAAAAGGGGGCACGGCAGCAATCCCCGGAGGGTTTGGAACGGGAAAAACTGTCATGCTCCATCAATTCGCAAAATGGGCGGAAGCTGATGTGGTAGTTTACGTAGGCTGCGGTGAGCGGGGCAACGAAATGTGTGATGTGCTCGTCCACTTCCCCGAGCTGAAGGACCCGCGTAGCGGCGAATCGCTGATGGAACGTACCACACTCATCGCTAACACCTCAAACATGCCAGTGGCCGCGCGGGAGGCAAGCGTCTACACCGGAATCACCATCGCCGAGTACTTCCGGGATATGGGCTATGACGTGGCTCTCATGGCTGATTCTACTTCACGATGGGCCGAAGCGATGCGAGAGATTTCGGGGCGGCTCGAGGAGATGCCGGGAGAAGAGGGCTTCCCCGCTTACCTCGCTTCAAGACTGGCAGAGTTTTATGAGCGAGCCGGCCGTGTGCGGACGCTCGGTGGTGATGAGCGCTTCGGCTCCGTGACCGTGCTCGGCGCCGTCTCCCCGCCTGGAGGCGATCTCTCGGAACCAGTTTCGCAGAATACGCTTCGCATTGTCAAGGTCTTCTGGGCGCTCGATACTGCGCTTGCCGACCGACGCCACTTCCCTGCCATCCATTGGCTCAATAGCTACTCGCTCTATGTCAACAATGTCCGCGAGTGGTGGAAACAAAAACTTCACGAGGACTGGAAGACATTGCGCGACGAGGCAATCGCCATGCTTCAGAAAGAGTCCGAGCTCGAGGAAATCGTGAAACTCGTGGGGCCCGACGCATTGCCCGAACCGGACCGCGCCATGCTCGAGGCCGCGCGGATGATGCGGGAGGACCTCCTCCAACAATTCGCCTTCCATGAAGTCGACACCCACTGCCCAATCGAAAAGCAGTTCGGGATGCTCAAGCTTGTGCTCGGTTTCTACCGCAACTCCGTAGAGGCGGCGAGGCGAGGCATCTCGGTCGAAGAGATAAAAAAGCTGCCGATCAAGGAGACCATCGTGGGTATGAAGCGGCTCCCCACTGAAAAATTCGTGAAAGAGCAGGAAAAGATGGAAACACAGCTCAAAGAACAATTTGAGTCTCTTATGAGGGCGAAGAAAGCACCAGTAGAGGGTGAGAAGGGTGAAAAGTGAAGTCGCAAAGAGCCGCGAGTATTTGACCGTTGCCGAGGTCTCCGGGCCCCTGATGATAGTCGGGGGCGTGAGTGGAGTCGCCTACGGGGAAGTCGTAGAAATCACCACGCCAGATGGGGAAACCAAGCATGGGCAAGTCCTGGATGCGTACGAGGATCGGGCCGTGGTGCAGGTCTACGAGGGCACGAGCGGTATCGACACTTTCAAAACTCGGGTAAGGTTCACGGGCGAAACGATCAAGTTCGGCGTCGGGGGCGAGCTGCTCGGAAGAATTTTCAGCGGCCGTGGGGTGCCCATCGATGGAGGCCCGAAGCCGGTCTTCGAGGACGAGTGGGACGTGCACGGGGCCCCGATAAATCCGGCGGCGCGGGAGTACCCCAGCGAGTTCATCCAGACCGGGATTTCATCGATTGACGGCATGAACACACTCGTCAGGGGTCAAAAGCTACCAATTTTCTCGGGGTCGGGTTTGCCTCACAACGAGCTCGCCGCGCAGATCGCCCGCCAGGCAAAGGTGCTGGGCGAGGAAGAGAAGTTTTCCGTGGTTTTCTGCGGGATGGGCATAACGCACGAGGAAGCGGCGTTCTTCACGCACGATTTCGAGCGGACTGGCGCGCTCGAACGAGCAACGGTGTTCTTGAACCTCGCGAGCGACCCCGCAATCGAACGCATCCTCACGCCGCGCTTGGCCCTGACGACCGCCGAATACTTCGCGTTCACCCAAGGGATGCATGTGTTGGTGATCCTCACCGATATGACCAATTACTGCGAAAGTCTCCGAGAGGTCTCTGCCGCGCGAAGTGAGGTTCCCGGGCGACGCGGGTACCCTGGCTACCTCTACACGGACCTCGCGACGATGTACGAGCGCGCCGGGAGGATAAAGGGCAAGAAGGGCTCCGTGACCCAGATGCCAATCCTGACCATGCCGGGCGACGACATCACCCACCCAATCTCGGACCTCACAGGCTACATCACGGAAGGACAGCTCGTCATGGACCGCGAACTCCACCGCAGGGGAATCTACCCGCCGCTCAACGTCCTGCCATCGCTCTCGAGACTGATGAAGGACGGCATAGGCGCCGGCCACACGCGGGAGGACCACAGCGACGTCTCAAACCAGCTTTACGCCGCTTATGCTGAAGGCAAGGACCTTCGAGCGTTGGTTGCGGTCGTCGGGGAGGAGGCGCTGACCGAGCGAGATCGACGTTACTTGGATTTCGCTGATCGCTTCGAGCGGGAGTTCGTGAATCAGGGGCGAGGTGAGGACCGCGCGGTCGAGACCACACTCGACTTAGGGTGGGAACTCCTGCGCACGTTGCCCACAGCCGAGCTGAAGCGCGTAGACCCGAAGCTCATCAAGAAATACTTGCGACCTTCAGAGGCAGCTCCTAAAAAATAAAACGAAGTTGCCACAAATTTCGGGGAAACCTTAAGAATGCGTATTTTGATACTTTCGTGGGGGCTGACATTTGGTCTGGGGCAGTAGTTTCATACCGCTTGGCCGACTCTTAAACCGAGATGCTTCGGCTGATGCAGATGAACCACATAACGGTGGCGTGCCTATAGTACTAACTGCCTCCGCAATTGAGATGAGCAACTTTCATTTGAATCCTTTCGTCGCTTTCACGGGCGGCTTTCCAACGAAGATTCTCCCGAGAAAGTTCCTACAAAAAAATGTATATCCACTCGTGGAGGAAAACGGGGACAGTACTGCGGCTTTTGCGCCCTATGGGCTGAGAAAAATCGAGGCGCCACTCGAGAAAGAGTTTGGAGAGTCCAACGTCGTAACGTGCACTCCTCCTAACCTGCACAAGTTTGTGGGGCCCAACACTAAAGTCATCGGCATCTCTACCATGGACCCCTTGGGTATAGGTTTCGTCAGCCGGACTTACACTTCACTCGTGGGCTTCGGTGGCGAGCCGATATCTGCGGCCGAGTTTAGAGATCTGATGAATGAGCCAACCTTGAGAAAATATGGATCAAAAATTATCGTTGGGGGGGCCGGCGCCTGGCAGATAATCCGTGGAAATATGCAGGACGCCTATGGGATAGATGTCGTGGTGATGGGGGAAGGGGACCATACCGCCACCGAAATATTCAGAAAGGCGATAAATGGTGAGCCCCTACCCAAAGTCGTTGAGACCGAAAAGCCGAAACTTGAGGAGATTCCGCTGATAACTAAACCGGCGTTGATGGGCGTGGTCGAGATAACGCGTGGATGTGGCAGGGGGTGTCAGTTCTGTTCACCAACGATGAGGGGCAGATACTCATTCTCATTAGACCGGATAAAAAAAGAGGCAGAATTGAACGCGAAAGCAGGCTCCAAGATGATCGTGCTACAGACCGATGATCTGTTTCTTTACAAGTGCAAGGAGAGATTTATCCCAAATCGAGATGCCATCGTCGAGCTGATCGAGACCGTCGGAAAGATTCCCGGCGTCGAGTACTTGCAACCAGCTCACGCAGCCCTTGCCCCGGCCGTGTACGATCCGAAGATGATTGAGGAGATTGCTCCAACCTTAGTGGAAAAGGGGCGCTGGGTTCTTAAGGGGAAGAAAGTCTCCTCCATTGAAATCGGAATAGAGACGGGAAGCGTGCGGCTGATGGAGAAGCACATGCGGGGAAAAATGTTACCGTATGAACCCAAGGACTGGCCTGAGATAGTGACGCAGGCGATCGGAATTTTCAACGATAACGACATCTGCCCGCTGGCGACGTTGGTTACCGGGCTGCCAAGTGAAACGACTGAAGACACGATCGCGACGATGGAGTTGATAGACGACCTGAAGGGAACGCGAATATTCTATGTCCCTCTGTTCTTCACGTCCGAGGAAGATTGCCTGCTGAGGAAATCCAGACAAATGGATCTGCATCACCTGACCGATTTGCAGTGGGATTTCTTTGCAACATGCTGGGAACACAACATATTCACTTGGCGGGAGCAAGATCGACGAAAAATCGTTGTCGGCCTACTTTTCGCATATGCATTTTATTACGCGTGGAAGCATGGGCCAAGGGTGGCGCGGCCGATGCTGAAGCTCGCTGGTCTTGTTTGATTTCTAGATGCGCTCGGGGACTCAAAATCTTCATCATAAATCAGCCGAGCCAGGCTCCTCATCGCGCATGTAAAAATTCCGCCATCAAAACTTAAGGTTTTCGCCACGGGCTGGCGCTCAACAAACTTTCTCAACAAGTTTTTTTGCCTTGGGTTCGGCGCGCTCCCGCTTGGCTTGATACGCCTTCAAGAACTTCGCCATGAGCTCGATCGCCCGCAACTTGCAATCGCCGCAAATTATCGCCCCTGATTTGCACGCCTTCCGCAAATCTAGGAGCTCTTTATCATCGGGCATGAGGTGATAAACGTAGAGTTCATAAACCCTGCACTTATCCGGGTCTCCCCCGTGTTTCCGCTGCTCTGCCGCCGTTGGCCTGCCGCCGGTGAAGGCATCTTTAATTTTTTTCTCTATTTCCTCAGCGCTATCCGTCAGGAAGATCGCCGTTTCGGGCTTGCTGCTCGACATCTTCTCGCCCGTCAGACCGGGCAGAAGGCGGTGGTAGGTCGATGACGGCAAAATGAAACCGAACTCCCGGTGGAAGCGGGCGGCTACATCGCGTGCTAGCCTGAGGTGCGGGTCCTGGTCGACACCCACCGGCACGACGGTCGGGCGGGGGCCGCCGAACTCCTTCAGCTGCGGGTGCAGGATATCCGCGACGTCGATCATCGGGTAAAAAATGTGTGAGATGTTTGATTCTCCCGCGAAGCCGTAGATCGCACGCATCTCGCTGAAGTTCACCTGCTTCGAGAGCACGAACGCGAGGTGGCGGACCACATCACTTCTGGACTGGAAGTAAACGTGGCAACGCCCGATGTCCAGCCCGAGCGCCTGATAGTTTGCGAGGTACTCCTCGGCGGCGAGTTTCTTTGACTCCTCAAACGGAATACCGCGCGCGGAATATGCTTCCAAATCGGCCACACAGAGAAAGATTTCTGCTCTGCGCCGCTGGTACCATGCGAGCTGGTCGATGACAAGCTTGTGCCCCACGTGCATCCGGCCGCTAGGCATAAGGCCTGTCATCACCACGAACTTCTTACCCTCGAGCATGGCGTCGAGCACCCGTCCGAAGTCGCGGTTGCCGAAGATGACTTTCCGGCGCATAAGGAGGTGCGGTTCGGGTATTCGCGGAAGCAGCTTTTCGAAGGACTCTATGCCAAACTCCTTCATCACGCGCGCGTAATTCTCGGGAACTGCCGCTCCCCAGGGGTCGATTCGAACCGGCATCTCAAGGCCTCTCACGGGTTAGTGCGTAGTAGGTGATGTCCCCCTCATCGTCCACTATTGCCCATAAAATTTTTTTGCGGACGCTGTGCGCGAGTCGAACCGCGCGCGCGAGCTCGGTTGGGGTGAGTTTTACCCCCTCGGGAACCGCGTGTACCAAGAATTTGGAGTGCGCCTCGCCCGGCTTTTCGCCGCGCTCGTAGACGCGAAAGTGTGCCCCGAACTTCAGACCCGTCTTGATTATGTAGCCGCGCGAGCGAAGGTCGGCGTACGCGGCGTACTTGAGCATCGTCTCTGGGTCGCTTTCGGTGAACTTGGCCGAGAGGTCTTTGAACTTCAACTTCTTTCCGTCCTCGTCGATCACGCGGAGCTTCCCGCCATCCAACAGGTAGAGGGCCTCGGCGGGTGCTAGCTGAAGCTTCCCCCCAGCTAGCGGCTTGCCGTAAGAGCCCCGCTGGTAGAGCTGGTTCGCCTGCGCCTCGTCCCAGACCATTATCTTGCCTTTGTATAGCTGGGCCTCGACAACAGGGATTTCGGCTTCTTCCATGCCGTCCCCAACTTAGAGTTGCTAAAGCTTGTTAAGAAGCTTGCTGTTTCAGCTGTTTCCAGTACTCGATGTTATTGATGCAGCCGGGGTCGGGCATGTCGTAATCACCGAAATAGCCGTAAGCACGAGCACGGCAGCCACCGCAAGCATAGCGATACTCGCACTCACCACAATGCCCCTTTAGCCTGCTCCGGTCGCGTAGGTCGCGCAACACCTGCGAGGTGCGCCATATTTCGAGGAAGGGTTTCTCGCGGATGTTGCCAACTTTGATGAGCATGAAAACGCAGGGCAAAACGTCACCGTTCGGCTCGATCGCACAATAGCAGCGTCCGGCACCGCAGCCGCCTAGGAATTCAGCTAATAGCCTTGTATGTTCTCCGAGATTAGCTTGGGCCGCAAAATGTGCGGAGACAAGAGGCCCACCTTCGACCCCCCCGACATGCTTTAAGGCGATGCGGGCGAGTTGGGGGGCGGTCCCCAAAACATCGCAGCCCCTGCCACTAACTAGGTTGGCGTAGTTCTGCTCCAGCAACTGCTCACGCTCCTCGGGCGAGAGGTCTAAATCGACCATATCGACGCCCCGCCCAGTTGGGA
>CAZNRG010000018.1:0-16285 GCA_964575725.1 Hadarchaeota archaeon (SeqCode)
GGGCTGGAGCTGATTTTCTCTGCTACCTCACCCCCGCCGAGCACCTCTGCCTGCCGAGCGTTGAGGATGTTAAAGAGGGGGTGGTGGCCACAAAAATTGCCGCCCATGTCGCTGACCTAGCCAAGGGTATCGAAGGAAAGCGCGATGATGAAATGGCGAGGGCACGTAGAAAGTTTGATTGGGCGAAGCAGTTCGAGTTGGCCGTCGATCCCGAGAAAGCACGAGAACTCAGAAAACGGAGGCCACCCACAATTGACCCAAACGTTTGCAGCATGTGTTCCAAGTTTTGCGCGATTAAGATGGTCAACGATTACCTAAAGAAAGTACAATAAATTCATTTTTCTAATTCTGTTAGCACGATGATGTTCCCTCTGCCTTTCTTTATCTTGCGAACCAGACCGCGGTTCTCAAGGTCGGCGATCATCAGGCTGACTTTTGCCTCGGAGTAGGGCAGCTTTTGCCGCAGCTCTAGTTGGTTGATTCTCCCCCCGCTCTCCCTTATCACATCTAGGGCTTCCTTGAGGTCATCGGGGAGGCCAACGACCCTCACGGGAGGCGGGGCTGCGACTTCTTTTTCAACAGGTCTGGAGATTTTTCGATGATAAAAAATGATCGCCACGGCAACCACGATTATCAATACTGCAATCAGGCCCAACCAGAGAAACTCAGCCCCAGTTTCAGCCTCCTCCTCTTCGGGAATGATGTCGTAGTTCTCCGGAAGCTCGTTCTCCTCAAAGGTCGGGAACATTATCAAGTCCAAGAGGAGATTTTCGTTTTCCTGCAACGTGATGTCTTCTTCAGCATCGTATACCAAGATGGGGCCGCTGTAATACTCGGCCTTGATGGTGTAGCTACCTGCAGGGATGGACACTGAATAAGTGCCGTCTCGTGTAAGCTCACTATGCTCAAGTGTAGAGTCAGAATATACCTTGATCCAGACGTTCTCCAAGGGCGTGAAGGTCCATAGATCATAGATGGTTCCGTGGACGGTAGCCATGTTTTCTTGAGCTAAGGCGATTGGAGCACTACTGCCGATAGCGGTGGCCACCACAAGGAGCGCAAAGAGAGATAACTTTCTAAGCATACATCAAGCTTGATGTTGGTGGATTAAAGCTTTCTCGGCGGCGTGAAGTAATTGGGGCTTTAATAAAGTTTTATAAAGCAAATTGGGCATTTTTTAGGCTTTATTTTTCAAAATAAAGAAAGTTTGCTTATACTATTTTTCTTAGATAGGTTGGTCTGAAAATCGATGAGCCGCGCGCGCGATAGGGGCGGCGCGGGGAGCTCAACCCGAACGAAAAAAGGTGGAAAAAAATGAAAGCAAAAATAGGAGCACTGGCAGTCGTGGCATTGATGCTAATGGTGGTGGTACCGGCAGTCAGCGCGGGTCCATACGAGGAGGCGCGCGAGAGATACATAGGTGGGGTGGAAAATTTCAGCAATGCCTACACAGCCTGGATCAACGCCAGAGGGGATTTCACCCAAGCCAGATGGAGATGGAGACATGGTCAGGGTAACTTGGCAGACGTGGTAGGGGCGGCCCAAACTGCCACATTAAAGGCGGACACCATGATGATAAGGCGCGTTGAGGTGCTCAGGTACCGGGTGCAGGCCACGCGGGGCTTGTCCGACAACGAGAAGACTGGAATTTACGCCGAGGTTGAAGCTCACGTAGGCTGGCTGCAGGGTAAGCAGGCTGACATCCAAGGTGCCGGCACCATGCAGCAGGTTAGAACCGCCGCTGCAGAAATCTGGACCTACTGGCAACAGGTTCGGGTCAGGATAAAGCAGATTGTCGGGCAAATCCTGAGCGCATGGATAGACGCCATAGTTCAGAGAGCGGAAGCGTTCGCAGGGAGAATTGAAGCTAGGATAGAACAGTTGAAAGACAACGGGGTCGACACCTTAGCGCTTGAAGCCTGGCTTGACGACTACAACTCGAAGCTGGCGCTGGCGGAGGAGAAGTACGATGCCGCGAAGGACAAGTTCAGCGAGATATCTAGCGTGGAAGATGCGTTTCGGCTGTTCAGGGACGGGATTGCCCTCATCAGAGAGGGGAACAGCTACCTCAGGGATGCTTTCAGAGCGCTCAGGGATATCGTCTCTGACATGAGGTCCAAGGGCCATTCCGTAACGCTCAGCGGATCCGGCACGTTGGTCGCGCAGGGCAACGGGAGCGCGTATATCTCTGGTACAGGAGGAGTTAGAGTCAGGGCAACGATACAGGGCACAATGCTCGTTTCTCCGAACTCAGAGGTCACGACCACTGGCGAGGGCACCAGAACCGTGCTCGACAATAACTGGGTGAAATATCAAGGATACGGGAGCGCGACGGTGAGGGGCACTGACATCGAGGTGGATATAAACGGGAACGACATCGACATAGTTGCGCGCGGCACTGGAACGGTGAGGCTGGTCGGAACCGGGAGCTACCGCACCTTCGGCGAGAACTTCTACGTGGATGGGACTTGGACGGCAGTCGGGGTCACAGCGACTCTAGCGACAGGCGCCACGACCGCGGAGGTGACGTAGATGAATAGAAAGCAAACCGCAGTTATTCTTGTAGTGTTTGTGGCGATAGTCGGTGCGGCGGCGTTCTACATCTACCAGCCCACGACCCCCGCAGTTCAGGACGAGTTCAGCACCATAGACGATTGGCTCTCAGAACTGGACGACTTCCTGAATTTCGAGAACCAGGACTTTGATTACGACCTAGGAGAAATTTCGGGAGACTGGGGATAGCTGCCCAGCTCCCCCTTCCATTTTTTGAAGCAATATTTTCAAAGCAGTATTTTAAGGACTGGCCCACAGTAGCTTAGGGGCGAGTCATGAAACTGTTCACGGTAGGCCCGGTCGCCTGCAGACCGGAGGTCCTTGAGGAGATGCGCCGCCAGATGTTCAGCCACCGTAGCGAGGAGTATCGGGCGCTCCATAAGGAGACCGTGGAAGGGCTGCAGCGGTTCCTCGAAACTGAAAATCAGGTTTTCCTTTTTCCAAGCTCGGGTTCCGGGGTGATGGAGGCCACCGTCCGAAACTGCGTCGAGCGTAGGATGCTGTGCTGTGTAAACGGGGCCTTTGGGAAGCGCTATGCTGAGGTTGGGGAATCAAACGGAAAAATTGTCGAGCGACTTGAGGTTGATTTGGGTAAACCCATAACCGCGAAGGCCTTGGACAAAAAACTTTCTTCAATTCCAGGTGTCGAAGCTGTCACGATAACCTATAATGAGACCAGCGTTGGGCTCTTGAACCCGCTCCCCGAGCTGGCAAAAGTCGTCAAGGATCGCGGGAAGCTTCTTTTCGTGGACGCCGTCAGCGCAATGGGCGGGGTAAATCTCAAGGTCGACGAGTGGGGAATAGACGTCTGTTTTGCGAGTTCTCAGAAGTGCTTTGGAATCCCCCCGGGACTAGCCATCGCGAGCGTTAGCGAGGAGGCGCTGAGGAGATCGGAGCGAGCGCGTGATAAAGGATGGTACTTCGATTTCAAACTCTACGAAAAATATCAGCAAAAAGAATGGAGCACCCACATGACACCGTCGATTCCCCAGATATCTGGCCTACGAAAGGAGCTCGAAATAATTGAAGCGGAAGGCGGCAAGCAAAAACGTTTTGAACTTTACTCCGAGCGGATGCAAAAAATCAAAAAAGGAGTCGAAGCTCTGGGGCTATCACTTTTCCCTAAACCCGGCTGCGAAAGTCCCACGGTGGTGTGTGTGAACGCTCCCAAGGGGCGCAGCGGGCTCGAGGTATACGAGCGGATGCGCGGGCGCGGGTTCGAGCTGGCGAAGGGTTACGGCGCACTAAAGGAGCGGACCTTCAGGATAGGGAACATGGGCTTCATCCGCCTTGAGGACGTGGATGAGATGCTTCGGGCTTTAGGTGAAATATTGAAGTGACGGGACTTTGTGATCCCGATATTTATTGGATTTAGGAAATAGATAGAAGTGCCCTGCGAGAGGCGGAGGCTATCCGAGCTACCCCACGGGGCCAACCTGCTACCCCCAAGCCTTTGTGCGGGGGTTAAAGGGGAAAATTTTGGATATCGTTGTGAACTACCACCCTTTGAAAAGAGCGGCTTCTGGAGTCGAACATTGAGCAACACTCCAACGTTCAAAGTTCAATGCCCCAGTTCCGGGCTGGTCCACGACAGCCCCTGCCTTAGAGACCTGCCCCAAGGCTCGTTTGCCTATATTGAAGGCTCCATTTCTGTCCGCATTCTCTTTCAATCCGCATCGGGGACACTCAAACAACCCGTGATGCCTGCCGCTCCGCACGCCGGTTGTCCCGCACCTCCAGCACCGCTGCGAGGTGTAGGCTTCGCTGACCTCGACAACCATTATCCCTCGCCAGTTCGCTTTGTATTTAATGTACTGCCGGAGTTTCCGGAACGGCCAAGAGTTCAGTTTTCGATTGAATCGCCTGCCCTTGCCCTTTTTTCTGATTCCTTTCGGGTTCCCGATTGCTATGACGGCATTCAACTGCTTCGCTTCGTCAACGATGGCCTTCGCAATCTTATGCAGTTGGTCGTTCGTGATGCGGCTCTCCTTCGCGCCGATTCGTTTTATCACATTCAGCAGTTTCTTCCGCCCGAGTCTGCGCCGCAGGTGGAAGAAATGCCCACGCACTCGCCTCACCCCCCGCCCGTAGAAGCGGGTTTCGCCCGACCGCGTGTCCACAGAACACGCCGCGTGCCGGATCCCCAAGTCTATGGCGAGGACCGAGGAGTAGAATCGCTTGAGTTCGACCTCGCGCTTCACGGTGAAGTGGAGGAAGTATTCGCCGCCCCGCCTGAGCAGCTTGGACTCACAGATTTCGAGGTCGTCGGTGATTTCGCAATGGGGCCTGATGGCGACCCAGACGCCACCGCGACGGAGCCTGACCGGGATGCGAGCCCAGTAGCGTGCGATTTTCGTGTCCCGGCGCTCGACCCGCATGAGGTCCTTTCGGATGGAGAGCGGGTATTCTCGTTCGGGCTTGATGTGGCGGTAGAATCGCTTTGCCTGCTGCTTGTTCGCAGAGTAGAGTTCGACGCCGAAGTCGCCCTGCAAGAACCGCTGGAGCCCTTCGTACTCGTGGTCGAGGATTTGGCGCTTGATTCGGGTCAGCCCAACGATTTTCGCTTTGGCGACCTTTTGGACTTCCATCACGGTCACCACTCCTTGCTTGATCACGTACGGTCAAGCGCCTTTGGGGGAGAGAGGGCACCGAAAGTAATTTATAAACCTTATAAAGACGGTGCTACTGCGCGTAAAGATGCGTTTTAGCCCAGCTACTTACGAAATGCTACCGAAAGTGTCCAACCCAACTAATTCAGCTTTTGAAAACGGTGGTCTTCTGGTGTTTTTATAAAGTTGCGGGGAAATCGTGTTGTGAGGCAAATGGCGCTAACCCCAACGAAGTTCATTTGGATGGACGGCAAGCTCGTCCCCTGGAAAAAGGCGAACGTTCACGTGCTCACCCACACCCTCCATTACGGGCTGGGTGTTTTCGAGGGTATCCGTTGTTACAAGACTGAGAAGGGCCCAGCAGTTTTCAGGCTCAAGGACCACATCCGCCGGCTCGAGAACTCAGCCAAGCTCGTTGGGATGAAGCTCCCCTACTCCGTCGACGAGCTCGTAAAAGCCACAAAGGAGACGATTAAGGCGAACCGCATCGAGGAGTGCTACATCCGCCCGATCGCGTACTACGGGTATGGTGTGATGGGGCTAAATCCGAAGGGCGCCAAGGTGAACGTGGCGATAGCGGTCTGGCCCTGGGGCACCTACCTGGGGGCGGAAGGTCTTGAGAGCGGCATCCGGGCGAAGATATCCCCTTGGCTCAGAATCCACCCCCGCATCCTGCCCCCTCAAGCAAAGGTGGTGGCGAACTACGCAAATTCGATTCTCGCAAAGGTTGACGCGCTTAACTCGGGGCACGATGAAGCGATTCTCCTGAACATCGACGGGTATGTTGCAGAAGGTCCGGGAGAAAATGTGTTCATCGTGAAGGATGGTAAGCTCATAACCCCCCCGGTGTCCTCGGGAGCACTCGTTGGAATAACGCGAGACTCGATAATTAAAATCGCCCGCGATGAGGGAATAAGCTTCGAGGAGAGCGATTTCAAGCCAGGGGATCTCTACGCGGCGGACGAGGCGTTCTTCACGGGCACAGCAGCAGAGGTTACCCCCATCCGGGAGGTCGACGGCAAGCCAATAGGCGACGGGAAGCGCGGGCCCATCACAGAGCGACTTCAGCACATATTCTTCAACGTCGTTCGCGGGAAAGAGCCAAAGTACGAGTTTTGGTTGGGCTACGTTGGTGAGTGAATGCCGCTATTCGGTCGTCGAAAGAAACTCCAGACCTTCACGCTGGATGTCCACCCGGTGGTAGGAAACATCGCCCCGGGAGAGTCAGCTTCGGCTTCGGTCGCGGTGAGTCCATCAAGCAAGGAGGTTGCATCCGTCAACCTGCTGGCGGGCTCGACCCCCGAGGGCGGTGGGCTCCCGGCCGGGCTCAACGTTTCATTCAACCCACCGCTTGGAGTGCTCCCATTCACCTCGGTCATGAACATCTCGACTTCCCCCGAGGTCGCATCTGGCGCCTATCCGTTTTTGGTCGTAGCCACGGGCCCAGGTACCAAGCAGATGCGAACCTACACGCTGATCGTGCGCCAAAAGAAGCCCGTCGCTGAAAAGCCTACCGCTGAAGAACCCACGATTCAGCCCGCCCAAGAGCAAGCTGATGAGGAACCGGGAAAGTTTTTTACGTCACAATCAGAACCGATTGTGTGATCAAATGCGCTTGGGTAGGGACTTCACGAATTTGCTTTACTACGAGTATCTGAGCGGTGAGGAAAAGCGCAAGCTCGAAGCGGGGGAAATCAGCGTTGCGGACATGGACGCGACCGTGCAGGTTACCGCGAAGGGAGACATCGCTCGCCAGGTCCAGGTGGCAAAGGCGACGGGTCTCGATCACGTGGAGCTAGATGGCGCGGTGCCGAACTCTTACTTCACCTTCACCCGGGAAGCCAAAGAAAAGGCAAAAAGCGCGGTCGAGCGAGCCGGCGTATCCCTCTCGCTTCATTTACCATACAGCTACGTCGGCGCCAGCGTCTGCGCCCCAGATAAGATAGATCGTCGGGCCGCGGTCAAGCTACACAAGCGCTACCTCGAGTTTGCTTCCAGCATAGGTTGCGAGTACTGCATACTTCATCCCGGGGTAGTGCCGTTTTATCACGCGAGCGGCAAGTACTTCGATTTGATCCGGGCCAGCTTGGTTCGCAGCATGCTCGAGCTTGGCGAGTTTGCATCTGCGCGAAACATTCTCCTTCACCTCGAGAACAACACGGCCTTTGACGCCGCGTTCGTCGAGCCCGAGGAAGTTTCCAGCGTGGTCGAGGAAGTTCGAGAGCGGGGAGTGGAGGTCTACTTCAACTTCGACATCGGGCATTGGTTCACGCGAGCGGACTTCGGTAGGCCCATACCAAATCCACCTGAAAAGATTATTGAGGAAATCCCCGCGGGCATGTTTAAGGAGGTACACCTCAACGATTACGTGCCAGGGAAGAAAATATTCCACCCCCCGTTGCAGGAGGAGGCCGGGCCGCTCAAACGCGAGAACCTCGTGCGGTATGCGCAGCTCGTTCGCGACAAAGGGGCCGAACTCGTGGTGGTAGAGACGGCGATCAAGACTAAGGAGCAGGTGATGCGCCGCAACGAAATCATGCAGGGAGAATCCGAATTCTTACGAACGATCTTCGGGTGATCGCTTGCCGAACATTTTTCTGATCGGCAGGCCGGGCTGCGGGAAGTCTGCCGTCTATCGAATACTCGAGGAGGAGCTTCGGGCGCGGGGCTACCGCGGCGAGCTCAAGCGCATCGACGATTTCCCCATCCTCAATCATATTTTTGATACAGATGTCAAGTACAAGCGGCACCGCTTGGCCCCGGGGGGCGGGGTGAAAGTTACAGATGACACGGTTTGGGACGACCTTGCAAAAGGGCTTAACGAACAGGCACTCAAGCTACAGTCGCCCGACAAGTTGCTCTTCATCGAGTTTTCTCGCGACAACTACATTCGAGCTTTTAAGAACTTCAGTCCAGGAATACTGAAAAATTCGCTGGTTGTTTACATCGACGCTCCCTTCGATGTCTGCTGGGAGCGAAACGCCCGCCGCGCGCGGAAGGAGCAGGGGCTCGACGCGCACCTCGTCTCTCGGGAGGAGATGGAGAAGACCTACGCGAAGGACGATCACGAGGAGCTACCGAAGCGCGTTGATGCGCCAATTCTCGTGGTGAAAAACGACTCGGATGACCTAAACAAATTGCGAGTGGAACTCCAAAAAGTCGTTGAAAAGTTTGAGAAAATAGTAAAGCAATAAGCGAATTTTAGATGAACAAATAGGCCGAACGTGGCACATAGCCAGTTATTTTACGCTATTGAATCGATGTTGAAAAGAGGTTCATGGGTAAGCTCAACTTTGAGCCGGTTTGGTTCGACTCTCTAGGCGCTAAGAGTAGTTGCACCCTAGTCCGCACCCACGATGTTTCGGTCCTCATCGATCCAGGGGTCGCGGTGATGCAACCGAGTTTCCCGGCATCATGGGCGAAAAAGCTTTACTGGGAGGCTCAAGGAAGACGCGCAATTGGGAAGGCGAGCCGCAAGGCGGACGTGGTCGTGATCTCCCACTACCACTACGACCACTTCACCGACTTCGACCGCAAGCTCTACGAGGGGAAGCTCCTGCTGACGAAGAACCTCAATGAATTCATAAACGATTCTCAAAGAGGGCGAGCTGAGCATTTTTTCGATAATCTCAGCAGAGCATTTGGTAAGGTTCCTCTAGAGAAAGTACTTCAAAAGCGTCGAAAGCAGGTTTACGGCAACCCACTCGATGATATTCCACGAGCTCGAGACAAGGATTTCGGCGACTACAATCGCCGCCGGAAGGAGCTGTTCAGAAAGGGGCTCAAGTGGTTTAGAAATCGGGTAAATAATTGGAATTCCTCAAAGTGGATTCCCGAGCTGAAGTTTAATGACATAGAGGTAAAGTTCCCTGAGGATAAAGAATTCAAATTTGGGCGCACCAAACTGAGATTTACCCCGCCGATGTTTCACGGAATCGAGTTTTCCCGCGTGGGCTGGGTGTTTGCAACAGTTATCGAATACGGTAAGGAAAAGCTGATTTACTCGTCCGACCTTGACGGCCCCATCATCGAGGACTACGCTGACTGGATCATTCGGGAGAATCCAGACGTGCTGATACTCGATGGGCCAATGACATACATGAGGGGATATTTGCTTACGAAAACCACCATGAGACGCGTGATGGCAAACGTCGTGCGGATCTTGGAGAAGAGCGACGTAAAACTGCTCATCTATGATCACCACCTCCCCCGTGAATCAAAATTCCGTGAGCACACGCGGGAGGTCTGGGATGCGGGCAAGCGGGAGCACAAGAAAGTCCTGATGGCTGCAGAATATCTGGGCAAGCGGCCAGCCGTGCTCGGTTAAGACAGAAGACGACAGATTTTACACGGTATATAAATGGCCAAGCCGGAGACCTCAACCATCAGGCGAGCGTTGCTTTCGAGAGAACTCCCAAACAAGCAAGCCCAGTGCAATCTCTGCGAGCGGCGGTGCAAAATCGCCCTGGGCGCGCTAGGCTTCTGCAAGACGCGCAAGAACATCGGGGGCGAGCTCCACACGCTGGTTTACGGCGATGTCTCATCAATCTCCGCGAACCCAATCGAGAAGAAGCCGTTCTACCACTTCTGGCCGGGGAGCGTGGCGCTGACGATTGGAACATACTCATGCAATCTCACTTGCCCATGGTGTCAGAACTGGCACATCTCGAAGTCGCCACCCAACCCAAAGCTTGCCAACTACATCAGCCCGGAGGAGTTCGTTGCACAAACGCTGCGCGAGCATTGCCAAGGGGTATCTATTTCATTCAACGAGCCAACGGTGATGTTTGAGTACTCGCTCGATGTCTTTAAGCTCGCTCGCGCTCGGGGTCTCTACAACACCTTCGTAACGAACGGCTACATGACTCTCGAAGCGCTGCGAATGCTGTGCGATGCCGGGCTGGACGCGCTTTGCATAGACGTCAAGGGTGATGCAGAAGTCGTGCGAAAGTACTGTGGCGGTGATGTCGAGGTAGTTTGGCGGAACGTGCGTGAGGCGAAAAAGCTTGGGATGCATGTGGAAGTCGTGAACCTCGTCATTCCGGGTGTTAACAATCGTGAAGAGCAGCTCCGAGAGCTTGCGCGTCGTCACTTACGAGAGGCTGGGGAGGAAACACCGCTCCACTTCACCGCTTACTACCCTGCATACAAGTTCGATGTACCGCCCACGCCCATCGCCACTCTCGGGCGGACACATGACATAGCTAGGTCAGAGGGGCTGGAGTTCGTCTATCTAGGTAATGTTCCAGGGCATCGATACGAGAACACTTATTGTCCGGACTGTGGCGAAACGCTCATCAAGCGCTTCGGGCTTGAATCGATTAAAATAAATTTGAAGGAAAAGCGCTGCCCTACTTGTGGGCGTGAAATGTCTATTGTAGGGAAAATTCCGTGAATTATTTTTTTCCCATCGTCAGTGCAAGCGCCGCCATCTGAGCATGCAGCCGGTTCTCCGCCTGGTCGTAGATCACCGAGTGGGGCCCGTCCATGACCTCGTCGGTCGCTTCCTGCCCCCTGAACACGGGAAGCACATGCGTGATGATAGACTTCGGGTCCATCAGGTCAACAAGCTCTTGATTTAAAATCCAGTCGCGATATTTTTCATGCAGCTTGACCTCGTTAGCCTTGCCGAACTTGTCCATCCCCTGCATCACGCACGCGTGCGAGGCCCAGCTGCGGGGGAAGACGATGTGGGCGCCCTTGAGTGCACCCTTTAGATCGTCGGTGACCTCGAACTCCGCGCCGCTCTCGCGCGCGTTCTTGCGGCAGAGGTTCATGATTTTGGGGTCGAGCTCGAATCCCTTTGGTGCCGCAACTGAAACATCGATACCATAGCGAGACATCAGCAGCGCCTCCTCTTGGACGCTCCCCCACGAGCGCACCTTGTTCGAGTAGGCCCACATGATCACGTAGCGTTTCCCCTCGGGCTTTGGAATTTTCTCTTGGACGGTGAGCATGTCGGCTAGACCCTGGCAGGGGTGGTAGACATCGTCGGCCATGTCGATCACCGGGACCTCGCAGTGCTTCGCGTACTCCCGGATGAGCTCGTTCCCGCGGCCGTAGACGTAGTTGACCGCCGACTCGAGGATGCGGATTCCAAGGCCGTGCCCGTAGCGCTCGTACATTCTGGCTATGTCTTTTGGTAGCTCGCCCTCGCCGGCCCGAGTAGTGGTGACATCGACGAACTGCGCATGTCCCTCCAGAGCCGTCATAGCTGCCTCGAATGAAGCCCGCGTTCGGGTCGAGGTGTTGTAGAAGAGCATGAAAAATGTCTTGTCTTTGAGCAAAGGGGGGAGCTGTTGAGCATAGTATTTTTTCTTCAAATCCTTCGCGAGCTCGAACGTCGCATCGAGCTCCTCGCGAGACCACTCCTGCGTCGTTATCAAGTCGCGGCCGTAAAGCTCTACCATCCAATCACCATTTGCTATAATTCATACAATGTTTTAGCCTTTTGCAATCCTTCGTTGTTTTGCTAGGTCCCGCGCTACATCGGCCAGCCCGAATTTTTTTAATGTGTTTCTGCGTTGCAGCCCCGTGCGCACGTCCCAGCCGCGCTCGCGGTAGTACTCGTCGAGCATGGGTTTGAGGTCAACAACTTTACCTTTCGCCGACCCCTCAGGCATGGGGTCCTTCAGCATGCGGTCAGGTAGGGTGTCGTCCTTGCGATCGAGCCCGAGGCGGGCATTGTAGGCGCGCTTCAGGTTCACTATCCGCTCGGCCACTACTCGGAGCTCTTTCACGCTGCCGAACTCCTCGATACCAGTCAGCGCTGGGAGCAACTTGGCATAATCATCAAAGTAGAAGATTGGGGGCCACATCGTGCCGTACTTGCAAGTTATCAGCGAGTCGACCACCGCGTAAAGATCCTCGACATCCTTTACCAGCATCCCTTTGTACTTCGTCGAGAGTCGGTCGCCGAGGTCCTTGGCTTTAGCTTTACCATATCTTTCGGTGAGTGGTTTGCGATAATCGAGTTCGTCAAGTGAGGAAAGCGCACGAAGGTGGGCAGCGCCGATAACTGAGATCGCGTGGGTCAGCCCAGCCGATTGGTGTGGCCTGCCATCTTGTCCAGAGGCCTCGAGCCCCTTGACTTGGATAGCCCATCGCTCCGAGCCCTTGCCTATCCTGCGAGCCGCCTCGCGCACACCTTCGGCGAGCAAATTCCCTATCCCCTTTCGAAATGCTATCATCTTGACGAGTTCGACCATTCTATCACCATCGCTCCACCGCAGCGACATGCCCAGCTCGTGATCGCTCAAGGCACCTCGCTCGTAGCACTCCATTGCGAAGCTGGCTGCACCGCCGCACGAGATCGTATCCATGCCGTAGATATTGCAGAGCTGGTTTGCTTGCATCAGCGCCGGGAAGTCCCGCACCAGACAATTTGAGCCGAAGGCAACGATGGTCTCATACTCAGGCCCCTCGGTTATCCCTTCATGTGGGCCCGAGCGCACGCGGGCGACCTTCTTGCACTGGATGCTGCAGTTCATGCAGGAGCGGCGGTGAATTACGAACTCCCGCACGAATCTTTCGGGCCCTATATCCTTCGCGTACTCGAAGACTCCAGTCTGATGGCCTTTCGTGGGTAAGCGACCGATCTCGTTCTCCCAGTCGACGAGCCCCGGGGTGCCGTACACGTAAAGCGAATCTCGGCAGGCTTTTCCCCATTCGCCCGTTGTGTAGCGCTTGTGGGCCTCGTTAGCAAGCTTGCAAACGCGATCGAAATCGGCAACTTCAACACTTTTGCTTCCCCGAACCGCCACAGCTTTCAAGCGCTTTGAACCCATTACAGCGCCGACGCCTGTTCGTCCAGCAACTCGGGAACGTTCATTGACTATGCACGCGAACTTCACGAGGTGTTCACCGGCTTGACCTATGCAGGCAATGCGCGGAGTTGGGTCGCCCAGTTCCTCCTCGATCGCGTCCGTTGTTTCGGCGGTATTTTTACCCCACAAGTGCTTGGCGCCGCGCAACTCGACTTTGTCGTCATCGATCGCTAGGTAAACCGGCTTGGGGGAGCGCCCTTGGATAATGATTAGGTCGTAGCCCGCATACTTCAGCGCTGGCCCCCAATATCCCCCCGAGTGTGCCTCGCCCCAGATGCCGGTTAGCGGCGCTCGCGTCACGACGCAATAACGCCCAGATGGGGGGTAGATGGTTCCCGTGACCGGCCCCGTGGCGAAGATCAAGCGATTTTCGGGGGAGAGGGGTTTCACCTCGGGCGGAACCTCGTCGTAAAGGATTCGCGCGCCCATCCCGCTCCCACCAATGTAGCCACGAGCTAGGTCGGGGGGAAGAGGCTGCTTGAGGATCTTTCCGCGGGTGAGGTCGACGCGGAGGATTTGACCGGCGTAGCCTTTAAGGACAGGCATCATGTTTTTACCTCCTTTTGCGTGCGCTGTGCGACGTACGCGTGACGCTTTTCACTTGCGAGATCTTCTGGTGAAATGAGTTTCAGGGCCCCAGGGGTGCACCGCTTCACGCAGGCGGGGTCTCCACCACAGAGGTCACACTTTATCGCCTTCCCGTTGTAGAGCTGAATCACACCAAACGGACACGCTTCGCTGCACAGGCCGCAACCTATGCATCGTTCCGCAATGACTTCGACCAACCCAGTGCGGGATTTTCGTAACGCTCCCACGGGGCAGACAGCGACGCATGGGGCGTTCTCGCATTGCCTGCAAGTGATCGCAACATCGATTGCGGGCTCGAGGCGCACGACGTGAATCCTAGAAAGACGGGGGTTGAAGACGCGCTCGTGGACGCTTGGGCAGACGAGCTCGCATGTACGACAGCCTGTGCAGAGCTGGGGATCGCAGTACACGTAGGGCAATGTTTCACCTCTCGCTCAGGGTGGATTTGATAGGGGGCGGATTAAAAATTTTCGGTAAGTGAAAATGCGTTGGAAGGATGCGGGAATATTCCAGGGGTTAAAATATTATTGGACTTAATTTTTCGAACTACTAGTATTTGGGACTCCGAGTTCGCAACGCACTTATTTATTTATAAGTATAAAACCGAATTGCTAACCATGCGTGAATCTATCGTCATCAATGGGCTGAGTAAGTACTACGACAGTTTTCTAGCTCTGGACAAACTTTCGCTCAAGGTGAAGTGGAACGAAGATGTTGCGCTGCTCGGCCCCAACGGCGCGGGGAAGACCACTACCCTCAAATTGCTGTGCGGGCTCCTCCGCCCATCGTCGGGTACAGCACACATCGCCGGCATTAACGTAGTGGAGGAGCGCGAGCGAGCGGTTTCGAAGGTGGGAGCCATCTTGGAGACACCCGAGTTCTATCCCTTCTTTACACCTCAGGAAACCCTCAGCTACCTGGGGAGACTCCGGGGGATGCGTGGGCGCGGATTGAGCAGCAGGATAAACGAAGTCATCAAAATCGTCAGGCTTGATGAATGGGCGAAAGTCAAGATAGAAAAATTCTCGCGAGGAATGAAGCAACGCCTCGCGGTGGCGCAGGCCTTGCTCCACGATCCACCCATTCTTATCCTCGACGAGCCAGCGTTAGGACTCGACCCGCGGGGCATGATGGAGATCCGGGAAATCCTAAAGGAGGCGAGAAAGGAGAAAACTGTTTTTTTCGCCTCGCACTTGCTTACTGAGGTTGTCCAAGTATGTGACAAGGTGGCGATAATTGATCATGGGCGATTACGCGCGTACGACAGGATCACCCGCCTGAAGAAAAAATACCGGTCCTTTGAGCGGGCTTATCTAAAGCTCACGGAGGCGGCCATTTGAGCGAGTTCGAGAAGCTGAAGGTGGTCACGAGGTACGAGCTGCTGAAGCAGTTCCGGAGAAAGCGGTTCTACGGGACACTTGCGATTACGGTTCTCGCTGTGATTTTAACCATCGGGCTCTACAAGGGGCTGGATCTCCCGGGGCAGATGGGCATTCCCGACTCCCCCGAATTCTTTGCGATAATGGTGACATCGATGGGAGCGCTGGCCATCCTCGGCGCGGTGTTCTTCGCGGGAGACGCCATAGCATCTGAGTTTGAGCACAAAACTGGATACATCCTGTTCCCAAACCCGGTGAAGCGGATTACCCTAGTGGTCGGAAAATATCTTGCCTGCGCCATCGCCACGTCCACGATACTGATCGTGGCCTACCTGATTTCGGTTGGTGCTCTGCTCGGGTTCTACGGACAGGTGCCGGTCGGGGTGCTGGGGTCGCTAGCCATCGCGCTGATGCTGGTGTGCTTTATGATAAGCATGGCATTCGCCTTCAGCTCCGTGCTGAAGGGGGGCATGGGGGCGACGATAGCCACGCTCCTGACCTACATGGTGATTTTCTCAGTCATTTCAATGAGCCTGGCCTACGCTGGCTACAATCCCTGGTTCATGCCTGATCGAGCGGGGGATGCGATGGCCGCCACCTACGGGATTTCCCTTGAAAATGTATTTGGAGGAATGATGGGCGGAGGGCAGATGATGCCCGGAATGGTGCAAGCCAGCCAAGACCCAACCCTGAGCTTTTTTGTGCTGTTAGGGTACGCGGTTGTTCTGTTTGGGGTAAGCATCTGGTTGGCGAAGCGCAGGGAAATGATGTAGGGGAAATAGGATGAAGTGCCCGAAATGTGGCAAGAAAATTTCCAAAGCCTGGATAACCAAAAAAAGATTCTGTCCTAATTGTGGAGCTAAACTCGTTGGAGCTGAGAAGGGCAAACTCGTTGCAGCTAAAACTCCTGTAGAAAAACCAAAGCCATCAACAGCATGGTATCTTGCGGCTTTCTTTGGGATGATAGTCGGCGGGATAATAGGATACTTGCGCGTGCGGGATATGGATAAAAAGATGGCCAATAGGCTCCTAGTTTTGGGACTTTCGATGACTTTTATAGCCGCGTTAGAAATATACCTGTATTTAGCAGGATATATTTCATTTTAGCAGGGTATATTTCATAAGTAAACCCTTTTGTCCCCGCGTGAAACTGTTTTTGGTTTACATGCCGAGAGATCTGCGCGAGGCGTTGAAGGGGAGGCTGTCGAAGGAGGAGCTCAAGCAGTTCCGAGCTTTTGACATGGTGGGGGACATCGCGGTTGTTAAGCTCCCCGAGGGACTACTACCGAAGAAGCGCGTGATCGGGGAGGCGCTGATGCAGGTTCACCGC
>CAZNRG010000019.1:0-16215 GCA_964575725.1 Hadarchaeota archaeon (SeqCode)
TGCTCTTCCGTGGGGGTGCCCATCTGAACGCTCGCCAGCCGCCCGGCCACCTCGACGGCGTCCCGGGGGAACTGGTTCGATGCCAGCATCCGTCCCTCGTCGTCGAACGCGAAGACCCCCAGCACACACTCGGCGATATGCACGACCATACGGGTACCGAATTAGACTTTCGTTGAGCTTCTATAAATTCAACGCAGCAGCCAAGGGTTCCCTATTCTAACCCGCTGAAGTCCTTCATTCTTACAAATTCGCAGGAATCGCTCTACGTTTTCGTGTTTGGTGTACGGCATGTCGTCCATGTAATAGAGCGGATGGAAGGCAAGCAGGGAGTAGGGGATCGTCGGGTCGAGGTCTGCTATAAATGAGGCAAGCGCCCGGATCTCTCCGTCATCAACGTAGCCGGGCACAAGCAGCGTGCTCGCTCT
The DNA here is from genome assembly GCA_964575725.1 of Hadarchaeota archaeon (SeqCode). Taxonomy (GTDB): domain Archaea; phylum Hadarchaeota; class Hadarchaeia; order Hadarchaeales; family Hadarchaeaceae; genus DG-33. The sequence continues at coordinate 426 of CAZNRG010000019.1, forward strand.
AGCAAATGGAACTTCTGGACGTTCGCGGTGGCGTTTCCCCAGCCATTTGAAGTTCTCATAGGCGATGCGATGTTCGATGCCGGATAGGGCATACAAAATTTCAAGGGACCAACACTTCAGGTCTGCCTTTATCCCTCCTCCGCTTTCCATCGAGAGCTCGCCGAATTGCTTCAGGCTCGGCAGCCCCATGCTGAGGTTGGTTTCGAGGCAAACGCGAAAGATACGCTTTTCCCGCTCGGCGGCCTCACGCATCATTTTCGAGGAGGCCATCACGAACGGCATCTGGCTGGCTGGGTCGCCCCCAAAGTAGCAGGCGCAACCCACATCCTTGTTCGCTTTTTCGGCTAGTTTGGTGGCGGTCATCGTGGGCTTCCCCTCGACCGTGAGTTCGCGGAAGCTGAAGTTCTGGCAGAAGAGGCAGCTGTAAGTGCAACTCCCGAGGAAAATCGAGAGGTTGTAATAACCAATGTCGCCTTGAGGGGTCCGGCACCACTTCGGGTATCCAGCGCCGCTCGACCCAGCGCAAAATCCTGCAGGGACGCAGTTGGTCGGTAGGGGGTCGTAGTACCAAGTTAGCAGGCCGCGCTCGGGGGTGCCAAACTTTCGAACGAGTTTGCCGCCAATGTTTTCGACCACTCCGCAGAACCCCTTTCCACCCTCGGGGATGCGGCAATCGTTCCCGCAAGCACCGCATCGCACGCCTTTAGGATCCTTGGGCGCCTTGGCAGGGAGACCGTAGCGCCCTCTAACGCTGGCATGTGCTGCCTCGATGTAGGGTTTGGCATCCCCGAACCGCTCTCGCACGCATCGGGCGCAGACCTTGAGCGTAGCCGAGATATCCTCAGCTTCCCTGCCGCAGACCTCGCACTTCGCTCGCCAGCCCTTAGCATGCCGCAAGAACACAGCGCTACCATTTTCCTTTTTAGGCGGAAGCGATTAAAGATGAGTTGGTGGGAGCGTGCAAAAGAGAACTGAGGAAAAAATCATCGCGTTCGGCACCGAGCGCCTGAAGCTGGCTTTTTCCGAGGCGAGAAGCGTGATCATGGATGTAACCACGCCGGAACAAGCCATCGTAGCCGAAGAAGCTGGAGCCACCGCGGTCATGGCTCTTCAGGCCGTACCCGCCGACATCCGAGCGGCTGGTGGCGTCGCTCGCATGGCTGACCCAGCGGTGATAGAAGCGATAATGAATGCCGTCACCATCCCGGTCATGGCCAAGTGCAGAATAGGTCACTTCGCGGAGGCCCAAGTGTTAGAGGCCTTAGGGGTGGATATGATAGATGAAAGCGAAGTGCTCACGGTTGCAGATGAAGAAGCTCATGTGGACAAACACAAGTTCAAGGTGCCATTTGTCTGCGGTTCTCGTGATCTAGGCGAAGCCCTGCGCCGCATTCACGAAGGGGCGGCGATGATTCGCACGAAGGGTGAAGCGGGTACAGGGAACATCGTCGAGGCAATTCGCCATATAAAGCTGACAAAACGGCAGATAGCGGAGCTGGCCAATCTCGAGCGCAATGGGCTAGAGGTAAAAGCTAAGGAATATCGAGTGCCGATAGAGCTTGTAGATGAGGTGGCGAAGCTTCAACGCTTACCTGTGGTCTGGTTCTGTGCTGGCGGAATTTCTGGACCCGCTGATAGCGCTTTCGTGATGCAACTCGGTGTGGACGGCGTTTTTGTTGGCTCGGGCATTTTCAAATCAAGTGATCCCCCAAGGATGGCCAGAGCGATAGTGGAAGCGACTAGGCATTACGACGATCCCGAAGCGGTGCTAGCGGCATGCAAAAATCTCCCACAGCCGATGAAGGGTATTGACATAAAGATGCTCAAAGCAGAGGAGAAACTGCAGGCCCGGGGCATTTAGTTATTTTTAAAATTTGACCCGGATGTGCCAGCGATAGGTCAGGGAAAAGAAATTAAACTAGCCGCGCTAAGTAATAAAAGGGGGATGGATGAACCTACGTTACCCCAGAAATGTGCGTTTTGAGTGCCAGCGGTGCGCCAAGTGCTGCGGCGATAGCTCACACCGCGGGCGAAACATCCTCCTGTTAGAATCCGAGGTAGAGCAAATCTCCAAGGCGACGGGAAGGAGGCCTCTCTCGTTCGCCTCCCGCTCGCTCAGCATTCAATCGTACCGCTACCGCATGAAGAAGCGGAACGGGAAGTGCGTTTTTTTGGGTGGGAAAGCCTGCAGGATTTACAATATCCGGCCGCTCGTCTGCCGCTTTTACCCATTCTCGCTCAAAAAGGGTGACAACGGGCATAGGTTCGAATTTTCGGACGAGTGCCCAGGCATCGGTCTTGGTAAGGTCATCGGAGAGGGAGAATTTAGGGGCATGCTCGAGAAAGCGCGTTCAAAATTAGAAACCGCTTAAAGGTTGAGACAGAAACTGTTGTATTTGGAAATAGGAATCAGCCCAATATCTCTTCAAATACATCTTTTTCTAATTCTTCGATTGTAGGGATGCCAGTAACCGCTCTTGCCCTCTCAGATAATGACACGATATCCCCCCGCCCAACCAGATCCAATTTCCACTTCCTGCATCCCGCTAGGAGTTGTTTCAAACCGGTCCCAAGCCGCTCAAGATAATAGGTATAGACCCCAATCGCGCTCAGTGGTATTCGGTTGAACTTATTCACATACGCTTTTTTGAGTTTAGGCACCGCCACGAAGAACCGCTCCGGTTTGGTGCCGTATTGGTCAGCAAATGATTTGGGCAACTTGCCTTTCTTGGCCAACTCCACAAAGTACGAGGCCTTCATGACTGCAGTGATGGGGGCTCTGCCCATGGCTATCGCTTTAACTTGTGGACCATCGCCGAAGTTGCTCATCGCAATCGATTTGAGGATTTGAGTTTCGTTTAAAAATCCACCGGCCATCGCGATGTCAGGAACATGTCTGCCTTTTTTCTTCAGCAATTCCACACATTTCAACACCTGAGCTTCCAAGTAAACCGTCGGGGTGCTGCACTCCTGCATCATTGGTACGGGGCTCATCGCGGTGCCACCACCCGCACCGTCGAAGGTCACCAAATCGATCTTCGCCTCAGACGCGCACTTCATGGTGAACGCGACTGCGGCCGGCCTGTAAGCACCTGTTTTCAGAAATACCCTTTTGGCCCCTTGTTCTCGAAGCCACTCCACATCCTCGACAAACTCTTTTTCCTCGGGCATCCCAATTCTGCTGTGGCGCTCGAAGGTTTTGAAGAACCCACTCTTGAATGCTTCTTGAACCACGCGGTCCTCAGGGTCGGGGAGGACGATGTAACCTCTCTTTTTTAGCCTCTTTGCTTCGCCGATATCAGACGCCCTGACTTCGCCACCTATAGCTTTTGCACCCTGCCCCCACTTCCGCTCGATGATGTTTACCTCAAGCTTCGACAACGCATAAACATCTACGCCCGAGCGTTGATCTTCGACATTGGTTTGAACCGCGATGTTGCCATATTTTCCATCCCAGAACTCCCGGTACTTTTGAACACGGTGCTGCATGTCTTCCGAGTGCACGACTTTGCCCTTCTGAAACTTTGATTCAGGGTCCATGCCGCATACATTTTCGCCTATGACTTGCATTGTTCCAGCCAATGCAGCGCCGACCGCAATGCCATCCCAGTGCGCTTTTGCAACCCCCGTCGAGCCAAGGGCAGCGGTGAACACGGGCAACTTCAGGGGCACGCCTCCAGCGGATGTCGTGATGTCAACCGCTTCGAACACCGCTTTGTCCGGGTCGGGTTCTATGCCCTTTGCGCCCAGCACATCGGTCATTATCTGGAAGTGAGACCAGTCGAGCAGGTAATCCTTGTTTGAAGCTTGGGTGCTCTTTCCGAATTCGTCCGACCTTGGGTAAAGGACTGCTCTCCCCCTGAACGCCGATAAGCCGACCTCGCAGAGCACTGGGCATTCCCGCACACAAATCGGGCACATCCCACTCGTCGGGCTTGTATCTGGCAACCTCAGAGCAGTGCCCGTGGTCGAGCGGGCGTTTGCACGGATGTCGGGCATATTTCCCCCAACCACATAAGGCTTGCTCGTTAAAATGTATTTGTTGGCTAGCCCGTGGGGACCCAGAAAGGTTTAGCACAAGCCCTGAATTGTGTCACTTCTAACCAATCGCAACCTTCATAACATTCCTTTCTTTTTCATAGCTTTCATTACCTTCTCCTTAGCAATTTCATTTGCAGCTTCTCTTGCAGCAATCCTTTTCTTCCTAGCTATCCTCAAAACCATTATTGTGCGTTTTCTAATTTTTTCCTTAATGAGTTCGAGTGTTTTCTCTGCCTTGTATCCTTTGTATTCGGCATAAGAAGAAATAACTCCACCAGCATTTGCAACAAAATCTGGAACCACCAAAACTCCTTTCTTGTAAAGAAATTCTTCAGCTTCAGCTGTTATGGGGATGTTTGCCCCCTCAACAATTATTCTCGCCTTAACTTGAGCAACATTTTTCATCGTTATCGAATCTGATAAAGCAGCAAGAATCAAGACATCTACATTCAATCCAAATAAATCCTGATTTTTTAAGACGTTTCCAGGTTTGTAATTCACCACGCTTTTCGTCTCTTTTTTGACCTTCAATAATTCTTCAAAGTTCAACCCATCTGGATTATAGATGCATCCTTTGCTATCGCTCACAGCAACAATTTTTCCCCCAAATTGTGAAAGATGTTTAAAAGCAAAACGCGCCACGTTTCCAAAACCTTCTATTGCAATTTTTATTTGATTTATGTCTAAACCTGAATGCTTTAGTGATAAAATTGCTGCATGTGCGACACCAAAACCAGTTGATCCTATTTCATGTGGGATGCCGCCGATATCTTTTGGTTTGCCCGTACAAGCTTTAAGTGATCCAACCGCCTCTGCGAACCACCTCATCTCTTCTTCGCCAGTGCTGACGTCAGGAGCCGCGATGTACGCGCTTGGACAAAATGGTCTTAAACCCCTTCCAAATGCTTGAATCAAATCTTTTTTCTCTTTTACAGAAATTTTTTTGGGGTCAGCTACTATACCAGATTTGGCGCCACCGAAAGGCAAATCAGCCAAAGCGCATTTCCAAGTCATCGTCCTTGCAAGCCTGAATACCTCTTCTGTCGTAACGGTGGGGGTCATCCTAATCCCCCCCTTGCCGGGGCCGAGGGCGGTGTTATCAATGACGAGTATTCCTCTCAATTTTGTCTTTGGGTTATAGACTTCCAATATTTTTTCTGGGCCAAATTCATCGTAGGTTATCATTTAATCCCCTTCTACAAATTTTTTGGGTATTTTCTCCAACCACATAAGGGGCGCTCGTTAAAATGTATTTGTTGGCTAGCCCGTGGGGGCCCAAAAAGGTTTAGCGCAAGCCTTTTGAATACAACCACTAACCCACAAATAGGTGCATGCATGGAGGAATTCCCCGAGTTCATTGAAGAAGAGGAGGAAGAAGTGAAAGATTGGCCAAGGATGGTCAGGCTTGAGATTATCGAGTACATCCTTCGCCGCTACGGTGTCCTCCGTGCCCCGGACCTAGCGCACATTTTAGATTGGAAAGTCCGGGAGGTTAACCGCGTGCTTCGCCAGCTCGAAAGTTCCGGCCGGGTAAAGCGCACGAAGCTGGGTAGGAGCCACGTTTGGTCTTCGATCGAGGAGCCGCACCTAACCCCCATGTATTACTAGGCGGATCTCATACCCTCGGGCGACCTTTTTCACGCTTTTGATCCTCGCGCGCGCCAGCGACTTGTGAAGCACAGCTTGTTTGCCCTCGCCCACGGGAATGCGCAGGGAGATGACATCAGGGGTCTCCGCTCGCAGTTCTATGCTCGGGTCGAGGCGAACCCTAACCACGGCCCGCCTAGCCGCCGCGGCCCCCTCGATGGCTTTGACCGAATGCCCCAGCGCTTCCTTGAGCTCCTTGGGCACGGGGGCCGGTTGCGTGCGGCGCTTGAGCAGGAGTGAGAACCTCTCGCGGGTCACCAGCTCCTTCGCCGTTCCTCGAGCCCGGAGACGATGCATCAGCACGAAATAGACTAGACCTACTGAAATGAGGAAAAGTATGAGCAGGAGCATCCAGTCGAGAGGCGCTTCGGGCATGATTTGATTTTGACCGAACATTTAATTAATTCACGTGTTAAGGGTAGTCGGGACCAAATTGAGAAGAAAGGAAATTCAGATCCTCTTGATCGAGCGCGATAAGGTCATCAGCGCCACACGCAAGCTGGAGGAGGATCGTGGGGTGGGCGAGGTTTCTAAGCTCGATTATGATATTTTACGCGAACGTTACGAGAATAAACTCAGCGAGATCGAACAAAAGCTGGGCAAACCGGAGCCCAAGCCCAGCAGGTTGACCGGGTTGCGATTTTGGCGCAAGAAGCCCAAGCGAAAGGCCTAAACTTTTATTGCCTGCCGGGCGATGCTTTTAGCGTGGCCCAATGGTTCGAATGGTCGACATCAGCGAAAAGCCGGGGGTGTCTCGAGTGGCGCGAGCAAACGGCTTCATTCGCTTGAAGCCCGGAACTCTTCAGAAAATCAAAGCGGGCGAGGTGCCGAAGGGGGATGTGTTGGCGGTTGCGCAGACTGCTGCGATCCTAGCGGTGAAGCGAACCCCAGAACTCGTCCCGCTCACCCACCCAATCCCAATCACGGGCACCGATGTCGAATTCAAGCTGGAGAAGGAAGGCGTTCGCGTAAGCGTCGAGGTCAAGAGCACGGGGCAGACGGGCGTCGAGATGGAGGCCTTGGTCGGCGTGGCGAGCGCGCTGCTTACCGTCTGGGACATGGTGAAGGGACTCGAGAAGGACGAGGCCGGGCAGTACCCAACGACCTTGATCGAAGACATTCGCGTGTTAAAGAAGGTGAAAAGTTGAGTTTTAAGGAGCACCGTGAAACAGCCCCAAAACACCTGAGGATCGCGGTTCTTGTGGTGAGTGATAGTCGCGCAGCTGCGATGCGCGAGGGGCGCGATGAGGATATCACGGGAAAGCTCATCGAGCAAAGGGCAGGCGAGGCCGGGCACGAGACGACTAGGTTGATAGTTTCCGACCAAGCGGATGAGATAAAAAAAGCGGTGCAAGGGTTCATCGCAGACAAAAAAGTCGATGTTGTGATAACGGCGGGTGGCACTGGCCTAGCGAGGCGTGATGTCACAATCGAAACTTTGAGTCCGCTCTTCGAGAAGGAGTTCCCGGGGTTCGGCGAGATCCTGCGGCGCATCGGCTACGAAAAAGTCGGCACGCCAGCTCTTCTGACTTTAGCTACCGCCGGCACCATCGAGCGGAAGCCGGTTTTCTGCCTTCCCGGGGCCCCGAATGCAGCCGAGGTCGCAATGGGGCTCATCCTTCCCGAGCTCGGGCACGTCATCAAACACGCACGTGAGTGAGATGCGAGTTCGAATGCGGGGCTTCGCCCGCTACACCAGGCTCGGGGATGCTCTAAAAATCGTGTTATCTCGAGTGAAGCGTTTGGGCTCTGAGATGGTGTCGTTTGAGCGAGCGTTGGAGCGCGTGTTGGCCGAGGATGTCACCTCAAAAATCGATGTGCCTCCATTCGATCGCTCGGCCGTCGACGGTTACGCAGTTCAAGCAGCTGATACGTTTAGGGTGAGCGAAACAAAACCAAAAAGACTCCGCGTAATCGGGTCTGCGAAAATAGGGGCTCCAACCAAACTTCGAGTGCGAAAAGGGGAGGCAGTAAAACTCATGACTGGGGCACCGATTCCCCGAGGCGCCGATGCGGTCGTGATGGTCGAACACACCAAGATCGAGGGGGAACACATAGCCGTGCGAGTGCCGCTCACACCCGGCAAGAACGTTTCTGCTCGAGGTGAAGACGTGCGAGCGGGTGAAGTGGTGTTGAGGCGCGGACAACAGCTCAGGCCACAGGACATTGGCATGCTTGCATCGATAGGCAAGCTTGGGGTGCGGGTTTTCCGAAAGCCACGGGTCGCGATCGTTGCTACCGGGCGTGAGCTTAGGCGGCCCGGCGTGCGTTTGGGGCCAGCACAAATCGCAGACATCAACAGCTATTCCTTAGCCGCAGCGGTTGCGAGCTGTGGTGGCGTGGCGAACCCGCTTGGCATCATTTCCGACAAACCACAAGCGCTGCGCCGCGTGCTGCGAAAAGCGCTGAAAGATGACGTGATTCTCATTTCGGGCGGGAGTTCGGTGGGGGAGCATGATATCGCCCCGGATGTGGTCGCCGAGTTAGGGGAGTTGATGTTCCACGGTGTCGCCCTGCGCCCAGGTGGTCCAACCGCGTTTGGTGTGGTTCGGGGTAAACCGGTATTTTGTCTAGCTGGCTTCCCCGTTGCCTCGCTGGTTGCTTTCGACATGCTGGTCAGCCCCGCGCTTTGGGTGATGCAGGGGCTACCCCCCGATTGGGGATGCCTGAGGGTTCGGGCGAAGCTGACGCGCAAGGTCACCTCGACCCTGGGGCGTGTGGACGTGGTGCGGGTGCGAGTCTGGAGCGAGGCGGGCAAACTCTTGGCTGAGCCGATTCGCGTCACCGGGTCGGGCATCCTGAGTTCAATGACGCGCGCAGATGGGTTCGTGCTGGTGCCCGAAGATGTGGAGGGTTTTGGGGAGGGGGTAAACGTGGAGGTTGAGCTTTATCAATTACCACTCTAATACCGAGAAAGTGGCCAAGGTTAAAATCATTTTTGGACCATTATGAACCACCAAGCGTTTTTAAGAATTAATCGAAACTTGTTGATGGTTAAAATGGAAAAAGAAAAGGAGAAAAGAAATCTCAAGAGGTGGTTAGAAAAACTAGCTAAAAAAGAATGCGTAAAACTAAAGAAGATACGTTTTATTAGTGACGACTTCAGGGCAAGCGCTGAAAGAAATGGAACAATAAAAATTCCAGTAGAGCTGTTTTCTCCTTTTTTTAAATCAGCAGAACGTGAAGCTGTTGGGGGTCATGAGGTATCCCACCTAAAATATCATCACTCCGAAAAAGTTGAAGACAAAAAAGCAAGAGGGTATCTTTGGCTTATACTCCCAACTTTCACATCTTTGTTTTGTTTTATGTTGTTTAGGACGGTAGCTATTTTATACATAGGTTTAGTGATTAGTTTTTCTATAGGCCCATGGCGAATCTACGCAGCATGGCGTTACCAGCTAAATTCAGAGTTTGAAGCAGATAGATATGCGGCGGATAAAACAAGCCCTGCAGCGATGATTTCCTATCTTAGAAAGCGCAGAAAAGTATGGGAGAAATGGAAGAAAAAAGGCGTGGGTTGGCGCATTAGAGTATGGTACCGAGAAAAAAAATTCAATCATCCGAGCGTAAACGAGAGAATAAAACATCTTGTAAAATTACAAAAGCGGATGAGATAATTTAGCTCCTATAATTACCTCGCTCCAGAATAACGCTAATACGAAACAACAAAAATAAAGTACTGCACAATAATAATAGTTATGGGGCATCTATCAGGGTTGTTTATCGATGATTCGGATTCTGCCGGATTGCGGTGGTTCGGTTCGTGGGGTTTTCCTAACACACACTCCAACCAGATTTGGTGAGAAAATCGTGAAGACTGGATTATTCAAAACATTTTTTAAAGAGATTAAAAGGACTGGCGCTGATTTAGATGCCTACGTATCCGTTATATACAGCGGCCGCATGTATCTAGGAAGTTAAAGGCTTCAAGTTCTTGCGAAGAATTTTGGGATAAGAGGTTAAACTTTTTGTAGGATGTCAAAGTACCTCTTAAACGCATTTTCAATAATGATTTCAAAGTCTGTAATTTTGAACTCTATCATTATCGGTTTCTCCTCATAAATGTCTATCACGGATACCATTTCACCATTTTCAGAGAAAGGAGGCAATCTCGCCTTGTGAACAAACATGCTTCGATAAGCGTAAATTATGCGTGTTATAATGTTAAGTTGTCTTTTTAAGGCTTTTTGATTCGTGCATAATACGCACCTGATATTGGGATGACATCGGCCGTATTGTATCCAGCAATTTTGCCAATCATAACAGTTGGGTAACCAACCTTCCCCTACCTTCGTTCTCATTTTCTCAGCGTATTCCTCTATACTTTGATAACGTGGAGTGAGCGTGTAACGCGCCTCTTCTAGATATCTTGTCCTCTTCGTTCTGAAGGATTTTACGAGCATGATTTTTTCATTGTCCTCAAGGTATTTCCAAATAAATTCGAAGAGTTTTTTTCTCAAACTAAAAATTTCAAGATATTGAGCATTCAACCGCTTGATTATTTCCTTGAAAGATTCAAGTTTTCTGTTTTCAAAAGACTCTAATTCTTTTTCTACAAGTTCTTGGTTCTCTTTCATGCGTAGCCAGTCTATGAATAGTCTATATTTGCGAACACAAAGTCGTTCCATAACAGAGATTATCATAATAAACTTCAAAAATGGAAGACGGGCATAGTTTTTAGCTATATTGTAAAATCCACATACATCTAGAAAGAGCTCGGCATCTTCTCGGTTGGGAAGACCATTTACATATTCAATTATCTCTTCGCGAGAATGAAAGAATCTACTAAGAGCACTACGCGCCTCATCTAAGTATTTATTCAGCCTCTCGTCTCGCCGCCAAAGTAAAGTATCTCGAAGGTTTGGATAGATGTCAGCTCTAATTGTCATAACAATTCCTTACATGCTCCCAGTGATCGGTGTTTAGTTTTTTTACATAGGTGTTGCAACTACCGACCCCTCTTGGGCATGAGCGAAAATATGAGTAAACCCAGAACTATGGTGATAAACGGAGCAAAAAGAAAAAGCCATCCGATGCGGTACCCTTCCAATATCAACAATGCTCCAGCGGTGGATGTAATAACTAGTAATAAGATAAACCCTATTAACCATCGCATTTTCATGGCTTTCGCCGTTTTTCTTTCTATTTTGTCGCTATTTAAAGGGCAAGTTTCTACAATACTAATATAGCGTTGGGGGCTGAGGGATGCTAAATAAAGAGGCAGGACAAAGCACACTCGACTTGATTATAACCTTGATAGTCGGGTTTTTTATCGTAGGCCCTGCCATCACACTTATTTTAAAGGAATTGACAGATATCGCTGGCGGTGATATTTACCATGTGCTCGTATTGTGGGCCATCGTCTCATTTATCTCAACTTTAGCCATCTTTGTAGCTTTAGCTAAGCGGATAACGGGCTAGCAGGGGCGTTAAACGAGCCCAAAAACGTTCCGTTGATACATTACGATTTAAGAAAATTGGAATTCTACGAATATGTTCTTCAATGTCTAGTCTTGAATTCGTTGATAATCGGTTTCATCCTTCACGTAATACAACATAGCACCACGTGTTATAATGCCCCCGCGGAAATTAAGTATCTGAAAAAGGCGAGGTGATAAGATGAAAAAGATTGTAGCCCACCCAGCGTTTTTCATAGCAGGAATATTGATTGGATACACTTTACCTGATTGGGAAAGAAGTTTAATATGCATGTTGGAGTCAATACCGATCGCGGCGGTTTTCCTAGTGGGGGTGGTTCTTTTGGCAGTCGGTACAAGAATAAAACCAATGATATTTCCAGGAGAATTTGTGGTGGGCCTTGGCATAGGGTTTGGGTGGCGAAGTCGAGTTGCTCCAGGATAGGGGTGAAATTGAGAGTCTGAGTTGCAAAATTCGATGGGAAAACCTTTGCGCGTGGCCGAGGAAGGACCAAGTGAGGCTTAGTAACCGCCCCAACCATGCGCGACCAGCGGCTTCTATGACCTTGGTTGGGGAACAGAGGCCGTGGATTGCCACAGGTGATTTAAGCCATTTCATGTTTTAATGTAGCCAGTAGTGATCAAAAGCAGAATAATACCAATTATCAATATTAAAATTCCAACTGGACCAGTAATCACAAAAATCTTCGCAATGCTTATTGTCACCTTCCGAGCTGCAGATACTAATTTTATAAGCCCAAGAAGATATGCAAGTCCTAAACCAATGAGTAAGAGCGCGAGTAACATTACAATATCCATTTACTCATCCTCGGTTACTCTCTGATACACTAAATATATAAAGGAAAATGAGAGGCATCGTTTCCGTGCCAAAAGCGAAATGATTTCACAACTGGAGAGTTAAAAAATAAAAAAGGAATAATGGGTGGTAATCTCAGCATAAATGAAAATAAAGGAATGTTAATCCATCACCTTTTAAGAAAACGATTCAGCTCTGAACCACTTCAACCTCGCCAAAAGCCTCGCTAACCGTATCGCTCCCTCGCTGAAGCCTTTGAAGGGGTCAAGCCTCGGGAGCTCTCTTATCAGTATTTCCACTAGTTCCTCTCTCTCCTCGCCCCGAGCAAGATCGGCACGCCTACCGAGTTCCTTGAGTTTTCGATAACTTGTCATCTCAAACCTTTTCAATGGATTGTTTGAGTTGCGATATACAAACTCGAAGCGCTTTAGGCTGGTTAACCGGCCAAAACTATGTTGGCGGGTTGACCTTTTAAACGAACTTGTTAAAGCGGGTTTCTTGGAGCACGAGGATGATTTTTATAAAATTGCCGACCCGGTTTTAATGCACGCTCTTTCCTAGTGGTAGCGCTAGTAACTAGCACCGCCGCTAGTCCAACCCTGGCCAACGTTCGCATTCAAAATCAAAATCGCGTCGATGATCTGTATGGGTCGCTGTCGCGGTCGTGGTATTGTTAACAATTGGCGCCGCGATATACTTTGAGAAAAAGTAGACAGTTCATAACAATCGTCTTCACCGCAGCCTACTTGGGATTTGGCCTTATCAGGGCGGGCTGAGGGTTTTGGGGGAGTGTGGAATTTTTGTAATGCTCTATCAAAAATGAAATGAAAATTGTCCAAGCATATAGAAAATTTGCAACTGTTTTACTCACATATTCGAGATGTGAGTACTGTCCGAGGGAGATAAATATGTATAACTAGCTTAGTGGCGGATGTAGCTGATTTTTGCGAAATAACTTGCATCTTTGCACGTCAAAGCGTCGTTAGGGGATATTTTTCGTAAATTTAAATTAAGTTTTATCGATTCTTTATCAATCCATTCTTCCCGAGACGATTTCGCCAAAATGCTAGCGGCGGCTACAGCTATTTCCTGTTCAGCTTTCGGTTTTTGCTCAAGTTGAATTTTTAAAAGATTTATGACTCTCATTAGTCGAGCTTCGGTTTTTATTCGATCGAATTCATCAATGATTACTCTTATTGTATCGCCAATTTTCTGTTTTTTTAAATATTCGTAAACCTCACGAATGGCTGCGGCATGAGCCCATGCAAGCACATCATTCAAACTTTTGCCTTCATTTTTGACTTCACGTAAAAATTCATTAAACCGTATGGGCGTTATGATCACAATGCGATAGAAAATGCAATTATTTTTTATAATAGGAGACAATTCCAATATTCTTTCTACCGCCAGTTCTTTACTATCCATCACTCCTTGAGTTGTTAGATATTCACTCTGTTCCTTTTTCAACGCTACTGCGGCAACGGTTAGGGGACCTAACCATTCCCCTTTTCCTGCTTCGTCTGAACCGATTATGATTTCATTAGTAGATTTCATATTCATACTTTTTCATGCCTTTTTATTGTAATATCCCCGATGCGACTTTGAAAGCTTGGATTGCTTGATCTTTATCTGGAATATTTCCGTAATGCACTATAGTATTCCTTAATTCTCTTACACTTCTGATTTCATTTTCCTTGTAAACATTTCCCCCCCTCTCTTTAATTATCTTGATTTTATCTGGAATTCCTGCATCTAGTGGGGGGCCACTGATCTTTAATGATTTCATCATTTCTCTAAGAACTATTTCATTTGAAGTATCAGATAAAATTACCATTACCATTCTCTGGTACTCATCACCTGGGTTTAATTTCGATACGAAATCTACCAAACTTTTAGCACGCTGGAGTGTAAGAGGTCTGGTTTCTGCTAATTTTTTAACACTTCCTTGAGCAATTTTTGCTATTTTTGTTGCTGTTTGATTAAATGAATCGGGGGGCGTATATGGGGATGAAGATATGTAAATCTTATCTGAAGTATATACAATTACTTCAATCAGGTTTTCACCTACTACGATTCTATAATGAGCAACAACATATTCCCCCTCATCCGCGATTTCACGAGACTCGAAAGATTTTTCTATGAAATGTTTAAATCGCCCGATATTTTGATTTTTGGATATTCCAACGATTTTTACCGTTCTTTGATGGCGTTTGGGCTTAGGCTTCATTATTCCCCCCCCAACGTTATTTTTCACTTTATTGTTACATTCAGGACTTGGGCTTTAGAACTTTTGGGTGGTGCTGGAACATGGCGCCCCCCCTTATGAGTGGGAGTCATCTGTTCTTCAATAGCCGTTGCTCGGCAATAATCGGGTCGAGCTGTGCTCGACCACGGGTAAAACCGTCTTGTTCACAGCAATCGTCTTCACTGCCGCATATTTGGGTTTCGGCCTCATCAAGGCAGCATGAATTAAATACATGTATTAAGATAACACTCAAACCGGAGAAAATGACGTACAAAACATTGACCATCTCTGAGGAGGCCCATGCGGCGTTGTCAGATTTGAAGCTAGAGGGCGAAAGCTTTACGAATGCGATAATGCGACTAGCCAAAGCACGAAACGACCGCCCATTATCGAGTTTCGCCGGGAGATGGCGTGGCAGCATAGAAGAGACGAAGGCAAATTTTGACAAGCTCGATCGAATGTGGGTTGAGTACGGACGGGAGCTAAAGGGAAGGCTAAGTTTTCCCTAAACCGCTCCTGATTTCTATGCTTCACCATACACCCGGCATCAAGTTTAAATTCAGCGCCTAACCAAGTGGGTCGGGGGTGCGATGGTTTCCAAATCTGAAATCATGCAGCTAGTGAAGAAAGAGGGGGTAAAGTTCGTCCAGATGCAGTTCATGGACATCCTCGGCACGGTCAAAAATGTCACGATCCCCGCCACAAAGCTCGGGAAGGCGCTCGACGAAGGCGTGTTCTTCGACGGCTCTTCGGTACTCGGCTACGCAACGATAGAGGAATCGGACATGCGCCTCAAGCCCGATCCTAATACCTTCGTCGTGCTCCCTTGGGTCCAGGATAACATGAAAACAGCCCGCATCGTGTGCGATGTCTATGACTACGAGGGCAACCGATTCGATGGCGACCCACGGGCAGCTCTTCAAAGGCTGATGGAGCGCGCCCGCAAGAAGGGCTGGGTATTTCACACGGCTCCCGAGTACGAGTTCTTCTTCCTGACGCCGGACGAAAAGGGCGACCCCACTACCAAGCCCTCGGACTACGGCGGATACTTTGACCTGATGCGCGATCGCGGGGATAACGTCCGAAAGGAGATCGTAACTTACCTGGATGCGATGGGTTTCGATGTTGAGGCCTCTCACCACGAGGTCGCCCCCGGGCAGCACGAGATCGACCTGAAGTACGCTGACGCGATTGCTTCCGCCGACCGCGTCGCCATGATGAAGTATGTCACCAAAACCATCGCTTACAAACATGGGCTCTACGCGACCTTCATGCCGAAACCGATATTCGGGGTAAACGGGAGCGGGATGCACACCCACCAATCGTTGATGACCCTCCAGGGGAAGAGCGCCTTCCACGATGCGAAGGGGCCGTACAAGCTCAGCAAGTCCGCCCTCTACTTCATCGGGGGGCTGTTGAAGTACGCGAGGGACACGTGCGCGGTTCTCGCCTCATCGGTCAACTCATACAAGCGCTTGGTCCCAGGGTACGAGGCGCCCGTTTACATATCGTGGGCGAACCGCAACCGCAGCGCCTTCATCCGGGTGCCGGCCGGGAGGGGCGCACGTACGCGCATCGAGCTCCGCAACCCGGACCCAGCTGGAAACCCCTACCTGCAGTTCG
>CAZNRG010000020.1:0-15207 GCA_964575725.1 Hadarchaeota archaeon (SeqCode)
TCCACATCCGCGGGGGTGAGCTCCTTCCGGAGGATGCGTTTCACTACCCGCTTCATTTTCTTGCTAGGTTTCTCACGCGGCAGAATTTTTGGAGGGGCTTTAGGGGGGACCTCGGGAGGAGCCTTCAGCGGGATTTCGACTGGAACCTCAGGTGGTTTTTCAGGTGGGGCCTCCGGAGGAACTTCGGAAAGCGCTTTAGGTGGTGCCTCGGGTGCCGCCTTCTTGCTTACACGTTCCACTACCCGCTTTAACTTCTGCTTCAGCTTATCAAACATCGGCTCCCCTAGGGCTGCTCTTTCTTGACCTTCTCGAGGATCCGCTCCGCCTCCGGCCTCAGAGCTTCGATTCGCTCGCCCAGCTTTCCCAGCTCCTCGCGCGCCTTGCCCAAAGCTTGCTCGAGCTCCGCCCTTCGATCTTGGAGCACCACGATTGCATCGGTGCTACTGCGCTCAGCGGCGACATCCGCGCCCAGCCCCGTTATCATCTTCTCCGTCGTCCCCAGCTTGGCGGTGATGAAGGAGTCGGAGCCCATGGGCACGAGGATATCGGTCCCAGGTTTAAGCCCTTTTACCGTCTTGATCGCCTCGAGAGTCATCGAGAGTTCGGAAAGCGACGCCGCGAGCAACGAGAGGTGCTGGCGGAGGGCCTCGGCCTTCGCTTGGTGGTCACTGAGCTCGCCTAGGATGCGCTGCAGTTTTTCCCGTTCCTCATCAGTTGGCTTTTCCATCCAATCACTCCAGCATTGCCAGTACTCGAGGATCTTTTACCTCCTCGGGTTTAACTTCGACAGCCTCCTCTATATGGATTAGGTTGCGCTTAACCCCATGCTTGCTCCCGACATCCGAGTAGACTCGCTCGAGGGCCTGCTCCTTCGAGAGCGCAAGCAGCTCGCGTGTAAAACGCTGGCGATAGAGCCCATGCTTGAACCATCCCCGGACGCGAAATATTTTCACCCAACCACCTCAGATGAACCCCAAAACACTCTCCACGCGGCCCAGCTCCGGGCCCGTCGTTGGACTGCCCGCTATCACTCCATTAGAATTCGCCACCAAACATAACCCAACATATTTCACCCCGCCGCACGCTGTGCCGACTTCCGCTGACACGCCAAGAACGCTTGAGAGGTGCTCGAGTTCCTCGCTTGACACATCAGGGTGTACGAGCGCCCCCCGGTTCGTCGCCACCCCAGCGGCCCCGACGTTCTTGACACCCGCAATCGTTCCACGTTCCACGGGCGCCCCCAGGCTCTCGCTTATGAGTTTTAAGATTTCATCGGGAAGGTCGGGATTCACCAAGGCGCCGTGGTCGTTCGCCAGCACAAGGTTCCCGAACGCCGTGTAGCGCCCGGGGATGCGCACTACCTTTATCCCAAACTCAACAAGCCGCTCTTCCTCCCCGGGCTCAAGCAAGCCAGAGCACACGAGCCCGTTGGAGTTGCCCGCAGCCAAGATGCCCAGCAGGGGGCTATTGTGCATGTTCGCCCGGGCCACGGGTACGCCAAGCGCATCCCCCACGACCTGCTCCCGGACGTGAAGGCGCTCGGGGAGCAACGCGATTTTATCAGTGGTTAGGGCGAAAGCTCCCAAAAACGGAATCCGATTGAAGCTCACCCTTCTAATCGGCATGACGCCACCTACTCCGCCAAAAAAGCCTCGACCGAACCATCGTCCTGCTTGACGACCCGCACCCGGATCCGCGGCAGGGGGTGCTTCGCCCCACGCTCCCAGAGCTTGCGGTTCAAAGCCTGATCGAGCTTTATCTCCTCAGACTTCATGTGGCGTCTCAGGAACTCGTGCACGATCTTGACTGCCCGCGACGTCCGCCTTTGCCGGGGCACTCGCTTGGCTTCCCTCAACGGGATGACGTAGATCCGCTCCTCCGGCATGGGGCACACCTAGGGTTTTATGCGCTGCCTTCGCCAGCTGCGCCGCTTCGAGTGGGTGCGCACTCGGCCCGCGGTCTTGGCCATTACCCAGATCGGGGCGCGCCGTGTGTGCTTGGCGGCTTTTCCCAGCCTCCGCTTGAGAGGTGCAGGTTTGTTTCGCGCCATCTAAGTCCTCCTTATCTTGAACTCGCGCTTCCGCGCCTGCAGCTTGCTCAAAATTTCGCGCAGCTGGGCATCGGTGATTTTTGATCCCAGCCTTCCCGCCTGGGCTAACTGGATAAGCTGGAGCTCTAGCTGTTCTGCGAACTCTGGCTTGGCCGCTCGAATGTTCGCCAGCCTGCTCCGGGCCTCGGGGGTCAGAATTTGCTGAATCGCCAGCCTTTTCTGAATCTCGTATTGCTTCCGTTGTTCGGCTTGGCGTTGCTGCTCCTCCAGCTTCGCCCTCAGCTCGAGCATCTTCCGCCTGCGCAGTTCCTCGATTTCTTCTTCATCCATCTTCAGGCCCCCTTCTGCTCTGCTTTTATCTGCTTGGCTAAATTATCGAGCATCGCCGCACCCTTTGGGGTGAGCTTCCGCCCGCCCCGCTCGATCTTTCGCACGAGACCAGCTTGTTCCAACTGTTGAAGGATGGTGCGCAGGATCTTCCCCCCGGCCTTGCGGAAGTGTTCGGGTGTCTGCCCGCGGTTCTGCCGCCCACCGTAATAGCTACGGAGCCTAGAGATCCCCACCGGACCGTCTAGGTAAACGCGCCTAAGCAGTGACGCCGCGCGCGTATGCCACCAGTCGGACTGCTCGGGGAGGCGCTCCTTATGGACCCCCGTCTTGACGAAGTGGCTCCAGGGGGGCGGGGTTAGCTCCTCCAGCTTCCCCAGCTCCTCGCTCAGCCGCTTGATGAGCGCGTTTGCAGAAACTTCTTTAACTGACATCTATTTCCCTCACTTATGGTTCGTCCTCTAATCCTCTTGAAGCTGGCGATATTAACGCTTTTCCTGCATGCTGAAGCAAGAATCTTGATTTCATAAGCGTGTTTGTGAATTGCTGGATGGGTGCTAAAACATGTACAAGCTAAAGTTCTAGAACAAAAACAAAAAATGGTTTGGGGGGGGCATTTAAAAGCGCGCAACACAACCTTTTTTGGAGGCAGATAATTGGGACAAAAAGGAATTGGTGCAGCGGTCGTGATAGTGATCGTCATTGTTATCGCTGCAGCAGCTGTCGGCGGCTACCTCCTCCTCGGAGGCGGTGGCGGTGGCGCTGATGGCGGTGCTGGCGGCGGCGGAAACATCGTATCGGCGACGAGTATAGACATGAAGTCAGATGTGACTGCTCAGGGTCAGACAATCACAACGAGGATCAGGGCAAGAAACTTGGGGACTGAGGACATGGACATAAGGATAGATACCACCCTGGGCGGAACGGATTACTCTTTCATCTTAAGCGGAAGCCAGGACAACGGATGGATAGGAATGGGTGGCCAATGGATGTCATTCTCAGACATGCCATTATTCGATTTCGACCAGTATTGGCAGCAGTACAAAAGCACGATCAACACATATGTGGGTGAATTGTCTGGTTGGACCGGAGGCGATTACACATACACGGACCCAACCACCGGCTACTCGGCCAGGATTTACGACATCGCAGTGAACCCGTCGCTCACGGACTCAATATTCATGCCCAGCTAGATGCAACCGCGAAGAACTGCAAGAGGAAGTGGGGGCCAACACAAAGGTTCCCATATTCATTTTTATACTCAAATGTGACAATTATCTGAATACTTTAACGTCGCTTCAAAGTTTTCTTTTTCGGTTTGTAGGGCAAGCGCGCAACGCGGCCGCACCTCAAGCAAGTTATGATCACACGACCCGACTGAACCCTCATCCGGCAGCTAACACTGGGTCTCCAAAATGAAAAACATTTCCTGCAGAATTTTCGTTTCAGGTGCGGGGGGAGCTTGAGGTTGTATCGGGTTTTGAGCCTCCACGCCAGCTGCACGTAGCGGTCGGCCAGCTCGGGGCGCCTAGCAAATACTCCCTCAGCCAGCTCAAACAGGCGCTCCATCCGTTCAGCAGCTATTTTTTTGAACTCGTCGGTTGGCTTACGGCGTGACACGCAGTCACCAGCTCCACTTCTGCAAGGGGCTATTTTAAGCTAGAAGAAAAAGCATAAGAGTTCGATGCTGGAGAGGGCTGCTATAATGCTAGTGGTGGTCTCGGATGTTTCCCCTTAAGGACGAAAACCCAACCAAGCGCAGACCAATCCTCACCTACGCCCTCATCATCATTAACATCGCGATATTCGCCGGGGCGCTCCTCACGGGGACCTTCGATCAAGTTAACCAAGAATTCGGGATGAAGCCGAAAGAAGTGCTTGCAGGGCAGAACCTCCACACCCTCTTCACCTCGATGTTCCTGCACGGGGGGGTCCTGCACATCCTCTTCAACATGTGGTACCTCTGGATCTTCGGCGACAACATCGAGGACGTGCTGGGGAGAAAAAGATTTATCTTGTTCTACCTCGGCGTGGGGCTTGTGGCTAGCTTCGCGCATGCTTTTTCTGATCCGGGGTCAATGATTCCGACGATCGGGGCATCAGGAGCCATCGCGGGAGTACTCGGAGCCTACATGCTCCTGTACCCATGGGCCCGGGTGCACACGGCCGTCATTTTCTTTTTTTTCATTCACTTGGTTATGATCCCGGCTGCGGTGATGATAGGGTTCTGGTTCGTGCTGCAGGTGATCTCGGCGTCCGTGCTTTGGGCAGCGGGGGCCACCGCAGGGGTTGCGTACTGGGCGCACATAGGGGGCTTCCTTGCAGGCATGCTCTTGATCTTGCCGGTGTGGGTGAAGCTCAGAAAGCGTGGGCGAGCGAGGTACGTTTACACTTTGAGGTGGAGGTAATCGGGCTGATTAATCGGATTTGACCTGAATAGCGCGGCAGGAACGCCCAGCTTAACTTTTTAGTGAAACAACAACCATTGGCTCTTGGTAAAACTGTGTGGACCAAAACCCCCGGTTGTCTAGCAGCTGCGGTAATCATGCTTGCGCTCGTCGCCTCTTCACCTGCATCAGCGGTTGAAGGTGGGCCCGATCCTCCGACCAATGTTCATCTCACCTGGAAGACTGCCAACACTGCGCGTACAATAACCGTGATTTGGCAGACCTCGAACGAAAACGCGGGGACCACGGTTTGGTACGATATGACATCTCATGGAGAAAATCTCTTGGCGTATGAAAACGCTTCAGGGGGCGTAAATCTTTCTCCAGATGGTGTAAATTACATTCACGAGGTTGAACTTACGGGACTCTTGCCAGACACCACCTATTATTTCCGTTGTGGTGGCGAGAATGGCGGGCCCAGCCAGGAATGGAGTTTCCGCACGGCACCGATCGCCTCGAGGGATATCACCTTCGTCGCTGGCGGTGATTCGCGCCCGCCGTACCTTGGAGAACAGACGGAGACGATCTTTCCGGATACGCGCGACCAGATTTCTCGGGAGATGGCGAAGCACGACCCGGCATTCGTGCTGTACACGGGAGACTTCGTGCTCGACGCCAACAGCCCGAGCCAGTGGGACAACTGGTTTGGGGCAATGCAGAAGTACTGGGTGGCAGAGGACAACCGCATGATTCCTATTATTCCTTGCATTGGAAATCATGAAGTTGTGGGCACCGCCGAGTTCAACAAGTCCAGCGCGCCGTACTACTATGGGTTGCTGTCCCTGCCCGAGAACGAGCGATGGTACTCGCTGGACTGGGGCCCCGACCTCCACATCATAGCCCTAAACAGCGAGCTCATGACGAGTGAGCTCTCCGGGGAGCAGCGCGATTGGCTCGAAGATGACCTCGCCACCCACGCGAACGTCATGTGGACGGTAGTCATTTTTCACCGACCGCCTTTCAGTTCAGACACCTCCCACGGAAGCTCCACTAAAACTCGGGACGCTTGGGTTGACCTGTTTGACCAGTACCACGTGGATTTGGTGATAAACGGGCACGCCCACGACTACGAGCGGACCCACCCTATCAACTACACGAGGTCGAGCACCGCGCCTCAGAACTCCTCCGATGAGGGCACGGTCTATGTAGTCAGCGGTGGCTGGGGTGCCCCGTCCTACAGGCCGGGAGAAAAGTGGTGGACTGCGCACAGCGCCACGAATCACCATTTCCTACTCTTGGACCTTTCCCCCTCTGACGGGACCCTCGGGCTGAGAGCAATAGACGATGGGGGGAGCACGTTTGACGGGGCCACGCTCCCTTACCAGAGGCCCGGGGGGATTTCCGATCTGCTCTTCATAGCGGCGTTGGGGGCCGTGCTTCCTGTCCTGGTCGTGGTCATCTATCTGAGGAAACGTAAAAGAATCCCGGAGCCCGGGCCGGCCCCTGCAGGACCTCCGCCTGCCGGGTCACCTCCCCAGCATCCTCCTCAGCCCCCACCTCAGCAGCTAAGTGGTGCGGCAGGCGGGATTCGAACCCGCGTCGCGAGCTTGGCAAGCTTAACGATGTAGATTCAATAGTCACCGATTTTGAGCAAATGTGTAAGGTTGACCTTGAGCTGAAAAAAGGGACCACCCGTATCCATCGGAGATACATCAAACGCTATCTGGAATTCTGCAATAAGGCTAATTTGAACCCAGAGGAACCTAGTTCAATAAGGAAGTTTCTTTTACCAGTCAGGGAAGGGAACCAAAATACCTATGGTAATCATGTCAAGGCGCTAAGAGTGTTTTTCAGGGGATATCTAAAATCTGACGCGGCTGAGGGGTTCAAAATTCCACAACCAAATCAAGGATATGTTGAAGTTCCAAGCAAGGAAGAACTTAGACGTTTCTATAATGCGTTGCCTGACTGGAGGTCTAAGGCGTTGTTCTTGTTTTATGCCACTTCAGGTAGGAGAAGAAATGAGATATTAAACTTAGACTTGAAGGATGTGGACTTTGAACAAAAGATGTTGGCACCCATTGACGAGGAATCTCAGACAAAGCATACTTGGTTCAGTTTCTTTAACGGTGAAGCTTTGGATGCATATCACCAATACCAAAAAGAAGAGCCCCCCCTTGACGGTAAACTGTTTAGGGGCGCTTCTCACGTAAACCAGATTTTCAAGGAGACATCTGAAAAGACAGGAATCAAGATAAGTCCCCAAGTGCTTAGAGAATGGTTTTGTCAAACCATGGGTGAGCTTGGAGTTCCAGATAGATTCGTTGATGCTCTTTGCGGTCGGGTTCCAAAAACTGTGTTGGGTAAAAGATACAGCGACTACTCGCCCCAAAGATTGAAGAAGATTTACGATAGGGCGGGGTTGAGGGTGCTCGAATAGATTTGGAGATGAGGACATGACAACTCAAAAAATAACCAAAACGACAATCGGCGTGTTAATCGCATCAATCGTATTGATCGTTGGCATTAGCGGGGGCTTCCTCTTCCTCTCTTATGCAACAGTATTGAGTGGGAAGGGGGAAAATGGGAGAACGTTATTGGATTTGTGTGAAGTGTCTCAATGCATCCCTCAAAGGAGAAAAAGTGCAAGTATTGTGGATTTGAGAAATAATTTTCGGTCTTAGGATTTTCCCGATGCCGCAATTCCAGCTATGAATGTTATGAATCCAACACCAGCCATGAATAGCCCAATAACATTTATGGGGAATTCAATACCAGCAATTTCTAGGGTTGGTCCTTCCTGACCTATTTCAATTCCAAGAAATTCCATTGGTGTTGTAGCCACGAATAACGCAAAACCGATCAACATCAGAATTACCCCAAGAGCTACGATACCGCCTCTCACATTTTTCGCCTCCCTTCAACCATATTGATGTAAATACATACTTTAACTTTTTGCCCGAGGCGCCCAAGAATTTGCTACCCCGGGGTGTGCAATTAGACCGAATTTTCAAGCCTTTTAAAGCAAGGATTAAATCCTTGTTAACAGCTCCTTTTTCTTTGTTTGAAATTCTTCCTCAGTTATTATACCAGCATCTTTGAGCTCTGATAATTTTCTTATTTTATCGGCGATTTCCTATACTCCCAGCTTCGGAGCGGAGGCTGAAAACATGGAGGCCGCGAATTGCCACAAGACGTTTTGGCGTTGAGAATAAATCGGTTTTGGGAGCGGCTTGCAAGAGAGGTTGAAGGTTATCGATATTGCGATGGCTGGGCTGGCGATTTTCGCGCTTTGCTTGCTCGCCGCATCGATCATTTTCGAACTAACCCCCGAGCAGGAGGAGCTTTTCGGGTGGATTGACCTTGGGGTATGCGCGATCTTCATAACCGAGCTAGGCTTTAGGTTTCACAACGCGCCATCGAAAAGGCGTTGCTTGCGCGAGAGCTGGGCGGACATCCTAGGCTCGATACCAACCACGGAGATGGAGATGCGCGTTATCCGCGGCTTTAGGGTGTTCAGGGTGGGGCGGGCCGCCAGGGTTGCGAGGGTTGCAAAAGCGGCGAAAGTGCTCAAGGTAGCGCGGAAGCTACCAAAGCTAAGGAAAACGAAGAAGTTCAGAAAGCGAAAGCGTCATAAAAAAAGATATCAGCGGCGTTAGAAGACAGACCATTGGTGGCGAGCGTCGAGGTCGGAGTTGAGGGCGTAGGCGAGCGGCAAGTTAGCAGCTAAATAAATGTAAAAAATAGGCCCCCAATTAAAGCAAGGAAAAAGAACCAACTCAGCAGCAATAAACCCCACATCCATTCACGCACTTGATCCACTCTCTTCTTAGACTCCCATCTTACAATTTTTGGGTCTAATACGATAAGCGTGAGAATAGAAACAATAGCAAAACCAAAAACCGCTGCAACCCCAAAGTATGCCGCATCTCTCCACGCCCCTGTGGCAGTAACCCCTGAAGGAGAATATATTAAGACAAGAATGCTTACCCCGACAAAACTTATTGATGCCATCGTGGCCGAAACGATGCATACTGTTTTTAAAAATTCCTTAAATTCTTTCAATTCGGCGCGCATGTTTTAAGGTCGCCCTGTTTTCATTTAAACTTGAGCAATTTGACCCAACCTAAGAAGTCTTGGAACGCCTAGAACTCGAAATTTTTGGCATTAACTTCATACTCACAACCATAAACAGGGCCACCACTACTAAAATTATCAAGGCTACAATAGCATCAATTTCGCTGAAATTCCGATAAGCAACAAGTATGGTGGTGCTAATCGATAATCCAGCGAGTGTAATGAGAATTAGCGTCAATGTTCTCTGAATCCTCACCGGATGCTCATAAACTCGACGGTAGAACTCCTTGTCCATTATCGTGAATGTATATAATGTATGGAATCTTGTCATCTCTTCAGATGCTGGTTTAAGAACTATCTCCTCGGGATTTTCTGATTCAATTAATGTTTTTTCTGGTGGTGTGGGTATCCCTATAACCCCGTTTCCCTGAAATCCGAGAAGCCTCCCCATTATTTCTTTTTCTACTGTTTCCCCCTGACTCAGATCAAACTCCACGTCGCCGAAGGTTTTATTTGCGGGTCCACCAACACCAAATCCATAAAACCATATAAGTTTACCGCTAATTCTTTTCTTAGTTAAGTTAGTAATTATTAGACGGAATTTAGGACGTTCATCCGTGAAATAAATTCCTCTTTCCTCGCCTATCGGCATTACTTCCAGTTCTAAGCCCGCATATTTGACTTTCTGTTTGGCTGGCACGATTTGTTTTATTTTTTTCCTAGTTCTTAATCTTGTCGTATTCTAATCGAGTTTTCTGAGGCTGGAAGATTGGACGCAAGAAACCATCAATCATTTCGTGAACGGAGGGGCGTGAATCAAGCACTTGCGCCCGACTTTCTACCGCAGATTACCTATCTAATGTATATCTTTCTTATTTTCACCGTCACTCCAGTTGGCCTCCAGAGTTTGCCCTGTTCTTCTTCGGTCCAAAGCGTTTTCTTTCTAACCCTTTTGAGGACTTCACAATAGTCAAAATTTTTTGTGCTCTTGACCGTGCGTAGTTTATAACTGCCAGACCGTGTAGTGATTTTCACGGGCATCCCGCGCTTGGTGCCCTCCATCGTAAGCGATGCGGGTTCCGACCAGCCGCGCGTGCCGGTCTTCGCATATACCGGACCCAATCTTCCCTTCGTGAACCCTAACGTTTGCGCATCTATTTTTCCTTCGACCTCGTATTCTCGCACCATTCGTTTCAAGTTATCAGATAAAGTCTGCTTTTTAACACCGGCCTTTTTCTGGAGTTGACTAAAGGTCAACGGCACCTTTGCATCCTCAAAGATTTTACGTCGTTCAACGGGATCGGCCAATTTCTTGAGCACTTCGCCGAGAGTTCCGATGCACTTGGAATATTCGACATCTTTGAATGGCAAGAGATCAAGAATCTTATCCCTTGCTTCACCCTTTGGGGCCTTCGTTCCTCTGCGGGCCTTCAATTAAATCACCGGACTTGTCCGATTCTCAAAAATATAGATGGCAAACCCACGTAAATAACCCATGGTGATTGAAAAGTGGACCAAAGTGGGGTAGCAGGGAAGAAACAAGAAGGACGATAGAATGGAAAAGACGGAACAGACCGAAACGGCTGCAGATTTCGAGACGGTGCTAAAGGGCTTGATCGGTTGTCTCGTCTTTTTGACCCTACGCGATGGCACACGGTTAAAGGGCGACGTCAAGGCGGTCAAAAACGGAACGATTGAACTTCACACTTTTTCGAACGTTCATTTTCTTGATATTGGCGAAGTCGCGCATGTGGCCGTTGCAAAAGAGATGGGGAGAAAATCCAAGATCGTCAAGATTCAACAAACCACGGGACATTTGGTGATTTAATGATTTTCAACGGGGAGATGAAAACCTGCCCTTGCGGAAAAAACGTGGAAATTACGTGGCACGGGATTACGGTCGAGTGCGGTGGCGGGGAAACGGCCACTGGTGATTTCTACCTCTGCCACGGGTGCGCGAAACACATGGCGCGCGGACTGCTTGAAGATGTCCTCACCACACTTGGGCTGCCTCGTGAGAAAGTTATCGAGTTTTTCTACGAGCACAGGTGATCGCGATGGACGAAAAAACGGTCAGAAAAACATACCACTTTCTTATACGCCGAGGCCAAACAGCCGAAATCCGCGCCATCGATCCCCGTGGAATCGAGCCACCCGTTCAGGCGTGGCTTGATAGCGAGGAGGACTTTATAAAAACGTGCCGCGAGTGGGACGGCAAGCGTAACGTTTACGTCGGCATCAACGCCCGCGCGCGGAAAGGCGGCACCCGTGAGAACGTGGATGAGGTTACCGCCATCGTGATAGACATCGATGCCAAGCGCCCGGACAAGAAGCAGGCCGCAACCGATAAAGAGTTGAAGGCCGCCGAGGAAGTCGCCAACCGTATCATTAAAGATTTCGTGGGGCGCGGATTCAAGGCGCCGGTTAAATGCTGTTCGGGTAATGGCTGGCAACTGTGGCTTGCGGTTCCGCCGATAAACGCCGCACTCCTCGGTCGTGAGTTGGTCGAGGGCAAGTTGCAGGAGTTCCAAAAAAGAATAAAAAAGAAGTATGAGAACGAGCAAGCGGAAATCGACAACATAGGTGACCTACCGCGCGTGGTTCGGGTTATCGGCACCACGAACGTCAAGGGCGCGCCAACTCCTGAGCGCCCCCACCGCTTGAGTTTTGCCCAAGGCGATTTCACAAGGCACGAGGACCCGCTGCTCCGCGATTATATCCTCTCGCTTGAACCACCACAGCCGCCGAAGTTCATCACCTTGCCCGTGAGACTGCCGGATGAGCATGTGACTGCGATCATAAATCGAAGTTCGGTAATCAAACGCACGTTCGAGCAAGGCCCGGCGGATGGGGACCGTAGCGCCGCCGACTTCGCAATAGCCTGCCATCTCGTGAAGCATGGCGTGGCGGCAGATCAGATTAAAGCCGCGCTGCTATCAACGCCGTGGTCGAAGATACACGATGCGAGGAAAGTTGGGGACCCGGAGCGATATTTCAGGCTAACTTACGAGCACGCCTTGGCAGCAGTCGCGGATGAAATCAAAAAATCTCCAAAAAAACAAATCAAGGCCGGGGGGCGACACGCGGGGGCAAAAGTAGTTAAGTCTCTCGAAGTCCCCGGCCTAATCGACGTTGTAATGAAAGATGGGCAGCCTGCGTATCTCATCGGCTCGGAGCCCCGCCTTGAGGAGCGGGTGTTTGCGGAGGATGTCGTGATGATTCCGCCCAAGCCGCGATGGTTCGCCCCAACCGACAAGGTGCTTGATTATTTGAACGAGGACGACTTCGATCTGTTTCAAGACGTGGAGGATTACGTTTACGCGCACGTCGACCTGCCCGACAAGCGCCAATATCCCCTGATGGCCGCATACGCTATGGTTACTTGGATTTACGGTGAACTTTTTGACTCGCTCCCCTTCCTTTTATTTTTGGGTCCATACGCAAGCGGGAAAACGCGCGCGCTTGAAATTTTGGCGAGGCTATGCTGGCGACCCGTCCTTTCAAGCACGCTCGGAGAGGCTAACATTTTCAGGCCCACGGAAATTTTCAAACCAACCTTACTGATTGACGAGATGGACTTAACGGCACGTAGCGAGCGGGGCCAGAACATCGCCTCGTTGCTCAGGGCTCGGCACAGGCGCGGGCTCACGGTTATGCGCATTAATCCAGAAAAGAGCGGCCTAGAAAGCATCGAGTGGTATAAGACCTACGGGCCTACCGCGATAGCGACAACGAAGGACATAGTTCCCGATCTCAAGTCACGCTGCCTCGTGTTCAAAATGTTGGAAAAGACGAGGCCAGTAAAAAGGCGAATTGATGAACGGACGGGGCAAGAACTACGCGACCGCTTGCTGGGCTTCAGGATCAGACACATGGACGACCCGAAAGATGAGCCCCACGAGGAACTATCTTTTTTGAAAAGCGGGCGGCTCGAAGAACTCTTTAGCCCCCTTGTGCGGATTTGTAAAACCTGCCAGAAATCAAAAAAAGACGATATAACCACGGCCCTTAAGGCAATGACCCTTGTTTTTATGCGGCCAAGCATACGGCGGGCAATTATTTGCAAGGCTAGAGGGGTGACCGCATGAAAGAGCAAGACTTGAGTTCGCCCAACCGCGGCAAAGACCGACTCGCAATCGTTGTGAGTTTCGCGCGCGATTACGAGCGGATGGTTCAAGAGGAGCGCGGGGCGAGCATCGACGCCGAAGTGATGAGGGCGCTGATCCAAGCCCGCGACCGTGTGCAATCGGGAAAATTGGCGGTCAAAGAAATTGCCGACGTCCTGAATGTGGACAGGCCCGAGCGGGAACGCTTTTCGAGCCGGGCGATATCGGGTTTCCTCTCTACCTTGGGATTCCGCAAAACACACGTCCACGGGGGACGGGCCGCTATCGTTTATGATTCCCACCTACTCAAGAGCCGCGCGATACAGTTCGGATTACATGATGAACTCGCGCAACTGGACGAGCAACAACCGCCGACCGTTGAAAAATTGGATGCGGGCGACGTGACCGTGGAATGGTTGATCGACATCGATACTGGCGATGAAAGCCTGCCAAACCAGCCGATCTTCAAGCGATTTTTGGGCAAGCATAAGCGGTTCTCCAAGGGCGCGCAAAGCGCTATCTGTCAAGAGGCAGCCAAGGTCTTGAGTATAATGGGTGCGGTCAAGGTGCTACGGGGGTGATTTGGTGACGAAAACATCGAGAGAAGGCGGGGGAGAGTTGCCGGGGCCCGTGGGGTGGCGGATCATCGTTCGCACGGACGGCAAGATCGAACTCAGGTTCCCTAGGTCTTTCCCCATCACCGCAAGAACGCTTGTCGAATACGGCTGGCTCCGCGGCCTCTATTTATTGGCCGATAAGGACGACCGCCAGATTGGGCTCGGGGTTGAAGATGAAGATGTGCTCAAGAGGTTCTTTTCGGAGGTGGCACCGAAAAGGCTAGACGAGGTTATGGAAATCGTAAAGGACCTAAAGGCGAAAGTCAAGGCCGAAGGCAGTGATTGTGAGTGGCGCGAACCCAAGAAGTGATGCCTTACCACCTATCGTATAGTGGAAAAACTGAGGCGAAACGATGAACGCCCAAGGACACGTTTTAAGGTTGTCCTTCACGGACTTGCGGGTTTTCATACCGTTAGTGTGCAAGCGTTGCGGTGAGTGCTGCCGCAAGGTCGGGGTCCACCCAGGTGCCATCGATATATTCGCAGCGGCGGAATACCTTGGCATAAGCGCGAAGGAACTGGTCGAAACTTACATCGGAAAGGTCATCTCGTGTGATAAGAAAAGAATTAAATATGAAGCAAGCATCCGTCACCCATGTCCGTTTTTGAAGGAGAATAAGTGCTTGATATATCCCGTCAGGCCGGGCGTGTGCAAAGCCTTCCCCGTGGAAACCGATGGCAGGGACCGTGGGATCGGGTGCCCCGCTATGAGAGAGGTAAGGCGGGCCTGGCGGGCCTTGGGGGAGGGCTCCGTAGAGTTCTTCGACGGCAAAGTGTGCCTCATTCCGCCTAAGAAATGGGATAAAATTTTAGCGAAGTATCGCAGAAGCCACCCATCGAAAGAGGCCCTTGAATTGTTTATCAGGTTTAACCGACCATCGCTGCAACCGTGATTCGGGGCGGCGATCTGCTTCCGCCCCATCTGCTGCCCACTAATTTTTTTACCTCTTTCCTATGATGGTTTCCAAAATAGACATAAACTGCTGTATCGTTTGTGCTGTCCCCACGGCATCCATCCATTTTTGCTCGCCTTCTTGGCTCATGGGAATCGAAACTGATACTGGGCTCGCAGAGTATTTTTCGGGCTGGAGTGTTACCCTCATCGGCCTCACCTCCACTCCCTCTCTCTCGCTCGCGCTATTAAATCACGCTTTCGGCGGGCGCAGTCGGGTGCCGGCCCCCTCAAACGCAAACGACCTTTTGTAACCCGCGTTTTCTAAGCGATGCAGTTCATGCCATTTAAGATGTAGGGCGTAGTTTATCTCCAGAATTTTAGGATTCTTGCCTCTGATCACTTTGCCGCAACGGGGGCATGGCCGTTCAAACCTTGCTTTTTGCATTTTATCCCCACTAAACATTTACGGGCTTTTTTGAAGTCATTTTTGGGGGGAGGTCACCGAAAGTATTCCCAATCTCACTCCCCGGGGGGTAGGGGGTATCCCCATGAGGGCGACCCGGCGGCGTCAAGGGGGGTATTTTCACTCGCTTTTTTCGTGTTATTTTTAAGTTATTGGGCGAGAATTAGGCCCATTTTTGCCAAATCTTTCCGTTTTGCCGCTATTCTGCTTATATCTAACCCTCCAATTGCTCTTTTTTTGGTGATGGTCGGGAAGTATAGGAAGTATAGGATAGGGGAAGAAGGC
>CAZNRG010000021.1:0-15018 GCA_964575725.1 Hadarchaeota archaeon (SeqCode)
TGGCCGTACATGGGGCGACACCAAGGAGGATCATGCCCGCCTGGTATTGTGAAGCCATCTCCGCGGATATAAACGGTGCCCAGATTATTGTCATGAATAACCAGGCGAAGAGTGCCATGGTGAATGGTTTGATTGCCCAGTTCACGAACAGAGTCACGCCGACCGGTTTCGGTGTTTTTCCTGCTTGGATTACTTTTCTGAAGTCAATCTGGACCATTATCGGGTAAATCATGAAGAAAAGGCAAATCGCAATAGGAATTGAAACATGAGCATACTGGATCCCGCTCAGAGCCCTAGACAGCTCGGGAAGCAGCTTGCCGAGGGCGATCCCGACAATTATACAGAGGGCGACCCAGATTGTCAAATATTTTTCAAAAATACCAATCTTCCTCTCAGCCACCCTTATCACCCTCCTAATTTATGAATATATTTTCATATAAATCTTTGTTCATATATAAGTTTGGCGCCAATTGCCGAAAGCAAAAAGAGCGAGTTTTTACTGCTTTTTTATTGCCGCGAATCCTAGCTCGAAGGCGCGAATGTTAGCTTCGATAGTTTTCGGTGGGACATTCTCTTGGACGATCTGCTTGAGCGTTTCAACAGAGATCGGCAGTTTTCCTGTTCCCGTGAGTGCCCCGAGCATGACTACGTTCATCGTCCGCACGTTCCCCGCCTGCTGCGCTAGCGAAGTCGCATCGATTGCCACGACTTCACCGCCCAGTTTTTCAACCGCGCCTTTGATCGCCTTTAGGCTCGGATACTCAGCCCGCCCTATGTTCACGTCGACGGGCATCCAAGCGCGGGTATTCGTGAGCAGCAACCCACCCTTAGCGAGGAATTTTGCGGCGTTGCGTAGTCCCTCGAGGGGTTCGAGCGCGAGCACGATCTCGGCCCCATCATTAGCAATGAGCGGGGCGAATATCCCTTTCCCTATCCGAACGTGGCTCGCGACCGCCCCCC
Source organism: Hadarchaeota archaeon (SeqCode) (assembly GCA_964575725.1). Lineage (GTDB taxonomy): Archaea > Hadarchaeota > Hadarchaeia > Hadarchaeales > Hadarchaeaceae > DG-33. Next base: position 961 of record CAZNRG010000021.1, read on the forward strand.
CGCGCATCGCAGCACCAAAGGTTTCACCAACCCTCGATCGCAGGCCTTCTTTGATGGCAGCAATCGCGACGATGTGGGACGCTCGGATGCTTCCCTGTCCGCCAACTCCAGCGATGATTAAGTTGAGTTCAAAGGTTCTCCCTTTCATTCTTCCACCCTAATTGCTCCAGTTGGACATATTTGGGCGCACATCCCACAACCGTTACATAAAACCGGGTCGAATCCGGCCTTGCCTTCTTTGAAGACGATGCCGGGGCAGCCGAAGGAAACACAGAGCTTGCAACCAGTGCACTTGTCGCGGTCGAATACCATGCGCTTGCCAACGAACTGCTTCATGCGCTGCTCTTGGAGGGTGCAAACGTGCCGCGCCACAACGATTGCAAACTTGTCGCTCTTGAGCGCCTCTTCGATTGCATCAGTTGTGGATTTGATGTCAAAGGGGTCAACGATTTTTACATGCTCTACTCCACACGCCCGAGCGATATCTTCCACTAGCAAAACCTTGGCCTCTTCACCGGTCGCGGTTTTGCCAGTTGCGGGGTTCGGTTGGTGCCCAGTCATCGCCGTCCATGAGTTGTCGAGAACGAAGAAGAGACCCTTCACCTTGTTGTAGACCGCGTTGATTACCGCAGGGATGCAGGCATGGAAGAAGGTCGAGTCACCAGCGACCCCTACGATCACACCGTCCTTGTACCCAGCTTGGAACTGCCCCTGCATCAGTCCGACGCCGCCACCCATGATGTAGTTCGTGTCGAGGGTCTCGTAGGGCGCATCGATGGGGTAGCGCACGGACTCGCTGGCGAAACTGGGTTTGTACTCCTTCCCCGCGATGCCGTACCCGCCCTGCTCGTAGCACCCTATGTCTCCGTTGACGATGGGAACCTTGCCCCCGACCTTGCGAAGCGCCTGCTTGAGCGCCAAGTAGCTCCCCAAGTGCGGGCACCCAGCGCAGAGGGTTGAGGAACGAGGAGCGATGAGGTTTTTGATTTCATTTTTGATCAACTCCCTGGGCCGATTCGTGGGAATCTTCCGCTTCACCAGTTTTGCGAGCGCGTGGGCGACGATATCCGTGTTTATTTCACCAACAGGTGGCAGGGCGCCAGTCAGCTTACCCAGAAGCTTGACGTCGGGGTTCACATCCTTGGCGAGCCCCCTGACCTGAAGTTCGACGAGCGGCTCACCTTCCTCGATCACGAGCACCGACTTGACAAGTTTCAACATGCGTCCGACGAGTCGCTCCGGCAGAGGTGTGGGTGTGCCAAGCTTGAGGAAGGCCACCTTGTTTTCGAGCCCGAGCACCTTGATGGCCTCACGCGCATAGCTTGCCCCCAACCCCGATGCGATGATTCCAAAGGTCGGCTTCCCTCGTAGCTCGAGCTTGTTCCAGGGCAAAGTCTCGACTAGTTTCTTTATCTGGGGCATTCGGTCGTGCAGCCAGCGGTGTTTTTCGACCGGGCCGGGAGGGCCGTAAACGTTCCAGCGCCAAGGTAGCTTCCAGTGTTTATCGAAGACCGGCCCGCGCTTAACTTTCCCAATCTTACCGAACTCGACATCTCCCGAAGCGTGGCATATCCGGGTGACCGAGCGAACGAGCACGGGTAGCTCGAGCCGCTCCGAGAGCTCGAATGCGTAGCGGGTCATTTCCTTGGCCTCCTGCGGGTCAGCCGGCTCGAGGCAGGGAATTTCACCGTAGAAGGCGGCGAAGCGCGTGTCCTGCTCATTCGATGAGTAGTGGGCGTCAGGGTCGTCCCCGACTGCGATGACGAAACCCCCCCGCACGCCACCGTAAACGAGCGTCATGAACATGTCCATTACCCAGTTAAGCCCAGCATTTTTCATTGAAGTCAGCGCGCGAACGCCGGTAATTGCAGCACCAGCAGCAACCTCAAAAGCAACTTTCTCATTTGTCGACCACTCAGCATGAAACCCCAGCTTAGGTGCGGCAAGCGCGAGGGTCTCCAAAATTTCAGATGCTGGGGTGCCGGGGTAGGAAGCAGCGACCCCAACTCCAGCCTCGATTGCACCACGGGCTATTGCCTCGTTGCCCATGAGTAGCACGCGTTTACCTGGTGAGTCTTCAACGATTACATCAGCGAATTTCAACCCATCTCCCCCATCAACTCTCCAGCTTTGTGCGGCGGGTTAAAATAGCTAGCGCACGAGCCCCCCGCAGCGGGCAGGAGTATACCGGCACGTGAAGTTTCTGCAGTTTCGTTCGTTCTTCGACTTCAACCGAGCCCCCACCCAACATTACAGGAACGATGACTTTTCCCCCGCCGAAATGCTTGGAGATGACCTCCGCAATGTTAGGCATTGGGTCGCCGACGATCGTGAGGACCGAGTGAATTTCAGGAGAGGTCCCGAGTACAGTTAGGGTCTCATCGTACATCTGTGATGTCGCGCTTCCGGTGAGATCCAACGGGTTGCGCAGGATGCACTCCGGCGGCAGCTTCTCATGCAGCGCATCGCGCACGCTTGGAGGAAGTTCAATCACGTTTAGGCCTAGCTCCTCGCAGGCATCGGTTGCCAAGATGCCAGAGCCACCTGAGCTAGTCACGATGGCGACATTGTTGCCTTTGGGTAGTCTCAGGTAGGCGAAGCTCTTGCAGGCGTCATAGAGCCCCTCAACGCTCGAGACGCGAACGATGCCAGCTTGTTTGAACGCTGTGTCGAAAACCGCGTCCTTGCCGGCGAGCGAGCGGGTATGCGATGCAACCGCTTCAGCCCCCTTCGCCGTGCGGCCACCCTTTAGCACGATAACGGGTTTTTTTCGTATAGTTTCCATCGCCACTTCCATTAATTTTCGACCGTCCCGTGTACCCTCAATGTAAAGAGCGATGACTTTGGTATCGGGATCATTTGCTAGATATTCAAGCAGCTCGATTTCGTCGACATCGCATTTATTACCCAGCGCCATGAGCTTGCTGACGCCAACGCCCTCATCGGCCGCCCAGCACGCGATCGCGGCCAGCACCGTGCCGCTTTGGGAGATGATCGAGATCGGCCCCTTTGCTTTCACCAACGGCCAGCTCGCGCATAACCCAACCGAGGCGCTGTTGATACCTTGGCAGTTCGGCCCAATCACACGCAGGTTGGCCTGCTTCGCCGCTTCGATCAGCTGACGTTCGAGTTCTGCACCCGCAGGGCCAACCTCACCAAAGCCACCCGAGATCACGATTGCGGCTTTGACCCCCTTCGCACCACAGTCGGCCACCACCGAGGATACAAAACGCGCAGGCACGATGATAACAGCGAGCTCGACTTCAGCGGGCGCATCTTTTACCGAGGGGTAGCACTTGAGCCCCAGCACCTCGTCAGCCTTCGGGTTAATGGGGTAGAGCTTGCCCTTGTAGCCCGCCTCAACGATGTTTCGAAGGACCGCGTGCCCAAGTTTACCGGGCTCTCGCGAGGCGCCAACCACCGCGACACTCGAAGGTTCAAAGAAGCTTTCAAGCGCCATTTACCTCACCGGCCAGTTGGGACCTATCTCCAAGCCCAAGCGCTTGTCTACCTCGAGCCCGACTTCTTGTATCCGCTTCACGATTTTGGCCTCGTCGATTGTCTTAACCTCCCGCCCCTGCATCACGATTTTTCCATCGATGATTACAGTATCAACATCTGAGCCGTTCGCCGCATAGACCAAGTTAGAAATCGGGTTGCGCACGGGCACGAGGTGAGGTTTACGCTGGTCGACGACGATAAGGTCCGCCAGCTTTCCGGGTTCGAGCGAGCCAAGGTGATTCTCCCAGAGTGTTGCCCGAGCGCCATTCAGCGTTGCCATCTCGAGGATTGTCTCGGCAGGCAAAATCTCGGGATCGAGCTCCCGCCCCTTGTGGATGATCGCGGCAAGCTTCATCTCACGCAGCATGTCATAGCAGTTGTTGCTCGGCCCCCCGTCGCACCCCAGAGCAACGTTAACTTGGGCCTTGAGCATGCGCAGCACATCGGCAAAGCCGGATGCGAGTTTGAGATTGCTTGCTGGGCAGTGGCAGACCGTTCCGCCAGTTAGGTGAATGCGGGAAAAGTCCTCCTTGGGAAGCCAGACACCATGCGCGTAAATTACGTGTTTCCCGACCAGCCCGCAGCGTTCCATGAACTCCATTGGGGTTGCGTTGAACTCCTTGCGCATGTAGGTGATGTCCTGCTTGACCTCGGCGAGATGGATAGTCACGCCCGTGTTATGCTTTCGCGCGCGGGCGCCGATTTCTTGGTAAAAGTCGACGGTGCAGGCCCCGGGTGTGCGGGCGCCGAACCACACATGGATGCGGTTGTTTGCCTTGCCGTGCCAGCGCTTGATCATCTCGAGCGTCTCGCGCATCGTCTCCTCACCCGTCTCGGTCATGCTTTTGGGCATGGCGTCGGGTCTGTCAGCGTAGCCGGTGATGTTCATCAGCGATTTGGAAAGTGCGGCGCGCATGCCAACCGATTCGATGACTTTGGCGATGCCATCAAATCCGTACCGGGAGTGAAGGAGGGATTCAACCAAGGTTGTCGTGCCAGATTTGATCATCTCCAGACAGCAGAGCTGGGCACTGAGTTTTCCTTCCTCGGCGGTATAGGCACCTTGAAGTGGCAAGACGCGGGCACACAACCAAGGGATTAGAGGCATGTCGTCGGCGCACCCCCGAATCAGGGCCTGCGCGAGGTGCGCGTGGCAGTCGATCAGCCCTGGGAGGACGAGCTTGCCGCTACAGTCGATTTCGACGTCGGCGCGGTGTTCCGCCTTGACCTCGGGAGTTTTTCCGACAGCGGAGATGCGGTTACCATCTATTACCACGGCACCGTCCCGTATGATCTCGCGTTGCCCGTTCATTGTCACGACTGTGCCGTGAGTTAGCATGATATCAACCATGGCATCGCCTTACGATTGTTGCTGTTGTGTTCTTTAATCTTTTCGCGGGACTTCACACCTGTGCTTCACAGCTGTGCACACATGTGAATTGTAAAACCAAATGTAGTTTAGCAACACCACAGAGCTAGTTTTGGGATTGAATGGAGCTCGTGCTCGTCGGCCGCTCGAACGTGGGGAAGTCGAGCGTGATCCGGCAGCTCACGGGAAAGCGGGTTCGGGTGGGCAAGCGGCCAGGGGTCACGCGCAGGCCTTATCACTACCGCTGCGGTGAGCTCGACGTGGTTGACATGCCCGGGTTCGGCTTCATGGCAGGGGTCAGCCGCGAGCGACGGGAGGAGATAAAGACCAGCATCGTGCGCTATCTCGAGCGAAATCGGGAGAGGATTTTATCCGCGCTCGAGGTGATCGACGCCCGCGCTTTCGGTGAGATAGTCGAGCGGTGGGAACGGCGAGGTCAGGTGCCCGTCGATGTCGAGATGTTTCAATTTTTACAGGAACTCGAACTCCGGCCGATTGTCATTGTGAACAAGATCGACCTCATCTACCCCGAAGAACGCGACGGGGTGCTCGACGATGTGTGCGAGAAGCTCGGTTTACCTCTTCCGTGGCGGCAATGGTCTGATGTCGTTACCCCGATATCAGCCAAGACCGGCGAGGGCGTGCGTGAGCTGAGGCGGTTGGTGGTGGAAAGACTGCGGGCAGCTGGCCGAGAGCGCTTGATAAAATATCTCAGAAAGTGATTTGGATCTGGATTTGAAAGCTCCCAGCAAGACCCCCAAATAACTTTTAAATCTGCCCGGTAAGTAGCTCCAGAGGTTGAGCATGTCCCGCAAGTACGAACCCGGTAAGATGGAGTACCACATCCGCGTTAAACCCGGCGAGGTAGCGCGCTGCGTGTTGTTGCCGGGCGATCCAGGTCGAGCCGAATTGATAGCAAAACATTTTGATGGCGCTAAGGAGATCGCATTCAATCGCGAGTTTCGAACCTTTACGGGTAAGGTGGGGGGCGTGCCGATTAGCGTGACTTCCACAGGCATAGGCTGCCCTTCGACGGCGATAGCAGTTGAGGAATTAGCGAAGTGCGGGGCCGACACCTTCATCCGGGTTGGCACTGCCGGCGCGGTGAGCCCGAAGGTCAAGACCGGGGAACTTGTGATCGCGAACGCAGCGGTGCGTGAGGAGGGGACTTCGCCTCAGTACGTGCCGCTCAGCTACCCTGCGGCGGCCGACCTCGAAGTGACGAATGCGCTCATCGAGGCTGCAAAGCGGTTGAAGTTCAAATCCCACGTTGGCATAACAGTTTCAAAGGATTCTTTCTACTCCGAGGAGCCCGAGCGAGCCCCACTTGCCGAGGAAGCGGCCAAGCGGTGGAAAGTTTGGCAGCGTTCGCGGGTGTTAGCGACTGAGATGGAGTGCTCGACACTCTACACACTATGCAGCATCAACGGATGGCGCGGCGGCGCTGTGCTGGCGATTATAGGCCCGATTGGGGAAATAGCCGACCCGCACGCGGGCATAGACAAAGCGATTGATATTGCGATTGAGGCGGTCAAGATTCTGGCAAAGCGCTAGGGCGCAATCATAGCTTTTATACACTCGCCCTTTTCGGAGACCTCAATCGCTTGCAAAGCATTATCTATCTTGAACTTGTGCGTGAATAGCTCCTCGAACGGGAACTTTCGCGAGTTCAGCACCTTAAGGGCATCGCCGAACTGCCACATCGGGTAGACCCAGCTGCCCAGGATATCCATGTCCTTATAACAGATCACGTGCGGGCGAATCTCGACGCCGCCAGGATCGGTGAAGTGCCCGACTTCGACGTACTTGCCGGCGCGGCGGGTGAACTCGAGGCCCTCGGGCACCGCGGCGGGCACCCCCGTGCACTCGATGGTGATATCGGCGCCGAGCTCATTGGTCAGCTCAAACACTCGCTTGACGCGCGCATCGCTAGTTTCTAGCTCGCGCATATCGATGATTTCGTCCGCCCCCATCCGCATCGCAATCTGCAGGCGCTGTTCGACGCGATCGACGACGATTACCTTTTCAGCTCCCGCGACCTTGGCAGCTGCAGCGGCGAGTAGCCCAATCGCTCCAGCCCCCTGCACGAGCACCGCCATACCAGTCGCCTTACCCATCACCCCAAGCGCGCGGGAGAGGGCACGGGTTGAGACCGCAGTTGGCTCGGCAAGTGCCCCCACCTCGAAGGACATCCCCTTGGGCAGCTTGTACACCCAGGAGCCGGGCTCGACATAGAGGTACTCGGAGTAACCGCCGTAGAGGTGGGGTGGGTCCTTAGATGAACGGGTCACCCCATAGACCAAGCGATTGATGCAGAGGTTGGGAAGGTCTGGGGTGTTGCGGCAGTAGAAACATTTTCCACAGGGCACTCCCGGAACCACGGTTACCATATCCCCTTTGCTCAGCTCTCCACCGTGGACTTTCAGGCGTTCGTTTGCCTTGGGGCCGAGCTCCTCGACCACGCCTGAGAGCTCATGGCCGGGGATGACAGGGAATGGGACCGCTTTGAGGTGGCCGTGAAACACGTGGATGTCGGTTCCGCAGACGCCGCATGCTTTGACCTTCACCAGCATGGCGTCCTCGGCGACCTTCGGGACATCAAAATTTTGCACCTCGAGTTTTTCGGGCTCGGGGATTACAGCAGCCTTGACCATTTGCTCGTCCTCGGTGTTGCATTATGCGTTGCGCGTTAATACTCTTACGAGCGGCGTCAGAATCGGTTGTTGTTGAGTTTCAGGAGCATGGCTAGATACTCGATGACGAGGAGGCCGAAGTACACGGGCAGCAGGATCTCAATCATGGGCGAGAGGGCCCCAGCGCCGAGGGAGGAACTCGTGCCCCACGCACCCACTAGGAAGAACCCCGTACCCAGCGCCGCCTGTGAGAGCCTTCGCTCCCGCCCACCGAGCAGGCCTCGCACGAAGAGCTGTGGGGCAACCACCGCGACAAGCAGTGGGGGCGCGAATGCAATCACGGAGATAAGGTAGCGCGGGATCCCGGCCATGAGGGCCACGGCCGAGGTGACCCAAGCATAGACGATTGAACAGGGGATCATCCAGCTCCCGATGATGATGGTCCTTGGGCGTTTGCTTCGATGCTCACCCCAGAGGAACGCCCAGCCAGCAATCCATATACCCACCACCACAAGCAGTATGTAGGCCGCCACGTTTGCTGCGACCAGCCCGAAAATCGAAGATACGTACACCATGGTGCGATAGCCGTAGCCGTAAAGCGTGGTCGTGTAGGTGGGGAAGAAAAAGATGCTGAGAGCGAAGAAAGCGATGAATGAGACGACAAAGAGCCTGAACGCCCAAATCACACGCATTCCGCGATAGCTGGCGGGGATCCTTTGTCGCTGGAGGGTACGCCTACTTAGTGAGATTATTTCACCGTATTTTATTTTGCTACCGGGCTGTTATGTAAGTTCACTTGGTGGTCAAGTTCTGCATGAACTGGGCTGCGGGGCGCGCGCGACGATTTGTACAAAAATGAGCTGTTTTTTTAGCGTGACCGCGAGTTAGTTGGGGTGCAGATGAAGTTCAAGCTCAAATCCGCGGACCTGAAGGCGGTAGAGGCCCACGCGTTGAGGAATTTTCCCCGCGAGTGCTGCGGGTTACTTCTCGGCAAGTTCGGGGAAAACGTCATCGAGGTTAAGGAGGTCGTCAAGGCTGAGAACGTCTTGGGCTCCCCCGTCGCATTCGAGGTCGACGCGGAGCTGGTGTTTAAGGCGATCAAGCGGGCCGAGAAAAGTGGGCTAGAGCTGGTTGGCATCTACCACTCACACCCCAACCTCGCGGCCTACGTGAGCGCTCGTGACTCAGAAATAATGAAATTGTGGCCGGGGGTCGCTTGGCTGATCGTCAGCGCGGCAAAGGAGCGAGTCGTCGAGCGAAAAGCGTATATGCTGGGCAACGGCGGAATCAAAGAGCTCGAGATCGTTGCTACGTAAAGTTCATTTAGTGGTCAAGCCTTGTTTTTTAGCTATCTCAAGGAACGCTTTAGCGACGCGCTCCACCTTTGCTTTGGTCAGCCCATAGGTGTTGAGCTTGAAGTGTTTCGTCAATCCCGGCTGGACCCCGACGATACCCCTGCGCTTGAGCTCGTCGTACAGGAAGAACCCGCGTCGCTTGTGGGCCTGTGACGCCTTATAGAGTCCCTCCGACTCCATGTGAGTCAAGGTGTGTTGTTTGGGCTTGACCCCAAGCTGGTGGGTTCCCTCGATTCGCTCCAGCTGCTTGATGAGATACCTAGCTTTTTCCACCTCTTCACCCCAATGCTCAACTCGCTCGACTACGTGCGGGAAAGAAGCCATCAGCGAGATGAGTGGCGCGCCCATGACCGTGCAGCCCAGCAAAGCGTACTCCTTGAGCTCGAACTTGCGCTCGCTCCAGTCGCCCACGATCTTCGACCTTGCAAGCACCTTGTCGACCAGCCCCTCCTTCATCGCCAAGATGCCGGTTGGGGCGCTCGCCGCCCATGATTTATGCCCACTCGAGACGACGATGTCCGCGCCCAGCTTTTTTCCATCGATGGGCATGATACCAGCAGTGTAAGCCGCGTTCAGCAGGAATGGCACCCCATATTTTTTACATATCTTTCCCACGGCAGCAGCGTCGTTCATGTTGCCGTAGATGTAATCAACATGGGTGAGCAGCACCACCGCAGGCGGCTTTCCCGTCTCCCGCTTGACTTCTTCTATCTTGGTGGCGTAGGCATCCAAGTTGAGCTTGAACTCCGGGTGGCCGCCGTGGGGCACCTCCTTGACTTTCAGCCTGGCGAGTTCTGCAGCTATGTAGGTTGAGTAGTGAGCCAAGCCATCGACGACCACGTAGTCCCCCGGCTCGCCGAGGGTTGTGAATGCTATGAATTGTGCCCCCCTGCAGCGCGTCACCACTCGGGCAACATCCATCCCTAGGAACTCCGCCAGGTCCTGCATGAACTGGGCTATGGGGGGGCGCTCGATGGCATCTAGCCTCGCGGCTTTCGGCGGGCACCAGTCGCAAGTTGAGTACCCGTCACCAAACTCAAGTAGGGCTTTTCGTGCCGCGTCGGTTAGTACGCCCCCCCGCTGGATGGGGTTGAGATTGATGTATCGCTCCTCCTTAAACTCGCGCTGGAGGTTGAGATATTTCTCGAGCCTTTCCTTAGGGATTAGTGGCATACCTACACCTGCCTGCCCAGCTTGCCGCAGACCGGACAGCGTGGGTCCCGCTTTACATTTATCTCGTTGAAGGTCATATCCATGCCGTTAAAGATCAGCATTCGCCCGACTAAGGGCTGACCCACACCAGTGATAAGTTTGATTGTCTCCATCGCCTGCAGGCAGCCGATGACCCCGGGCGTGGCACCAAGCACTGAGAAGAGGGGTTTCTTTGGGGGCTCCTGTGGCACCACGCATTTCAGGCATGGGCCCTTCTTGGGCAAAATGGTCATCAACTGGCCGATCAGCCCCTCGACCGCGCCGTGGACGAAGGGTATGTGGTTACGCACACAGGCTTCGTTGAGCAGATAGCGTATAGGATAATTGTCCATACCATCGACAACGACATCAGCCCCCTTAATTAGTTTGTCCACGTTTTTAGGGGTTATTCGCTTGAGCTTGCTGTCTACCTTGACGTTCGTATTCATCGCGAACAGCTTTTCAACCGCGGATCCAGCCTTCGACCGCCCCACATCGAGCTCCCAGTGCAGCACTTGGCGGTTGAGATTCGTTATGTCGACCCGCTGCTCGTCGATTATAGTTAGGTGCCCGACGCCAGCAGCGACGAGGTAAATCGATGATGGGCTACCAAGCCCCCCTAAACCCGCGACGAACACGTGGGACCGCTTCAGCTTGAGCTGCCCCCTTTTTCCAAAACCAGGGATGATGATCTGGCGGCTGTATCGCTTGAGCTCCTTAGGTATCAGCTTGCCCCCGGAGACGGGCGGGAAGATTGCCACCACATCCCCATCCTTCAGGGGGGTGTCGAGCTCCTGGAGGAGACCTATCCCTCGCCCATTCACCAAAATGTTTACCGTCTCGCGTATTTTTTTAGAGCCCGATTCGTAGAGCTGCTCGGCCAACCTCTTGCCGAATCGCTTCACGAGCTCATCGAGCAGGGCATCGACATCCTTCGTCTCTTCGATTTTCTCCTGTTCCTTCCCCGTCGCCTCACGGAAGTTCGCGAAGAATTTCACAATGACTGCCATCGATTTCCCATTTCATATTGAAGTTCTATAAAATGAATGCTTACTCCAGCCCGTAATCTTGATATTTTTTCCGGGTGTTTGAGAGTTCTTGGGATTCTGGCGATACCTGGATTAGCTCAGGGAGCTTGCCCCAAGTTCCGACGTGTTTTCCTCTCGTGATCAGACACCCCCTAATTTCTCGAATGCGCTCGGCCTGGCTCAACCCCTGCTTGACCGACGATTTGGGGTCCTCTCCCCTAACCGCGTTCGCTATTGAGGTTGCTGCTGCGTCCGCCACCGAGGTTTCGCGCGCAACCGCGACGACGGCATCCGCCTGCCCGAAGCTCAGCGAGTGACCGATTGTTCCCGAACTCGTGCAGATACCTATCGGCAACTCCTCAGTTGTAATAAGAAATCCTATTTTTCCGGAGCTCTTTGCATCGCCTGCGAAGACCCCCACATGGAAATCTCTAGCGCCAATTATAGATATGTCTCCTCCATTTTCCACCAGCACGTTTTCAGCGCCCGCGTTTCGGGCCGCCTCAGCCGCGACCTGTGAGATGGCTCCAGCAACAGCCGCGAAGGGCCCTATCCCTGCGAGCTCGCCCGCCCTCAGCATGAGCTCGATTACCCTTGGATGTTCTCCCTCTAGCCTCAGAGGCTCAAGCGACCATCGAAACTCTGGGTGCGCAAGGATATATCGCTCGACCTCGCTTCGGGCCCGTAGGCTGGAGTCGATTGCAGAATCTATTGCCCGCTCATCGTCGCACTTGATGATGAGGTTCGTCTCCTTGAAAGACCAGGAGCGAGTGTACATTTGAACCCCCCATTCAGAACTTCGACACTTTGAGCGCTCTTGCTGGGCAGGCCGGCACGCAGATTTCGCAGTAGATACACTTGTCCTCGTCGAGTTCGATTGAGTAATCATCGGTAAATCGAAGTGCCTCAGTTGGGCAGAGTGAGAGGCACGCACCACAGTCGAAACATTTTTCCTCATCGAGCTGAATTGCACGTTTGAGCTCTTTGGCCTCGATTCCTTTTTGTTTGAAAAGTTTGATGACTCTGTTCACTTCTACCTCGGGAGCGTCGATCGCGAGCAGGATCTCCCCACCTTTTACGCTGAACTCTGCGTGTAGGATGTTCAAGAGCGTGCCCGTCTCCTTGATGATCGATGCGAGTATCGGTTCCTTGGCATTCTCAGCCGAATATTTCAACAGTACCTTCTTCGTCACTTTCTTTGCCTCCCGATTAGTTTCGAGATGTCCTCGCTCGTAAGGATACCTTTTAACTCTCTTTTTGCATTCACAACCGGGACACCCGAGATTTTGTGATTTTCAAGTTTTCTCGCCACCACATCAATAGGTTCATCATCAGCCACCACGATGACCTTGGGAGTCAAAATCTCCGATAGTTTCCTCTTGCCAGTTCCAACCGCTACGGCGATGTCCCATGAGGTCACGATGCCCACGAGCTTCCCTTTTTCATCGACGATCGGCAGGTGGTCGAAGTTTCGCTTTGCGAATATCTTTGCAGCGCTGGTGATCGAATCGCTCGGCTTGGCGGTCACTACCTCCTTCGTCATCAAATCCTTGGCTATGGGAGCTGCGGCGACTTGTTTTATTGGCTTGAATATCCGATCCATTGATAGCCCTTCCACAGGTTGGGTGAGGAAGAACTTTTTTTCCTCGATCCACTTTTTCAGGGTGCTGGCAATTTCTTTTGCCTGCTTCAAGCTGCTCAGAGGGCTGACCGGTACCTCCTTTCCCTCAACTTCGACCCTTCCAGACTTCAGCTCGGCGTACGTGACTTCCTTGAGAATCGGGCGCTCTCTCCTCGGGACCCCATAGTCGGTGAGATTGGTCCTTATATCCTCATCGCTGATGCCCGTCGTCTTGGCAACGCGCTCGTTGATTATCGGGATGGGGATGCCTAAGCCGACGTATAGCGATGTCCCGTATTTTTCGATCGTCGCCCCCCGGATGTAGCGCGCGTCCATCTCCTTAAGATTACCAATGGTCATGATGGTCCCCATTGCCTTGGTGGGGGCGTGCTGTGTGCCTTCCCAGAAGATGTAGCCTTGGGCTCCACCCAGAAAGATTCGAGTCCCGACTCCGATGGTCTCGTAGTTGGGGTCATTGTGCAGCGGGCTCAGGCTGCCGGACCCCGAGTAGGTCACATTGCCGTAGTTGGGGAGTATGGTCCCCATGTATGTGTAGATCGTCTCGTCGCGAGAGTTCGTGGCCGCGACGTAGCGCTGGTAGGCATTGCGCGGGTTGCAGAGAACCGCCTGATTTAGATCGTCCTTGGTTACGGTGGTCTCGATTTCTTTGCGCGGGTAACAATCAGTACCATACGCAATCGCCCTGACCTCGATTTCCTTCCCCCTGATCAAGTCTTCGATAACGTGACCGCCACCATACTCAAAGCCGCGGGTCTCGCTGAGCTGGGTGGCACCCACGTAAGCATCGACGGCCGCGACACCCGTGTAGGCCTCGACATCATTTAGCCACACCCGCTGCATTTTGATTGGTGGGTCTGCATGTCCGAAGTTCAGCCAGGCCCCCGAGCTACACATCGCTCCGAAGGTCCCGGTGGTGACGACATCCACTTCCTTTGCAGCCTCGACCTCGCCTCGCTCTCGCACGATTTCCACCATCTCCTCAGCTGTCACTACCACTGCATCGCCGCGCCGGATCCGATCGTTTATCTCGGCCACCGATTTGTTCACCTTGGTTCTGACCAATCTTAACCCTCCTGAGGTTGGAAATAGTTGAAAATACTGGTATTTATATTTTTTGTTTTGAAAATTACTCTCAGGAATATCAGAAAAATGGGTCCACCTAGGCTCTGACTACAGCAATAGCATGCCAAACCCAAGCGAGCAGACCACCAAACCAGCTACGCATTTCCTCTAGGTTCTGGCAGCATCCGCCACCGTGGTGATGTGTTAGGCTCCCTTCACGTACTTCTCGGGGTTCTCCTCGAAGCTGGCCTTGCAAGCAGGGGCGCAGAAGTAGTAG
>CAZNRG010000022.1:0-14699 GCA_964575725.1 Hadarchaeota archaeon (SeqCode)
CGGCATAGCCTTGCACAATATTCCAGAAGGTTTGGCAATCGGGGTTGGTTTTGCGATAACTGCGGAATTAGGAATCGCTATCGCATTAGTTATAGCAATACAGGATCTTCCGGAAAATATCGCGACAATTGTTCCATTATACGGCATGACCAAGAAAAAGGCGAAGTCATTTATCATCCTTATTACCACGGTGCTGTTCGAGGTGGCTGGATTTCTCATAGGGTATTTAGCTTTGAAAGGAACATCGTTGAGCTGGCTGGGGGCTTCACTGGCACTTGCAGCGGGATTCATGGTTTACATCTCTGTCGAGGAATTGATACCTTCAGCACAGGTAAAGAAGTATCCCAAAATGGCGGCGGCGGCCATGGTTTTGGGTGTGATGTGTGTTCTATTAACCAGTTTGATGTGATTAAAATCAAATGGTTGGGCGGATAAAAATGAAGACCTATCTAGATTGCATCTCGTGCTTCGTGAGGCAAGCTTTAGAAGCAAGCAAGATGGCCACGAGGAACAAAGCCAAACAAGAGAAGACATTGAGGAAGGTTTTGTCGGAGCTTGGGAAAACTTCGCTAGAAGGCAAGATTCCCTCCGACATTGCTCACAAAGTTCATCTCATAATCAGGAAAGTAACGGGAAATAACGACCCTTACAAGCGATTGAAGGACGAGTACAACAGAAAAGCGCTGGGAATGTATCCAGAACTCAAACGAAGGGTCGCTAAATCTAAAGACAGGTTGCTAGCGGCGACAAAACTCGCTATAGCTGGGAACATCATCGATTTTGGGCCCGGCTCCGAGTTCGATCTTGAGAAAACAATAGAGGAAGTTCTGATTCAGGATTTCGCCATAAACCATTTTAATCAGTTTAGAAAAGCGCTGCAAAAGTCTGAAAAAATTGTATATCTGGGGGACAATGCGGGCGAGATAGTTTTCGATCGCATTCTCTTGGAAGAATTAAAAGATAAAGAGATCACGTTTGTCGTCAAAGGAGGGCCCATCATAAATGACGCAACGCTCGAAGATGCGAAATTCGCCTGCATAGACAAAATTGCAGAAATCAAAACGATAAGCAATGGGGCGCCCGGTACGGGTCCAAAAAGAAATTCTAAGAAATTTATAAATTTGTTGAAGAGCGCCGATGTCGTGATTAGCAAGGGGCAGGGAAATTATGAGGCTCTAAGTGGGATGAAAGCAAACATATTCTTCTTGCTCAAAGTAAAGTGTTCAGCGATCGCTAGAGATATCGGGGTTAAAATTGGTGGCATCGTCGTGAAAGGATGATCACAATTTGCCTTCCAGCCAGCCAATTTTAACATCGGTCTTCTGGTCGAACTTCGGAACATATGGCTTAATATCTAGGAGCGGAGTGCCGTCGAGCATGTCGATACCCTTCACCTTCAAGATATTCCCCTTGCGTTCCAACAGCTCCACGACGGTAAGCCCTATTGGATTTGGCCGGTTCGGGGATCTTGTGGCGAAAAGCCCGCGCGGGGTATCGTCTAGATAAGGTTTTACGAGAAGCCCGAACGAATGCAGGTAATGTTCCTTTTTCACCGAACGCTTGACTGACTTGTGGAACTCGTACAAAATTATGAGGTGGGAGAAACCCTCGACATCTTTCAGTCCCTCCTCATATTCTTTGAAAACCTCAATCTCACCGACATCTTTCGATTTATAGGCTTGGTGGGGCGCGTCTCCGTCCTTTTTGTATGGTGTGTGGATTATCCCTATTGGTTTTAATTTTCTCATTCTATCACCAGCCCCGCTCCACACCTCACGTATTGTTTCGGGAGTGCGCGCGCTAACTTCCTTTTGTATGATGTGCAGTGGCAGGGGGAAATCAATTTAACGCCATCTAGGATGTCGAAATCGCTAAATCCGTGAAATCCTCCAACGATGCCGTATATCTTGCCAAATTTTGATGCCGCATTTATGATATTATGCACCCCAGAATGAGAGCAGCCGGTGATCACGAACACCCCTCTTTTGTCCAAACAAATTAACGATTGTTCTTGGATGTTGGTGCCCAGCTCACCCGTTGTAAACACCCCCTCGCGTATCTTCATCGGCTCTCGAACCTCAACCAGCTTTGTTTTCGCGGGGATTTGATTTTTTAACCACTTAGAGGAGGGCGGGGCGTAAACTGAAAGGTCTTGATTCTCTTCAAGCAAATCCAATAAACCCCCAGTATGATCCCCATGTCCGTGCGACAATACAACGGATTTTATGTTGCTCAGATTTATGCCCAATTTTTTCATGTTATGCAATAAAGCTACGCCATCACCCCCCGTGTCGAATAAAATGTCATCATCGACTAGACAGGAGAAACCCCAGCCCGCTATTAATCCCCTCCTCAACACTTCGTTGTCATAAGTTACTGTTATTTTCACTTGAACCCAACCGATTCCTCTTTGGTAAACGATAATTATATTTGTGCAATCGCAAATAAAACAATCCTGTGGGGGTGAACAAATGGAAGAACGAGTGAAAGAAATGCAGGAACAGGAGAAGCGTCTCAAAATACGGATGGCTAAAATTAAGAATAAACTAGCGGTACTGAGTGGAAAGGGCGGAGTTGGCAAAAGCACCATCACCGCCAATCTGGCCATCGCGTTGGCACGGAAGGGTCACAAAGTGGGAGTTTTGGACGTTGATATACACGGCCCGAGCATCCCCAAAATACTTGGCATAAGAGGTCGGGAACTAGCTGCAGGCCCACCGGGAATCTTTCCAGCCAAGGGTCCGCTTGACATCAAAGTCATTTCCATGGATTTTCTGCTCCCAGCTGATGAGACTCCAGTTATTTGGCGCGGTCCGATGAAGATGGGCGCGATCAGACAATTTCTGGCGGATGTGGCGTGGGGTGACTTGGATTTTCTTCTTATAGACATACCTCCAGGCACCGGCGATGAGCCACTCAGCGTAATGCAATTGATTCCAGACATCGATGGCGTTATCATGGTGACCGCACCTTCCGAGGTTTCCCAGATTGTCGTCAAGAGGGCTGTTGGATTTACAAGAGAACTGCGCGTGGCGTTAGTAGGAATCATCGAGAATATGAGCGGGTTCGTCTGTCCAAAATGTGGTGCAGAATCTGACATTTTGGGAACTGGCGGCGGGCGAAAAATATCAGAGGAGCTCGGCGTGCCATTTTTAGGCAAGATTCCAATTGATCAAGGGATATGCGAAGACTCGGACCGGGGGACACCTTTCATCATCGAGCGTGCTGAAACGCCAGCAGCTAAGGCATTCATGCGAGTAGTCGATAAAGTGGAGGAGTATCTGAAACAACAGGGGACGCGAGCTTGATTGTTGACGAGTTGTTGGGCCTAATTGAGAAGCGAAGAGACCAGCTAGAGGATCTCAAGCTTTCGAGGGTGTGTGTGAGCCTCTGCTACACCGCGGCAATGCTCGATAACGGTTACGTCGGGCTCTGCCACACGCCTACTGAGGACATTGCACACACTCATTGGGGCCGCAGGCGGGACCTCCACGGCTTCAAGGCCTTGGAAATCACCCGCATGGCGAATTCGCTTGATATGATTGAGAAGACAGTTGGCATCGCGACGCTGAACGCCCTCTCACAGTACCTGATGGACTCCGAGGGTTACGAGCGGCAGTTCGGAATGGACGCCTTTGATACGATAGAGGTGAAGAGAGAAGACAGCGTTGCAGTGGTTGGGTATATAAGACCCATAGTTGGGAAGCTGAGGGCAAAGGCCGCGGAAGTCCGCGTTTTTGAGCGCAACCCCCAGTTAAGGGGGGATGCTTTGCCGGATACTTTTGTCGACGCGATGTTGCCGAAAGCAGATATCGTGGTCATAAGCGGGTCGAGTTTGGTCAACGGAACCCTCGACAGGTTGCTCGAGCTATCCAAAGGGGCCAGATTCGTGGTTTTTGCAGGGCCAACAGCCAGCACTTTGCCGGAGCCACTTTTCAAGCGAGGCGTAAACATCGTGGCGGGTGTTCGCGCGAAAGGCCCCAAGGTGGTAGATAAAGTAGCCGAGGCTAAACCGTTCGTGGCGTTCAAAGAGCTTGTGGAGAAGTATGTTTTAAAGAGTGAAAATAGCCTGAAGAAGTGAAAGTGAGTTGGCTTAAGTATATCACCACAGAACTCAAGCACCACGCTCCCCGCACAGCCCTGGTGGCCCCTACAGGGATAGTTCTCATGGAGTTGCTGATCCTCGCTAGACTTACCTCACGCAATTTTCTACTCACCACACACCTGCCTATTTCTTAGTGCGCTCGTGACCACAGCCATACACAGGCGGTATAATTGGTGCATCGGGACCGCGGTGAGGATTGGTTTCGCCAGTTCAATCGCGATAGGCTTGGCAAGTAACATAGTTTTTCCTCATGCTGTGCGAGCGACATCGTTTTTTTCTCCTGCTCGTAAGAAAAAAGAAACGTCGTTAGAAGCTGTTTCCTATGTTTCTCCGCACTATCGAGAGTTTTAATAATGGTCAAAACTTTAACGAGTTTATGGAGTAGTTATTGGCCCGCACGTGGTAATGTTGGTGGGATGATTTTATGGATATCGAAGAGCTTCTCAAAAAGATGAAAAAATATGTCGAGTCCCAATGGTTCAAGCTAAATCCAGATGCAGATGTAGTTATCCTCACTGCTAAAGGCATGCTCGAGAACGAGAAGAAATACGGCTACCGTTATTGTCCCTGCCGTCCAGTCACCGGAGATAAGGAGAAAGATGCGCCGAAAATCTGCCCCTGCAAGCAGCACAAAGACGAGATCAAACGCATGGGTCACTGCCTCTGCGGGCTGTTCGTTAGTGCTGAAAAGTAATGTTTGAGATATGGGGGGTTAGCATGGGTGAGCTGGGTGAAATACGCAAGAGAAAGTTGAAAGAGCTGGAGCGGAAATATTTTGGCAAAAATGAAGCTATCGACCACCCCATCCAAGTCACGGACAAGACATTCGACCAAGTCATCAAGACCCACTCTGTAGTCGTTGTAGATTTTTGGGGCCAATGGTGTCCTCCCTGCCATATTATCGCACCCATTATTGAGGCGTTGGCAAAAGACTACGCTGGGAAGGTGGTCTTTGGGAAACTAAACACCGATGAGAACCAAGCCACCGCGGTGAAATATGGCATAACGGCGATCCCTACCCTGCTGTTCTTCAAAAACGGCAAGTTGGTGGATCAAGTAATCGGCGCTGTGCCGAGGCAGCACCTCGAGGAGAAGATTAAAAAAATAATTTAGGGCCTACCCCGAGCCGAGTTCTTTAACAGCGTCCATCGCTATCTTGGTGTAGGCCAGCGCAGGGCCGCCACCCATCACCATCGCCACGAAGCATGTTTCGACTATCTCGTCCTTCGTCGCTCCTGCCTCAATCGCTTTCTTTACGTGGGCCGCTATGCACCAGTCGCATTCCTTGACGATTCCTGCCGCCAGCGCTATCAGCCGCTTTACCTTGGGGGAAAGGGCTCCCTCTTCAAAAGCATGCCTCAAAAACACATTAAACTGCCCACCGACTTTTGGAGATATTTTCCCTAGTTCCTCAGCAGTCTCCGACAGTTCCTTTGCCAACCTAACCGCGTCCCCTTCTTCCATCTCAATCACCTCCGCTTAACACATAAGCTACTGTTAAATCGTCAAATGAGTTCTTATTAACCTTTGAGGACATCAACAAAAAAGGTGGAAGGCATGGTAAATTGTGCATCGTGTGCGGAAAAGGCGTGCTCAAAAGGGATTCCATGTCCAGTTGGCGAACCATTGAAAAAATCTGCATTTAAGGAATACCACAAACTCGGTAACTTGAAACTCTATCAAAAATCCAGCTCGCTTGAGGTCGAAGGATACATGAAATACCCTCGGGTGAAAGAACTCATCCGACTAGCAGAGGAGATGGGTTGGAAAAAACTGGGGATAGCCTTTTGCATAGGTCTTTCGGAGGAGGCAAAAAAACTACAGGAGGTACTGGAGTCACACGGGTTTGAAGTTCATTCGGTTGTGTGCAAAGTTGGTAGCGTTAAAAAGGAAAAATTTTCTCTTCCAAAAGGGGAAGATCATGCATGCAATCCAGTTCTCCAAGCGATGGTCCTCAACGAGGTTGGCACAGACCTCAACATCATCGTGGGGCTCTGCATTGGACACGATGTGCTGTTCCAGGTTTACTCGAAAGCGCCGACCACCACCCTAATCGTCAAAGATCGGGTGTTGGCGCACAACCCCGCCGGAGCTCTTTACTCACGTTACCATCTCAAAAAATTGATGAAGCACTCAACAAAGGAGCGCCGAGGGTAAACCCATGGAAATAGTTTATGGTCCCGTCTCGTCTTGGCGGCTAGGCAGATCGTTGGGCGTAGATCTGATCTGCCAAGAGGAAGGAAAGGTTTGCTCTTTTGACTGTGTGTATTGTTCGCTGGGGAAAACCACGGAGCTGACGACCAAACGCAGAGTCTTCGTCCCCACCGAGCTAGTAGCGCAAGAACTCAAAAAAGTTATGGGGAAAGTCGAGCCAGACATCGTGACTTTTTCTGGAACGGGCGAGCCGACCCTAGCCCAGAATTTGGGGGAGGCGATAAAAGTTGCGAGGGAGATCTTGGGCATCCCTACTGCCGTCTTGACGAACTCCTCTCTGATTACGAGGGAAGATGTGCGGAGGGACCTCGCTCAGGCGGACGTCATCATCGGGGAGTTGGATGCCCCAAACGAGGAGATTTTTAAGAGGATAAACCGCCCCCGCGAAGGAATTCTCCTCTCGGACCTCATCAAGGGAACGAAAAAATTCCGGGAGGAGTTCAAGGGCAAATTTTCATTGGAAGTGATGTTCGTCCCTGAAAATAAACTTTTCTCTAAGGAGATTGCGGCCATTGCTCGAGCGATTAGCCCCGATGAGGTTCAGATCAACACCCCGCTCAGGCCCAGCCACGCCAGACCACTGAACCAAGAGGAACTGAAGGAGGTCCAACGGAACTTCGAGGGGATGAACTTCGCGTCCGTCTACGAGGCGAAAAAGCCAGAAGTGAAAAAGACGGTAGGACCGAAGAAACTGCGGGTGCTCAAGCGAGTTGAATAGCTGGCGTTCGTTTTAGAAGGCTCGCTAGTCGGCGATTGGGTTTGGGTTTTTCATGCACGCGATACACGCTTTTGCTATAAACGTGAGCAGGAAGGTTTTCGTCATTAAGTGAATGGGATACATGCCCTTCCTTGTGACCCTGACGTGATCACCTTCGACTTTTATGATTCCAAAGAGTTTGAGCCAGCGCAAAAACGACTTGAATTTCTCGTCGACATCCATGTGAAAGCGCTCTTTGAACTCGCGCTTGTCGAACCCCATCTCGTAAAGCGACATAGACAGCCATCTCGCCGCGACACCCTCCGGCTGGAACTCCGCCCCGATCGTTATTGGCAGGGCCCCCTTCCCCACCGTCCAAACGTATTTCTCGATCGAAGCGGTATTAGCGTAGAAGTACTGATTCACGGCACTCATCGCCCCCGCACCCACTCCGATGTACTCGTCGCGTTCGACCGACCCGTACTTGTCTATCCCCTCCCTCACGAAGCTCCAGACCGAACATGGTTCATAGCCCGCATCTATGAAAGAATCCACAATTGTGTCGTGCATGCACTTTTCAATTTTTTTGTTCGGCACCCTCATTTTCCCTTCTTTCTCATCACGGTACATCTTGCAGTAGGGGAACAGGAGGAGGGGATAAATTGCGACCTGCGGCACGCCCTTTTCGATGGCTATCTCGAGATCTCTCTTCAAACTGGCAATGGACTGGGTCGGTAGGGAAAACATCAAATCGATGCTGAAAGTGTCGAACCCACCGTTGTCCATAACGAACTCTATCGCGTCGAGCGACTGTTTTGTGTCGTGGCTTCGTCTCCCTATCGCTTTTAAAATCTCGTCGCTGAAGGACTGGACCCCCATGCTGAGCTTGCTCACGCCGGCATCTAGTAGCAACTCAAGCGTTTTTTCATTCAAATCGTCGGGGTTTGATTCGACTCCTATGTCGCTGTTCACGTCGAAGGTCTCCTCTGCATGTTTAAGGATATCAGCAACGCCTTCGGGCATGATGGTCGGGGTTCCTCCGCCAACATATATAGAGTTTATTCTCACGTCGCCTAGCCTCTCCCGATAGAGGTCTATCTCCTTCTTCACGGCCTCCACATAAGGTTGCTCGAGCTTTGGGTTCCAGGGATAGCGGATGTAAGCGCAGAATGGACATGGAACCTTACAAAATGGTATGTGGATGTATAGGCCGATTTTATCCTTGTCATTTGGGATTTCTGGCTTGGTTCTAGAAAACTTGACATTTCCGACCTTTTTTCGGGTCATCCTCTTAATCATGAATTCGAGCATCCCATCGTCTTAATTGATATTACTTATCTGAATAAAAGTATTACTGCTTAATTGTCAATAGGATTGCGATCGCCACAGATGGGTCAAGAGCTTGATAAGGTGTCTTCCTTTTTCGGCGCGGCCAAGACCTTCACCATCGTGGAGCTAAAGGACAAGCAGATAAAGGACGTGAAGACCGTTGCAAATCCGGCCGCTTTGTGCACGCACGGGCGGGGGCGAACCGTGGTTCAGATGTTTGTGAGCATGAAGGTGGACACGGTGGTAGCAAGCGAGTTTGGCCCAGGGGCATCGATGATCCTCGAACAAAATCGAATCGGCAAAATCGTGGCGAAGGGTGGAAAAAAAGTTATTGATGTTGTGAAAGAAAACATCGCAAGATAAAAACACGACCAGTTAATGATCAATCAGGCGCCTTGGACCCAATACTCTTTCGTTTTGGTGACTTCCTTCTTCCATATCGGTGCTTCGGCTTTTATGCGGTCCATGATTTGGGGTAGCGCTGCGAACACCTCGCCCCGATGCCCCCCCGCCACAATTACGTAAATGGCATCCTCTCCGGGTTTTAGGTCGTCGATAACGTGATGGATCCACACTCTTGAGATCCCGGGCCGTTTTTCCACATCGGCCGCAATTCTCTCGAGTTTCTTTACTGCTTCCTCAGAGCATTCGTAGTGGAGGTACTTCACGGGCTCACCTCCCTCTGAAGTGCCTCGAACGATACCGACAAAGCAACCCAGCGCGCCGACTTCTTTACCTAGCTCCCGCTTTATTTTTTCGATCAACTTGATGAAGTCAAGCTCGCCCTTGCGGTGGATGCCAACATCTGCCAACCTTTTACCCCCCGCTGACCGGTGGGAATATCGCGACGGTATCACCATCCTTAAGTGGGGTATCCAGGCCATTCAACAAGCTAATGCCTCGCCCGTTTACGAGGATATTCACCGTGTCGCGCAGCTTGTGGGTTCCTGGCTCATAGAATTGTTCGCTAAGCTTTGACCCTATTTCCTCGACGAGCTTGTCCAGCAAGGCTCTGACATCTTTAGTCACAGGCACGCTAACCTGGCTCTTTCCAAAGACCTCACGGAAGCTCGCGAAGAACTTAACGGTAATTGCCAATTGACCCCCAACCTGTCGATCCTTTCATAATGGTGAACTTCTCCTTTATGTTTTTAGGTTCTTCCTTTTTTCATTTTGTCGATTCATCAATCCATTTTAAAAATTCTGTATAACTTTTTTCTATTGGCAACGAAACTATGCACGGAACTTCATAAGAATGTAACTCCTTCACTCTTTTGATAATTTTATCGATTAATTCATCTTTCGTTTTAACGAGCAATGCAACTTCTTTTTCTCTTTGAATTTCTCCTTTCCAACGGTAGATTGACTTTATCGGGAATATGTTGACGCATGCCGCTAATCTCTCCTTCACTAGCGTTCTAGCTATTTTTTCTGCTTCGCGTTCATCTTTAGCAGTTATGTAGACCGATTTGTACATTTCATCACTTGGAATTCGTGGATGGTCTCCTTGACCAACTAGCCGCCCCCGACCGGCGGGAAAATCGCCACAACGTCTCCATCCCGGAGCTTGGCCTTCAGCGTGGTGCCATTGCCGTTCAATAAAAGTTTGACGTAGGGCTTGACCTCTCTGGTGCCCGCCTCGAACAAGTCCTCCTCAAATCGTTTACCATGGCGGCTGATGAGCTGGTCGATCAAATTTCCGACTGTTGCACGTTCGGGCATATCCACAGAAAGCTCACGCCCTCCGCCGGCGAGCTCCTGAAAGATGCCCCAAAGTCGAACTTTTACCTTCACGCCAACCCCATACAAACTCCAAACGGCAAGATATTAAACTTCATCTGCTCAAACTCCGCCTTTGTTCGGGTTTTTACAAAAATCCATCGCCCGACAGCGGGTTGTCTACCAAGTTGGATTAGAGGTTCAACATCCGTCATGGGGATTTGAAGTGAACGTGAACATATTTTTCGCGCGATGGGCCTGAGGTACCAGAAGCTGTAGCCGAGGGGGGGCGTTTTAAGGATTCAAATAACTCGTAGAAAAGATACATTATGAAAAAGGCTAAAAAGGCGCATGCCTCGCGCTATAGCACGAAAATCGCTGCGGCGAAGACCGTTGACCACATCCCCTCCTTCACCAAGGCAGTTTGGGTTATGTTTGTGGTTCGCACGATCTTCTGAGAAATTTTCCATATCTGTTTTCTCTCGTTCCAGCTCTTGTCTGGGTCGAAAGGTAAACCCAGGGCGCCCGCGAGCATGGAAGCCGCCAAATCTTCCGCGTAATTGCCAGCTTCTTCCGCCGTTTGCCCATAGACGTCGTGCTCACTGATGTACCCGTAAGTGTTCTTGTCTGCTGGAAGGGCGCAACCTATGCTTGCGGATATTAGCCTCCTGCGCTCGTTGCTGCTGCATTTTGCGAAAACGCCGAAAATAATTTGTCCATCGCGCAGGTGATTCAAACCTTTTTCCCGCGGTATCAGTTTGCACCTTGGAGGGATTATGCTCGAAACCGACACTAAATTGAATCTCGCGACTCCCGCATTTTCCAGCGCGTATTCGAATGACTTCAATTTTTCCCGGTCGTGCCCGACTCCACGGGTGAGAAATAAATATCTCGGCAGGAAGTCCATTTCATCCCCTCGGTTTCTTACAGTCTGAATTCTAAATCTTTCTTTTTATCTTTAACCTTTTGGTTACCGTCGCATCTTTGAACTAGAGAGAACACCAACCCTTTAAATTTAGGTAAACCCTAAAATTCAACAGGTAGATGCGTTATGGGTGCTGAACTAAGCGTAACTGAGAATGAAGCGAAATATCTGAAGTTGATATACAGAAAGCAGTGCGAGGATTTCAGCAAAGTCAGGACTACAGCCGTGGCAAAATTTCTTAGAGTTCGGCCGGCCACGGTGACTGAAGTAATTCAAAATCTTTCCGAGAAAAACCTTCTCCAGCACAGGCGCTACCACGGCGTCGAGCTGACGAAAGATGGCATCGCAGAAGCCCGGAAACTGCTGAGAAAACACAGGATTTTAGAGATTCTTTTTACGGATCTCTTGGAATACGATGTCCAAAAGGCCTGCAATGAGGCCTCTAAGCTGGACTTCCGCGCTTCAAGAGACCTCATCAACGCCATTTGCAGGGCCTACATGCATCCGGAGATCTGTCCTTGTGAAAAGACCATCTTCAGCGACCCAAAATGCAAGAAAAAACAAATGGTGGGGAAAACAGGTTGAGCTCAGTAAAGCGAATTGCTTATGAACTAAAGCGACACGCCCCCTTCACAGCTCTTGGGGCCCTTACTGGGATAATCCTCATGGGGATCATAATTTCAGAAGAGAGTCTGGTGGGGGCTTCTGATACAATTTTCTATACGCTGCACCCTACCCACATCTTGTTGAGCGCTCTCGTGACCACGGCGATATACAGGCGGTATGGTGGTGGAATAGCTGCAGCGGTGGGAATCGGTTTCGTTGGCTCGGTTACGATATGCTCGATAAGCGACATAGTGCTGCCCTACCTCGGGGGGACGGTGCTTGGGGCCACCATGACATTTCACTTATGTTTCATCGAACACCCGTGGCTCATAGCTCTCTCAGCATTCGCCGGCATCGCAATTGGGCTGTTGTGGTCCCGGACGAAGTTCCCGCACGCGGGGCACGTGTTGCTGAGCACTTATGCATCGCTATTTTACCTCACGACATTCGGGACGGCAGACTGGGTTCCGCTATTACCGCTCGTTTTCCTGATACTTTTCGTAGCGGTGTGGATCCCCTGCTGTGTGAGCGACATCGTTTTTCCCCTTCTGTTCGTAAAGAAAAGGAGGAGAAGGCGGAGGTAACCCCGTGAGCAAACGATTTTGAGATGTAACTTTCAACATCACTCATTTTTTCACCAACTTACTCCACGCTTTTCCCCGTGTGGCGACGAGTGCCGCCATCCGAGCTGCCTGGGCGTTCGACGGCATGATAATGGCACCAGATTTTTCAAATTTTTTGTGTTGCACCTCCAGCCGTTGCGGGTCGCGGGGCGTTCCCACAAATGATGCGATGACACTCAGATATCCTCCCCCGCGATCGGTCATACGTTTGGCCTCCTCCACCGCTCGGACCAGCTCCCCCGCGGGGTCTGGGTGCGCCCCGTGCCCGAGCACCACATCAAGCACGACCACTCCCGCTTCCCAATCCCTTGCTTCTTTCAAGAACCGCTCGCACCGAGGCACCAAGTAGACCGAAGGGTGCCTTCCCCCCGAGAGTTCGACCGCCCCAAAGTCGACGCAAGCGTGCCCCCGGCTGGAGTGCGGGTCAGGCAGGCGGAGCCTAGGCTCAAGCGGAACGTTTGAACGAATGGGGCCCAAGAGCTTCCCGAGAACCACTTGGGACTCCGCGCAAAGGGCCCCGCCTGAGTAGAGCCCCCTAACGTACTTCTGCCCGTAGCCGAAGTGTCTGTATTCTCCCTCAGCGAGTTTTCTGACCTCCTGGGGCGGGAAGGTAAAAATCACCTCCCGGGGTTTACGGTGCTTGACGAGAGCAACCGCGTGAGCGGCCGCGTCCTCGAGAGTTTGGGCAGGAGTCACGCCCTTCGGGAACCTGAACCCTCGACCCGCCCCAAGGAAGCAGACCACCGCTGGTTTACTAATCGCTTTGACCGCATCGAGCACCCGCTTGGCAACGCTCGTCACAGCAGCCCGAGCAACCAACACGATTACCTTAGTCGCTTCATCGGCTTCGAGAAATCGGAGCGCGGAAAGAGTGCCGCTGGCATTGACTCGTTGGGAGAGATCCCGTGGGCCCACCCCTAATGCATGTGAAATGCCAACTTCATCGACCAAACACGAAACCGCTTGGACCCCGCTACTGAAGGTGCCCACCACGCCCACGGGCCCCTGGCGCACGGAGTTCCAGATGCCGAAGCCCTCCCCGCTAACGATAGAAGTGTCGCACCCGGGCCCTAACAGCATGAGTCCTCGTTCAGCTGCGGCCCGCTTGAGCTCAACCTCCTCGGCCAGCGAGATGCCGCCACCTAGCAGGACCGTGTGCCTGCCGGCCTTGAGCGCCCGCATGGCTTCTCGGACGGCGGGCAGGCCTGTGATGGAAACCGCGATGACTTCAGCCATCTGACTCCTAGCAGAAATCTCGCTCATAGGCTAAAAAGAGCCTTAACGTGTGCCCCCCCACGCACAGATCATCGGTAAAATTCTCTTCTCGAAAGACGCGCGCAAATATCTTAAACCATGGTGCAGACGTGGGTTAGGGTAAGCATGCAATCAACAAGCTACAGGCGCGGAAGGTTTTTCGTGTGCGGGCTCAAACACAATTCTGAACTCGTGCGGTCGATTGTAGATTTTGTTCGCGGGAAGCGGGTCACGATGGCAACTTTTGCCGTGGTCGGTGCGGTTAAGCGGGCAAAGCTGGCTTACTACAATCAGGCGAAGCACGAGTACCAAGCGATTAAACTCGATAAGCCCCTAGAGATCGCGAGCTGTTTCGGCAACCTCTCGCTCAAAGACGGCAAACCGTTCGCGCACGTCCATGCGGTGTTGGCCGACGCTAACGGCAAGACCTACGCGGGGCATTTGATCAACGCAACGGTTTTCGCGGCCGAGCTCCACCTTCAAGAGCTGCTGGGCAAAAAGCTCGAGCGGGTGTATGATCAAACGACCGGCCTAGCGCTGTGGGAGTTTGGGGGGTGATAGGATGAACCTGCTGATAAAAAATGCTCGGATTGTCGGGCGGAAAGGTTTGAAAGACATTGGTATCAAGGGCGGGCGAGTCGTTAAAGTCGGAAAAATTCGGGGCCGTGCGCGAAGGGTGATCAACGCCCGGGGGATGTTGGCATCGCCGGCCTTCATCGACCCGCACATCCACCTCGACAAGTGCATGATCGGCGACGATGTGCGCCCCAATGTCTCGGGAACCCTGCAGGAGGCGATCGAGATCATTTGGGAGCGAAAGCGTGGCTACACCGTGGCCGACATCGTCCGCCGCGCGGGTGAAGTTATTCGAATGGCCGCCCTCAACGGCACCACTCGAATGCGGACTCATGTCGATGTCGACACGATCGGTGGGCTCAAGCCCCTTAATGGCCTGCTCGAAGCGCGTAAAAAATTCAAGCGCTTGATGGACCTGCAGATCGTCGCCTTCCCCCAGGAAGGAATCCTGCGCGACCCGGGAACCGAGGAGCTGCTCTATAAGGCAATGGAGCTCGGGGCCGATCTGGTTGGGGGAATGCCTCACCACGAGCGCCCGTACTCGGCGGCAAAGCCCCACATAGATATCTGTTTTGAAGTGGCGAAACGGTTCGACGCCGACATCGACATGCACGTGGACGAAACCGACGACCCACGCTCGCGCTCGCTTGA
>CAZNRG010000023.1:0-14628 GCA_964575725.1 Hadarchaeota archaeon (SeqCode)
CGTCGTTCCCTTGGCAGTTGTTACCAGTGACCGTGTTGTTGCTCGAGGAGTACAAGTAGATGCCGCTGTCGTAGTTCCCCTGGCAGGTGTTGCTCGTGAGGGTGTTGTTGTTGCTCGAGTTGATCAATTCGATGCCTTGTTGGATGTTTCCTTGGCAGGTGTTGCCCGTGACCGTGTTGTTGCTCGAAACGGACAAGTAGATACCATCGATGCCGTTTCCCTGACTGGTATTGCCGGTGACCGTGTTGTTGTTCGAGGAGGCCAATTCGATGCCGTACTCGCCATTTCCCTGACTGGTATTGCCAGTGACCGTGTTGTTGTTCGAGGAGGCCAATTCGATGCCGTAATCATCTACGTTCTCCACCCAGCAGCCGACGATCTTAGAATTCTCCACGCTGTAGAAGTAAATCCCATGCCTGGCATTGTTTCCGTAGATGCGCAAGTCCTTGATTAGCAAGTTGCTCTTGCTCGAGGCGTAGATGACGTACATATTTGTGTTCTTGTTGTCCTTGATTTTGAGGACGGTCGAAGCCCCAGCCCCTATCAGAGCCACGTTCGACTTCGAGACAATTATGTTGTCTGAGAGGATGTATGTCCCCCCTCTGAGGTAAATGGAGCCTCCGATAGCTGGCAGGTTGTCTATCGCCGCGTTTATCTCGGCCTGGTCATTCTCGCCATCGCAGACGAAATCCGCGTTCTCGTTGTCTATTGAGTTGCACGCCGCCACTACGAAACTCGCGAACCCGTAACCGCGCGACCCTTCAGGCCCAGTTGGTCCTTGCGCTCCTGCCGTTCCTGCTGGTCCCTGTGCCCCTGCTGGTCCCGTCGCCCCCGTGGCGCCAGCTGGCCCTTGAGTTCCTTGGGGTCCTGTAGCACCAGTTGGCCCTTGAGTCCCCTGGATGAGGACCGCCGAAACCCCCGAACCCGCCGCGATTATGGAGATAACTAGGGCGATGGTGGCAACTGTGGAAACCGGGATAACTGCTCGTTGTCCTTTCATTTTTTCCAAACCTCCTAAGGAACCCAACCATCTCTCGTGCGGTTGTTGTGGATGATTGTGTCACTACCCGCGTCGCTGTTGTCCGCTGTCGTGCCTGCCCAGTAAAGGTCGTTGTTGATTACGAGGTTGTTGTCGCAATCTGCTGAGTTTATCCTTATACCGTAACGCTGCTTTTTTGTCCCCGTGCCGCGCCTGACCGTGTTCCCCTGGATGTTGTTGTAATCGCAATCACCATCGACAAAAATGCCGTCGCATGTGTTGTCGTTATCCTGGGAGTTGCCCACCACCGTGTTGACCGAGATGGTGTTGTTGTAAAAAGGCTCGAAGCTCGTGGCGTACAGGTAGATGCCGTGGTTGTCGTTCCCCGTGCAGGTGTTGCCGCTCACCGTGTTGTTGCTGCTCGGGGAGATGAGGGAGATGCCGTGATAGCCGTTCCCCGTGCAGGTGTTGCCGCTCACCGTGTTGTTGTGCGAGTTGCTCACGCGGATGCCGTCTTCGCCGTTCCCCGTGCAGGTATTGCCGGTGATAGTGTTGTGCCCCGCGTGTGCCACGATGATGCCGTCACTACCGTTCCCTTGGCAGGTGTTGCTCGTGACCGTGTTGTTGCCCGAGTCGTACAAGTGGATGCCGTGGCTGCTGTTTCCTTGGCAGGTGTTGCTCGCGATCGTGTTGTTGTTCGAGCCGTTCAAGAGGATGCCGTAGTTGTCGTTCCCCGTGCAGGTGTTTCCGCTCACCGTGTTGTTGTCCGAGCCGCACAAGAAGATGCCGTCTTCGCCGTTCCCTTGGCAGGTGTTTCCGCTGATTGAGTTGTTGAACGACCCACCCAAGTAGATGCCTCCGGTGCCGTTGCCTTGGCACGTATTCCCACCGACCGCGTTGCCTTTCGAGACGGCGTACAGCAAGATTCCGTGGTCGTCGAAGTTCTCCACCCAGCAGCCGACGATCTTCGAATCTTCCACATTCTCGAAGCAAATCCCGCTACCAGCTGTATTGTTCAACCCGTTGCCCCATATCCTCAGGTTCGTGACGAGCAGGTTCCCGCAGTTCGTTGCCTGGAGGACGTTGTCGTTCACATTGTTCGCCAGGTAAAGCAAGGTCCCCGCCCCGGCACCGATCAGGGCGACGTTGTTGTCGAGAGTTATGGGCGCGCCTATGTTGTAGGTCCCCTCCCTGAGGTAGACGCTTCCTCCCGAGGGCAGGTTGTTGAGGGCCTGCTGGATCTGGACATGGTCGTTGGTGCCGTCACAGACGTAGTCCGCGTTCTTGTTGTCTATTGAGTTGGATGCCGCCACGACGAAACTCGCGAAGCCGTAACCGCGCGACCCTTCAGACCCAGTTGATCCTTGCGCTCCTGCCGCTCCTGCTGGTCCCGCTGGTCCCGTCGCCCCCGTGGCGCCAGTCGGCCCTTGGGATCCCTGCTCCCCCTGGGGCCCCTGCGGTCCCGGAGGTCCCTGGGGTCCTTGGATAAGGACCGCCGAGATCCCCGAACCCGCCGCGATTATGGAGATAACTAGGGCGATGGTGGCAACCGTGGAAACAGGGATGACTGCTCGTTGTCCTTTCATCTTCCTTTTACCTCTTTCTAGCTGGTTTTTTACTGCGCCCCAAATCGGCGCTTCCTGCAGATTTACTAGCAGGATGTGCCTTTATTAATATACATTTTATTATTTACCCGCTTTTCCAGCATGCTGAAATCCATCAAGGGATTAGCGTTAATTCTGAGGTGAAGAAGTGATAATGGGCCGGATTTGATGAAAGTCGAAGAGCTGTGTGAAAAATACGGGCTGCCGGAGCAAGTTGCATCGACGCTGGAAAAATCGGGCATAACCACGCTTTACCCGCCCCAAGTGGACGCGATAAAAAAAGGTGCTCTTGATGGAAAAAATCTCGTGCTGGCAATCCCGACCGCGAGCGGCAAGACGCTCGTCGCCGAGTTCTGCATGCTCAAATCCGTGCTTGAACAAGGGGGCAAATGCCTCTACATCGTCCCGCTTCGAGCGCTGGCGAGTGAGAAGTACGAGGAGTTTAGGGAAAAGTATGGGCCCCTCGGCGTGAAAGTTGGGATCAGCACAGGGGATTTCGATGTTGTCGACCCCAGGCTCGCTCACTACGACGTCCTCATCGCGACCTCCGAGAAAGTCGACTCCCTGCTCCGCCACCGCGCGAAATGGCTCGCCGACATCATCTCGGTTGTGGTGCTAGACGAAATTCACCTGATCGATGACCCGGGGCGGGGCCCCACGCTCGAAGTTTTGACGGCTCGGCTCCGACAGGTCAACCCTGAGCTCCAAGCGCTCGCACTCAGCGCCACCATAGAAAACGCGGATGAGATCGCGGGTTGGCTGGGCGCGGAGCTCGTTAAAAGCGAATGGCGTCCAGTTCCCCTGAAGAAGGGTGTGTACTTTAAAGAAAAGATAAAATTCGATGACGGGAGCAAGCGGGCGGTGAAAGTCAAGGTCAAAGACGAGCTCGCGGCGCTCGCCGTCGACACCGTGCGGGAGGGCGGGCAAGCGCTGATATTTGTCAGCACCCGGCGTTCGGCCCAAACCGCAGCCGTGCTTGCATCAAAACACGTGCGGGAGTTCCTCTCCACCGAAGAACGTGAGAAACTCACCGCAGTTGCCAAACGTATTGAGAGCGCTTTGGGCGAATCCACTCGGACGTGCCGCCTCTTGGCCGATTGCGTCCGGCAGGGTTCGGCATTCCACCACGCCGGACTCCACCATGCTCAGCGAAAATCCATCGAAGATGCTTTCAGGCAAAATCTGATAAAGGTGGTCTGCGCAACCCCGACGCTTGCTGCGGGAGTCAACCTCCCCTCGCGCCGGGCAATCATCCGCGACTACCGCCGCTACGTCGAGCCCTACGGGTTGCAGCTCATCCCCGTGCTGGAATTTCACCAAATGGCTGGTAGGGCAGGCCGGCCGCAATACGACAAGTATGGCGAGGCCGTGTTGATCGCTAAAGGGATGGGCGAGGTCGAGGCGCTTTTCGAGGAGTTCATTCGAGCCGAGCCCGAGCGGATAACCTCGAAGCTCGCGACCGAGCCCGCGCTCCGGACCCACGTGCTCGCCTCGATCGCAGCTGGTTATGTGAACGACGCCGATGGGCTGCTGGAGTTTATGGGACAGACTTTCTTCGCTCACCAGTACAGCGTTAGCGATGTTGAGCGAGTTGTCGAGCGGGTGTTGGATTTCCTCGAGCGGGAGGGGATGATACGCAAGCAGGAAAAACTTTTGCTCGCTACCCCCTTCGGTGAACGCGTCTCCAGGCTTTACATCGATCCCATGTCAGCAGTCATCCTGCGCGACGGCATCAAGGGCATCGCCGCCAAGGAGCCCACCGCCCTTGGCCTGCTCCACCTCGTGTGCCACACCCCCGATATGGGAAGGCTCTACCTGAGACGACGCGACTACTCGGACCTCGAACTGTTCCTCGTTGAGCATGCCGATGAATTCTTAACACCAATACCCGATCAATATGAAGAGCCCGGCAAGTACGAGTTTTTCTTTGCTGAGATGAAGACCGCCCAAATGCTCCAAGCCTGGCTCGAGGAGACCCATGAGGACGACATCCACGAGCAGTTCGGCGTGGGGGCTGGGGACATCCGGAGAAACGTGGATACCGCAAATTGGCTCCTTTACGCCGCCCACGACCTTGCCAGCCTATTCAAAGCCAAGCCTGCGATGAAGCCCCTCCGAAAGCTGCGCGAGCGCGTGCGCTACGGGGTTAAGGAGGAGTTGCTCGAGTTGGTACAACTTCGAGGCATTGGGCGCGTGCGGGCGCGAAGCCTGTTCAAAGCGGGCTATCGAAAACTCGCGGACATCAAAGGAGGCACCGAACAAGAGCTCGCAAAGGTGCCCTACGTTGGCCCTGAAATCGCGCGGAGTATCAAGCGGCAGGTTGAAGAAGCGGCCTAGAACCACAAAGCTTTATTTCACGCCAAAACTTGTCGATTGGGGGTTGAAGATGCCCGTTCATCCCATTGAGGAGCGATATGGGAGCCGAGAGATGCGTTCCATCTTTGAACTTGAAACTCGATTCCAGCGCATGCTTGACGTTGAAGCGGCGCTGGCGAAAGCTCTTGCAAACGTTGGCTTAATTCCAAAGGCGGACGCTGGCAAGATCGCCCGAAGCGCGTCGATTAGGCGTGTTAGCGTCAAGCGCATATGCGAGCTCGAACGGCAGGTCCAACACGAGACGATGGCCCTTGTTCTAGCGCTGGCCAAGGCGTCGGGAAAGGCGGGGCGATACGTACACTTCGGCGCAACCAGCAATGATATCCTAGACACTGCCGCGGCCCTGCAAATTCGCGATGGGTTAGCGATAGTTGAACGTGACCTTCGAAAGCTGCTCAGGATAGTCCTCAACCGAGCCACCAGGCACAAAAACACCATCATGGTCGGGCGGACTCACGGGCAACACGCTGTGCCCACGACGCTTGGACTGAAGTTCGCGATTTGGGCGTGCGAGCTCGGGCGACACCTAGAGCGGCTCGAGCAACTCAAGCCCCGTGTGATCGTCGGAAAAATGAGCGGGGCGGTCGGGACCGGGGCCGCCTGGAGAGCCAAAGGACCAAAAGTTCAAGAGTTCGTGATGGGGAAACTCAAGATGTCCGCTGCAGCTGCATCTAACCAAATCCTTCAGCGCGATCGCTTCGCCGAACTTGTTTCATTCTTTGGGTTGCTCGGAAGCACCCTCGACAAAATCGCCCGCGAGGTCCGAAACCTCCAGCGTACCGAAATAGGGGAACTCGCGGAACCATTTGCGGCGCGGCAGATAGGAAGCAGCACCATGCCCCAAAAGCGCAACCCTATTCGATGCGAGAAGATATGCGGGCTCGCCCGAGTGCTGCGTGCAAACATGCAGGCGGGGCTAGAGAATATCGTCATCGAGCACGAGCGGGACCTGACAAACTCCTCGTGCGAACGGGTGCTCTTGCCTGAGTGCTTCCTGCTGGCCGACGAAATGCTGAAGTCATCTATCTATGTGCTGGACAACTTGCTCGTGTTTCCCAAGCAGATGAAGCGCAACCTCGAACTGACCCGAGGGCTGAACATGGCCGAAGCGGTGATGATCGAGCTAACCAAGCGGGGGATGAACCGCCAGGAAGCGCACTCCTTGCTGAGGAAGTGCAGCTCGACCTCGGTCCGTAACAACGTGCCCTTGGCCGGGGTGCTGCGCCGAGAGCGTGAGGTAACGCGATACATCCCGGAGCGGGAGATCGAAAAACTGATGAACCCGCGGAAATATCTCGGAAGCGCCACCGCAACCGTCGAGCGCGTGGTCAAAAAACTTAGGCCGTTGGCGAAGAAGTAACGATTCAACTACCTTTTTTTAACTTGAGCTTCCTGAGCGCAAATTGAACGAATTTATTGAGGTCCTCGAGTAAATCGGGGGGCAGTGGTCCTTTTCCGATGCCATACTCGTCCAGATAGAGAACTCGTTTGCCCTTCCTGCCGAAGTTCGAGGGTTTTATATCGAGCACGTAACCTTTCTCGCTCGCCTTTCCGATCAAGCCGAATATCGCCCTCAGCGTCTCAATCGAATAGGTGGGGAGGGGCTTCACGTACTCGTGGAAGGTGATTATCGCCCGAGAGGGGGCGCCACCATCCCTGACCTCGGCCAAAACCGCCCCGTAATATGCGGGCAGAAAAGTTAGCTCCCGCCTGATTTTCCGTTGGTGGGAATTTATCGCCACCGCCCTTTGCTGGAGCTCCTCGATTCCCTTGCCCCGACCTTTCTCAATTTTAAGTGCGAGACTTCTAACCTTGAACACTCGCCTGTAAATGCCCTTCCCAACCAATTTTGGCTTGCCCCTGACGCAACTCGCTCGCATAGGTGCCTACACCAACAAACACTATTAATCCAATGCTTTAAAATCAGGCAACGCTGAACCCCAAGTCAATCAAATCTCTCGGGAACTGTTACCCGCTCGGTCTTCGTCGGCTCATCCGCGTCTTTGTTCCGGGAAAAACGATAGAGGTAGCCGCTCACCGCTTCCTCCAGCCGCTGCTCGTGAGTTATGATTATTATCTGCCGTACGATCTCGGGCAAATGCTCCCGCAGAACCCGAGCGAGCTCTTGGATGCCCTCCTCATCGAGGTTGTGCGTCGGCTCATCGAGCACGATCCAGCTGAGTGAGGGGGCTAGCACAATTGCGAAAGCTGTCCGAAGCGCCAGGCAAGCATCGGTGCGCTCCCCCCCGCTCGCGACCCCCTCGACCGGGACCCAATTTCCAGCTCGATCTCTAAGCTGGAGCACATAATCACTGCCCCGCTCGCCCCCCTCGACGGCGAGCTTGATACCAGTAAAATCCCCATATGGGTAGACGCTCTCCCAGAGCTCGTTCATCGTCTCGTTGACCCCATCGATGAACTCTCGGCGCATCTCCGTCTGGGTCCGTGCAAGCGCGGTCTGAATCGTAGTCAGTGCCCTTGCCGCGTCCTCTAGTTGTTTGACCTCTGCTTCACATCGCGCAATCAGCTCACGCTTTTCTCGGATGCTCTCGATGAGCTTTCGTTTTTCCGCGATGAGCTGCTCCTTCCCGATGAGTTCGGTGCGCAAACGCTCGTGTGTACGGATGAGCTCTTCGTGATGACGCTCGATTTCCTTCGCCCGCGCCTCATCATAGGTGCGCTTCACCTGCCACAGCTCGCGCTGCACGCGCAACCTCTCGGCGAGCTTCTGCTTGTGCTCGAGTTCAAGTTGATCCAGATCGAGCCGTAACTGGAGTATCTGCTTGGCTGCGGTGAACTGCTCACGGAGCGCTTCCGCTTCCTTGCGGGCCCCCTCTGCCTCAACCGTGAGTTTCTTCGCCTCCGCTTGTGCGCCCGGTAGCTCTTGCTCTGAAGTCTGAAGTTGTTGAAGGAGCTGAGAACGCTCCGCCTCCCGCGCGGGAAGCTCCTCGACCTCCTTCGCCAGCAACTGAGCTTTCCTTTGAAGTTCGAGCTTCTCGTTCAGATTTTTATTCAATTCTTTCACGCGTGCCTCGAGCTCAGCCACGCGTTTGAGTTTTGCCTCGAGCTGGCCCCTGCGCCCTTCCAACAATTGCTGCTTTTTAGCCTCCTCAAGTGGGCTTTCGCATACCGGACACGTTGAGCCGGCCGCCGCGAGCTCATCCATTACCTGCTGAAGATCCTGCGCTCGGGCGTGAGAAGCCGCAAGTTCATCGCCAGCGCTCCTAGATCCAAGCTGCAGTTTCTCGATTAGCTTCGTTAGATCCTGCAATCGTAGTTTTTCCAGTTCCTCGCTTAACTCGCTTTTCCGCTTTATCTCGCTCACGAGCTTTTCTAGGCGTTCGCGAATCATTCCTATCCGGGTTTCCAATTCCCGCACCCTCAAACTGGAAGTAGTCAAATTAGAGTTGAGCTCGCTCACCCGGGCATCGGCTCCACGACAGGCCCGCTCGAGATCCCCCACCCGTCGTTTGAGCTCCTCGAGAGCAACCCCTGCAGCGGGCCCGAGTCTCTCTTTGAT
Organism: Hadarchaeota archaeon (SeqCode); assembly: GCA_964575725.1. GTDB lineage: Archaea > Hadarchaeota > Hadarchaeia > Hadarchaeales > Hadarchaeaceae > DG-33. The sequence goes on from CAZNRG010000023.1 coordinate 8,480, forward strand.
TTGCTCAAGCTGACGGTCTAACGCGCTTATCACCCCCCCTAGCTCGCGAGATGAACTCTCCAATCGTGCGAGTTCCTGTTCGGTCTTGCGCAACTGCTGAAGTTGGGAGGAAACGGCCTCTAGCTCCGGCTGAATTTGCTGAAGCTTCGTTTGGGTCTCCTGCTTCGAGAGCCCCATATCCTTCATCTCCTGTTCGTGGGTCGGCAAGAGAACCAGCGAAGCATCCTGTCCGAGCTGGCTTATGGTTCCCTTCCGTTCCCCGGTACGGTCTCGGACGCGGTTCGCAAGCGAGCCGATCTCCTTGCGCGCCAACTCAAGCTTGTTTATACCCAAAAGCTCATCGATGCTTTCCATCCGTTTGCCGCGCGGTAGAGTCAAGAAATAATCTAAACGATTTTGTTCCGAGTAAATTGCCCTTTCGAAGAGATCGTAATCGAGTTTGAGGAGGGAGCGGATGACCTCGCTCACTCGCGTCGAGCTTGGGCTTTCAATCAACTGCCCCGTGGCCTTTCGAAGTTCTGAAAGCACCGTCCCCTTGCCCCGCTCGATGACTCGCTTAACCGTGAACTCGTCGCCGTCGGGAGTGAGGAAGCCAACCTCGACCTCCGCTCGATCCATTGGGTTGGGTCGATTCATGATGAGATCTTCGAGGCGGATGCGTCGGGTCTGCACCGGCGGCAGGGTCCCAAAAAGAGCGTAGGTTATCGCGTCTAGTACAGCACTCTTCCCAGCACCCATCGTCCCCACGAGGACGTTCGTGCCATCGCCAAAACGTAGATCTGTGTCGAGATGCGACTTCCAATTTTTTAATTTAACTCGCATTATCACTGGACTTCCCCTCCAACTCGGTTTTGGTGAGGTCCTCCACCACATCGAGCACTTTCTGGAACGCTTCCTCGCCCCTCTTCTCAACCAAGAGACCGTACAAGGGGCGCACATCGAGCTGGTGATTATACTTCATATCGCGAAGGTTTGCCTCAAGCAGGCCCATCGCCATCTCATCTATGGGCAAGCGCCGCTCCCTCAACTTGCGCAGGAGCTGTACCTTCTCCTCGAGCCCAAGGGAGGTGAGATCGCCCTTGCTTATGGCGACCAAAGCCCGATCGGTGAACTCTTGGATGATTGCCCGCTCGTCGAACTCGCTGCGCGACGCTTCCTTCGAAAGCGTTCCCAAGAGCCGAAGCCTGATCAGGGGGAGCTTCTCCAAGTTACGCCTCGGTCGCTCCAACAGTTCCTGCACCTTCACCCTAACCATCTCATTCAGCTGGGGTATCCCAATCTCGTCGAATTTCATCTCCTCGTAGCGAAAATCTCGCGCGCGCTTGAGCTCGATGAATTCGTGGCTAAACCCATCGCCGAGGTCAAACATGTAGAACCCTTTAGGAACCTCGGCCTCGACCTGGAGCAGCTGGGTGCGCTCGGTGCCCCCCGGGAAGAGGAGCGGCTTGCCATGCGCGGCTGCTTCGGTGTGGTAGTGGATATGTCCGCAGAGGTAAAGGTCAAATCCGGGCGGCAGGTCCGCAAGGTCAATCGTGGGGAACTCCTCGCTCGAGTACACATACTGCCCAACGGATTGGTGCAACATCAGGATGTTGAACGCGCCCTCGACCGGTTTTGGGTTCCAAGTCGCTAAGACATTTTTCGCGTGTTGCTCGGGCACGTTGCTCATGCCATGAATCGCTAGTTTTCCCCCGGGGGTATCGAAGATCAGCGCGTTGTGATGAAGATGAATAAGGAGGCCAGCAGCTTCGAGCGCTTCAACAGGATTAACGAATCCCCGGGTGCGCCGCTCGTGATTTCCGTGCAAAGCGACCACTGGCACCCCGCGGAGCGCGACTGGGGAAAAATCAGCCTCGTTTTTGTCTATGGTGCGGCTGAGCTTGATCTCGCTCTGCCCCCGGGCCAGCGGGATCGATAGGATGCGCATGGTTTGGGCCCAGACTTCTTGGCGTGGAGTCCGGGTGTCGAAGATGTCGCCGAGCAGGATGATGAGCTGTGCCCCGAGATCAAGCGATTTTTCGATTGCCTCTCGAAGCTGAACAAAAGAGTCCTGCTCCCGGGGCGTTCCCCACTTCGTCCCGAGGTGCGGGTCGGCGATGACGGCGATTTTCACTGACATCCCATTCAGTATATTGCACTAGGACTTAAGCCGATTTTCGGAGAGGGAACCGAAAATATTCCGCGCCCCCTGCTCCCCAATCGTTTTAATCGAACCCAGCCGAATTGTGTTTGGTGCCCCAATGTCCGAATCTTGGGTCGACAAGTACCAACCCCGCAAACTCGAGGAAGTGATCGGGCAACCCCAAGCCCTCAAGAGTATGCTCGACTGGGCGGAGAGTTGGAGGGGGGGTAAGCCCAAAAAGTCAGCTCTCTTGCTCTACGGGGCAGCCGGGACGGGAAAAACCATTGCCGCCGCTGCTTTGGCCCAGGAGTTTGGGTGGGATTTGATCGAACTCAACGCGAGTGACAAACGCACCCTTAAAGTAATCCAACATGTAGCTGGCACGGCCGCTATGACAGGGACGCTTTTTGCGGGTGCTGAGGGCAAGCGGTTGGTTGTGCTCGACGAAGCCGACAACGTCTACGGGGTTTCCGACCGAGGGGGATACCGCGCGATTGAGGAGTTGCTCGAGGAAACCCGAAACCCGGTCGTGCTGATAGCGAACAACCAGTACACGATTCCATGGAAAATCAGAGGGGCCTGCCTAGCCATAAACTTCAGGCACCTGACCCAGGATATCGTTAGGGGTGAGCTCGAGCGGATATGTCGTGCAGAGGGAGTCAAAGTTGAACCTTTGGCGCTGAAAGCAATAGCCGAGGGTGCAAAGGGTGACCTGCGTTCGGCGATTAACGACCTGCAAACCCTCGCGATGGGGAAAAAGCACTTGAGCATGAAGGATGTCGTGCTCTACCGGCGCGATCGAGAGGCGAGCATATTCGATGTGCTGAAACAGCTCGTCTATGCCAAGAAGGTTAAAGAAGCCCGAGAGCTGTTCTGGGCCCTTGACCAAACCCCCGACGATGCGCTCGGGTGGATAGATGAAAACATCCCGCGAATGTTTGCCGAACCCGCCGATCGGGCCCGAGCCTACGACGCTATCTCGCGAGCAGATATTTTTCTCGGCCGCGCTCGAAGAAAGCAGGCTTACGGGATGTGGAGCTATGCAAGCGACCTCATGAGCGCCGGAGTTGCCCTTTCTCGAGAGGGGGATCTCAAGTTCGTTCGATTCCAGCCCCCAAGCTCTAGAAAATATTTTGGTATGACGCGGGCTGCGCGAGCTGTGCGAGATGGCGTGGCGAAGAAAGTCGCTACTCGCTGCCACACCTCCTCGAGAGTCGCACGAAAACACTTCCTCCCCTACCTGCACTTAATTTTTAAGCATGACAAGAAGGTCGCGTCTCGAATTATGACTGAGCTCGAACTGAGTGACACCGAGGTTGACTATCTAAAGTCGATGCGGTGACGTGGAAGGTTATCTCGTGAAGGTGGTCGAGAAGCTCAAACTGGGCAGGCTGGCAACCTTCCTTCTTAACAAGCGACTTCCTGTTTACAATTGGTTCTATTTCAAAGAAGCGTTCTCCCGAAATCTGGTTTTTCTGCTCGCTGAAACTTGGAGGCTCGGGGAGGGAGATCTCGTGCTCGATCCATTCTGTGGGGTCGGTACAACACCACTCGCGTGCAAGCAACTTGGGATCGACAGCGTTGGTTACGATGTGCACCCAATCATGTTGTTGGCCTCGCGCGTGAAGCTTCGAAAGTACAACGTTGAAGAGCTTAGGGCAGCAGTTCGAGGGTTGATAAAATCGAAGTTCGAGAAACCAGAGGTTGAAGCGCCGAGTTTCGTTGCGCGCGTTTTTCCGAAGCCGGTGCTTGAGGATATCACTTTCTTTAAGCGAAAAATTTTGGATGTCAAAGACGATGGAGTTCGCGAATTCCTGTTACTTGGGTTGATGAATGCGGCGATGCGATGCAGCTGGGCACACAAGGATGGCGCAGCGATAAGGGTTGTCAAAAAGCCGACACCGCCGCTTCGGAAAGTGCTTAAAAAACATCTCTTGAGGATGTGTAAAGATGTTGAGCGATTTGAGGGAAAAGCTTCTAAAGTGACGATCGAGCGCTGTGACGCGCGGAAGCTTAAGCTGGAGGATGAAAGCGTCGACGCCGTCATCACCTCCCCGCCCTACCTGAACAAGCGGGAGTACATCTACGCCTACCGCATCGAGCAGCGGCTGCTTGGTTTAGGTGATCCAGCTCCGGAAGAACTCATTGGCGTGCGCGAGGAGGGTACGCCGAAGGATTTTTCTGAGGTTGGGAAGTTCGCCGAGGGAAAACCGCTCGAAGCGAAACTTTACTTCAAAGACATGTTTGCGGCACTAAAGGAGCTTCACCGCGTTTGTAAGCCTGGAGCTCTGGTTGCCCTTGTTACATCCGATGCCTGCTCCCCCGAGGGTGTGATCGATGTGTGCGTTCCGCTGAGCGAGCTGGCGGAAAAAGCTGGTTTCAAGGCGAAGCGCGTGGTGGTGGTGAACCGAAGGTACTGCACGACTCCCGCGAGGAAGAAAGTCGGGGTCACGCAGGAGGGGCTGTTGTTTTGGGAAAAGCAAGCATCTAAATAACAATAGTTTTCAAATTATTGGGTACTTGCGATAGGGGATCAACATGAACCAACAACCCGTCAGATATTACCTTGATCCACGGCACCGCTTCGTCGTGGAGAATTACAACTGGGCCAAAGCGTTCTCCAATTTTTTCCCTGGGATCGGGGGCAAATGGGGAATTCCAATGTGGGCCTACTACGTCAGCCGCGGGCAGGGCATCTGCAGTATGGGTGTGAGGGATAAAGACCACGCGATTCTTGAATTCTACTCATTTAACAAGGCTCTTCAGCTCGTTTGCCAGCAGGGGTTCCGAACCTTTATAAAAATCAATGGTCTCATCTACGAACCCTTCCAGAAAAACGATGGGAAAAAAATCAAACAGAAAATGATCATCTCCTCCGAGGAGCTGGAAATCAACGATCTCAACCACGAGCTCGGGATAGAAACAAATGTACTTTATTTCCCCCTAGTCAGCGAGCCGGTGGCGGCCCTCGTGCGCGAGTTGAGGATAAAGAACCTCGGGACCCGCCCCATCAAACTGGAGCTGATCGACGGCCTCCCACGGGTCCTGCCCTACGGTGTTACCCAAAATCACGTCAAGTCCATCGCCCGGCACATCGAGGCCATGATGGGCGTGGAGCAATTGGATGGCACCCCCCTCTTCCGCCTGAAACAGACGCCAGCAGACATCTCCCAGGTTGGAGCGATCTCTGGGGGCAATTTTTATCTGACCATTCTTGGAGAGAAAGGCAAGATCTTGAAAAACCATCTCATCGTTGATCCAGCAGTCGTCTTCGGTGAATCGGAGACCTATGATCACCCCTGGATTTTTGAAAAGAACTCCATCCGAGACCTCCTAGCGGCAAAACAGGTCAGGGAAAACAGAACCCCCTGCGCTTTCACTGCCCTCTCCTTGAACTTGCCTGCGGGTGGGGAGGTCACCTTGTACTCGCTGGTCGGCAACGCCCCCGATGAGAAAAAATTGCGCGCCATTTTAAGATCCATCAGGAAAAAGGATTTCATCCGCCGCAAACGCGAGGAAAACAGGGAGACCATCGAAAGGATCAAAAACAATGCCTTCACTGTTTCGAGCTCCCCGGAGTTCGACCAGTACTGCCAGCAGACATTCCTCGACAACGTGCTCCGGGGTGGTATGCCTTTGGTGTTCAGCACGGCAAGGGGAAAAAGTGTTTTTTACCTCTACTCCCGAATACACGGGGACTTGGAGCGAGATTACCACTACTTTGTTCTGGAGCCCACATATCTCTCCCAAGGAACCGGCATTTACCGCGACCCCCTCCAGAACCGCCGAAACGATGCCTGGTTTTTCCCAGAAGTGGAGGACTTTAACCTAGTCACCTTTCTCAACCTGCTCCAGGCCGACAGCTACAATCCCCAGATGGTCACTGGGTTAACTTATACCGCTGAGGATATCGGGGGACTCAAAAAATGGCTGAGGGGTGTTGCCAAAAACAAGGGGCTATTCCGCGAGCTATTGGAAATAGTCAGCCGCCCCTTTACTCCCGGCGAGTTCATCATGAAATTGGAGG
>CAZNRG010000024.1:0-14040 GCA_964575725.1 Hadarchaeota archaeon (SeqCode)
TTGAACTCCCGGGCCAGGGCATCTGTAACGATAGCTCGCATGCTACCCTAAGAAGTTTAATTTATCCTCCAAAATAACTTACTATGCGGCCGTGGTCCAGCCTGGTTAGGACTCAGGCCCTCCAAGTCTGTAGCGCGGGTTCGAATCCCGCCGGCCGCACCACTTCATTTTGGAAGTTTACCCTTCACGTAACTCAAAAATCTCGTGGCGCTGCGCATGGCATCCGTCGCATCCTTAGAACTCAGGAGAACTTCGAGGTACTCCCTTGTTCTTGATCGAGAGGATGGTGCCGAAGCGCGACACGTTTTTCTCGTGCTCGCGGTCGCTGGGGAAAATGCTGCTGAAAAGTTCCACGGCTTCCTCGTGCCTCGTGCCCGCGTACCTAAACCCTTTCACGAACACCAAGAGCGCATCCGCCGCCGAGATGATGGCGTGCACCGAGTTCAAGACGCTGGCGTTGTAGCGGGTGCGCTCGAGGGCATCATTCGCCGTGGCCAAGAACTCCTCGGATTTCATCAAGTAATTTCGATACTTCGACCGGTCGACACTTCGGGTCCTCATCACTGGGCCTCCCCGGGGTAAAGCTTGAGCCCCTTTTCTACCTGTCTGATTAGCGACGAACCTCGTTTGCGCCTGTATTCGGCTTCGTTTATCACCACAATTTGTATGCCGTTGCCGTATAGGGCAGGGCATGAAACGCGCAGCCTGTCGTTAGCTCGCTCGATCTCCTCCTTATCAGCGCCACCCTTCACCACCACGAAAAGATCTATGTCGCTGTTGTAGTTTTCGCGCCCTTCGGCTATCGAACCATAAAGGTAGATCCTCGACACTTGCTTGAGGGGATATGAGCTGAGCACGAGGTTTTTGAGATGCTCAAGCGGCGAGGGGGAAGTCGAGAGACGCTTGAACATCGGCTCGAGGAGCTCAAACCAATAGCTGCCGCGCTTCAAGCGCCACACGGTAGTCGCTCCTACCCTCCTCCGCTCCACGAGGTTGTTTTGCTCGAAGAGCTTCATCAGCTGATTTATCGAAAAATTGGAGAGGCCTAGCACCCGAGCGAGTTCCCGCTCGCTCATCTCAACCTCGCGTTGGCTGAAGAGATAGGCAAGCAGCTTCAGCTTTGCTTTGGAGTTCAGCAGACTTTGCGGTGGTTCGTGAAATAGCATGTTTATCATGTTATTTTTTAATAACAACTGTTTTATAAATCTAACGGATGTTATTTAAACCTAACAAAGTGCTGAAGCAAGTTCAAATCCCGCCGGCCGCACCACAGGTCTACTATGAACTCACCCTTTCTTTGATGTACCTCACGATCAAATTTACAAACGGTTTAAGATCGCCCCTGCGCGCGCTCTCTAGCGCGACAAAATATTTCAGCTTATCCTTGTTCTTTATGTTAATCGCGGGGTAGCCATTTTTCATCAGGATAAAGTTCAGCAGCAGCCTGCCTGCACGACCATTAAAATCTGTGAAAGGATGTATTGTCTCGAAGCCCGCGTGCACATATGTAGCAACGACCACCGGATGGTATCGTCGCTTGCCCCTACGGTACCAGTTCATGAGTTTTTTGAATTCCGTCTCGACAAGCTCAGGTTTGGGCGGCACAAAGGGCGCCCCCACTATCCAGACCTGAACCTTTCTGAAAACTCCCGAACGATCGGTGGGAAGTATGTCTTTGGTCAATATTCGATGTACTCCGCAAATGAGTGCCTTGTCGACATCGTGTGTGTACTTGGTGAGGAAGGCAAACGCTTCGGCGTGATTTTCAACCTCCTTTATCTCTCGCAGCGTCTTGCCCGGTGGCACGACCTTTTCGAACAAAATCAGTGAGGTTTCTGCCGGGGTCAGGGTTGAGCCTTCGATGGCATTCGTGTCGTGTGTGAATTTTGTTAAAAAGTCTTCCTCATGTTTTTGCTTGACCTCGGGTGGCAGCTTCCTGAAATCTTTTTTATAACGCACCTTCAGCTCTTCCAGCTCCTTCATCTCTTTTTCGGAAAGCAAGCCGAGCAGCGGGTCGGTTGCCCTGAGATAGCCGTTTACTCTCTGTTGCAGGGGCACTGAGTATTTTTTGATTTCGCTTCCCCGTGGTTTCACTCTGCCGATGTAAACTTGAAATCGTTTCCACTTGCCATTCAGCCGCACATTCGTCGCCAGGTAGAAGTATTTCCTGCCCTTCAGCTTTTTGACGAGCAGATATGCCATACAATGTAGTTAGGCACCACGTATATTTAAAGATTGTTTATTTTGTGGTGCCTAACTGAAGCGTTTAATAGCGCTTCAGATTAAGCCTGTAACGCGGGTCCAAATCCCGCCGGCCGCACCATTATTTCTTGGGCTTCTCGGGCTTCACTAACCTTCGGTGGTAGATCCTTGCCGCTACTCCGAGGGCCGCCGTTAGCACAGCCACCCAAAACACTCCTGTGAGCCCGGTGGTTATGGGGGCAGTAATTGTCCCCCCTTCCATTTGAATCGTTGATGTAGAAGTACCTGTGATATAGGGGACACTGAGTTGCACCGTTCCGCCCTCCATACTTCCAGATATCATACTTGGCAGGAAGTTGTTCACGAAAACAGCCCCCAACACCAGCATCACGATGAGCCCGATCACCATCCAAAGCACCTTCATCGCCCCGAATCGCATTAGGCGCTTTCCCCACCACTTGGTCGGCATCAGGGAGCCCAAGAGCAGAAGGGCCCCGCCAATCAGGATCATAAGCTTGGCCGCCAATAGCATGTATCCAACCAAGGGCGACGTGAGCGACTGGCCCAGTAAATTAGCATCGTAGCTGAAGGGGGAAATCGCCAACTCCATCGCTTCGGTTCCGACCGTGGCGTGCCACCAGGCCCCCATGAATGGGAGCACCAGCATCAGGGCCCCCGCCACCACGCCGAACCAGTTTATAACTTTCAAGTGCGCCTTCAACCCGCTGCTCTGGAATTTACGAGGTCTTTCCATGCTAACCCCACCCCATGTTTTCCACTCTTACTGTCACCCCGTAGAACTCAAACTCGAAGACCATTTCAGTTAGAGTAACATCCGGTAGGTCCCCACCGTGAGCATCTATTATGTGCTGGTAACCCCCCAGGGTAGGTATCCCGACTAAGGTAAAGGTCACCGTTCCATTGGCAGGAACGTCAACCTCCTGTTCCTCCATGCGCACGGAGCCGAGGGGCACATTGTGCTCCCTGCAGGATATCCCTCCAGAGATCTCCGTGATTTTCACATCGACGTTAAAAGGAGACGCAAAACTTATCGTTGCCCTAAGCTCGCTGGGGTTGACCGTGCTGCTGCCGAGGTTCAATATGTTCTCAGAAAATTCTTCCTCAAACATGTTTTCGATTTTATCCCTAACCCCATCTATTTCGTCTTGACCGGGCATCACCGTCGCTTTTAGGTCCCAGTCGTTGGCGGCAAATGCAGCGGCGAGGGCTCCAACCGGAATGAGTATCGACAGCAAAAGGAGGCCGATTCTCAGAGCCCTCTCACCCATCAAAATCCCGCTTTAAATCATTCCCTCCCGATAAAAACTTACCTTCAAGTTGGAACACTAAAATCGTTGCCCGGCCCGTTTAAATCTCTTGATTAGTTTTTCTTTCTCGACCCGCCCAAACGCCTTAAGCCTCCTTTCACGCCTCATCGCCTCGACGCGCGTTTTGAAGCGCTCCCAGTAGACAAGCTCGAACGGCCGCCTTCCTTTGGTTGAACGAACTCGCCCATCGTTGTGCTGCGCCAGTCGATTTCGAAGGTTTGCCGTGTAGCCCGTGTAGAACCTTCCATCCTTCACGCTCCTCAGTAGGTAGACGTAATAAGTTGTCAATGGGGGCCCGCTTCAATATTTGCGCTCGCAACATAAACACTGCGCCAGCGAGAGTTCACACCTATGCACACTTTTTTCAAGTGACACACGTATGTCTAGGCTATGTACAAAAACGCGAGCCCGGCGAGGTAAAATGCGTAAAAGACGAGCAACGCCACCCCTTGACCACGCGTCAACTTTCTCCCCTTCCACATGAAACCCAGCAGCAGGGCCATTGCGGCCAGCATCATGGGGCTGCTGAACCAGAGCCCCTGGGAGTCCACGGCCAAGGGCCTTATCAGGGCCGCACCGCCGATGATGAGTGCAGTGTTGAAAATGTTCGAGCCCACGATGGTGCCCACGGAGAACTCCGGCAGCCTTTTCCTGATTGAGATCCCAATCGTCGCTAGCTCTGGAATCGAGGTTCCGATAGCAATGATGGTAAAGCCAATGGCGGCCTCCGCTTCTAGAGGTGTTAGTCCAGCAGCCACAAGAGTCACTTGAGCAATCCCAGCACCGCCGAAGATTAGCAGCCAACTACTCACAATCACGCCAACCGTGCCGAGGATAAATAACGGGACTAGCTTGCGCAAACTTTCTCGCTTGTAAGCGACGTTTCGTTCCCCACTTTTTCTCCTCGCCTCTCTCTTCAACACGAACCTCAGGAAGAGCGCAAAAATCACTAACAGGAGCAGACCTTCCACTGGCCCGATCACGCCGTTGAGCGCCATCGCCGCTAGCGCCCCGCCGGTGGCCAGCATGATAATTCCTTCGCTGAGCCTCTCCCGCTTAACTTGGACTACGCCGAATATCGCGGCGAGCGCCAAAATTGGGGTGATGTTGATGATGTTCGAGCCAACCACGTTTCCATACGAGATACCGACATTGCCGAACCCGGCCGCCATGATAGAGGTAAAGAACTCCGGCGCTGAAGTGGCGAAAGCTACCAGCGTGAGCGCGATCACGGCTTGAGAAACGCCGAGCGCGCGGGCGATCCTGCATGCCGAGTCGACGAAAACATCACCCGCCTTGGCGATGAGTAGGATGGCGGCGATGAGCGCGAGAACGTACAAGATCAACTTTTACCCCCCGCTCAAGTTTTAGAAACGAATTTGAAGAATATCGGCGTGAGCAATGTTGTTGTGAGTGTCGTCACCACCATCACCGCAAAGAGTTCGGCCGACACGATGCCGCTCAGCAAACCGAACTGAAGCACCGCCAGTTCGAGGGAGCCCCTAGCACACATAGCCGTTCCTATCTCCACTAACCCCCTTCGCTTATAGCCCACCGCCGCAGCTCCAGCTCCACATCCTATGAGTTTACCAGCGAATGCTGCAACGATGAGCGCGAAGAGTATGATAAAGTTTACTTGACCCCAATTCGGCGCGAATGAAAGGCCAATAAAAACAAAAAACATGGGGGTCAGGATCGACTGCAGCACCACCGTCGTGTCATCCAGAATTGCATTTAGCCTGATCCTGCTCAAGAGTAGTGCATCCGGGCGCTCACGGAGCCTGCCTATGAAGAGGCCCGCCATGTAAGCACCGATCACCTCGTGGAGACCGATGTGACGAGCGATTACCGCCAAGGCCAACGCGAGACAAATGACAAAAGCGATGGGGACCCCGCGCCGTTCGAACTTCCAGAGCCTTCGCATAATGTCGGCTTTGATTATTAGCTTGTGGGAGAGATAGCCGACGATTATGAAAAATGCCACTATCCCGATCGTCGCCCAAAGGAGCACGTCGAGGTCGAAAACGCCCCCGCGGATCACGGCCGTTGAGAGGATACCCAAAATGTAGACCGCTAAAATGTCGTCGATAAGCGCCGCCCCGACCATGAGGTGCCTGAATCGGCTGCGCTCCGTGAACCTGGTGACTATCTCGGTCGCAGTATTGCTGAGCGCTGCTGCAACGAAGAGGCTCGGCAAAAGTTGTTGGGTCCAAGCGTAGGCCACCCCGAACCCAAGGGCAAATGACACGGCCATTCCAGAAACCGCGACCGCCAACGCTTTGAACTTCACTTTCATCAGCATGTCGAATCGAGAATTCATACCGGCAACCAGCATGAGCACGACCAACCCAAGCATCGCCACCCCACGGATCGCCTCGCTCGTGGGCTCGCCGGGGGAGATGATGATCCATCCGAGCAACGCCGGGCCGAAGATTACACCGACCGCGACCTCGCCAATCAAGGACGAAAAGCCATAGTGATGCAGGAGTTCGCCAAAGAGTTTTGCAAAAAGTAGCAGCACGAGGATCGCGAGCAAGAATTCCATGCTTCAGCCCCGCTTCTCCCAGAGCACGCGCCCACCCGCTTCGATTCGTAAAATTCGATGATAGGGAATCTCGACCTCACCCTCCGGCGAAACTACGCGCATGAAGCCGCGTCCGAGCTCAAGGATGTCCTTACCCCCAATAACGCGTTTATCGTTGGGGGCACCACGATGCAAAATCGTCACTTGAGCACTTTGCAACGCTTCACTCCCCCACTTCAACTTATTTAACACCTCGCGCGGACCCATTTGAATCAGTAGAATTTAACCGATTTACTATTTGAGTTATTGCCCAACGCTAACCGATGAGCTCGAGCGCCCCTAACACGTGCCTGCGCGCATCTCTCTCGGCGAACGGACCATGTCCGGGGTACAGTCGCTCCACCCCTAATTTTGCAAGTCTCCGTAGCGAATTGGTCAATGCTTTCTCGTCACTGGTTGGCAAGTCCGTGCGCCCAACGCCGCCGCAGAAAAGCGTATCGCCGGAGAACAGAATTTTCTGCGTGGGGCCGTAGAGGCTTATGCTGCCTTGGGTGTGGCCTGGAGTGTGAAGGACCTCAAGCGTGAGTTCGCCCAGCTTGACCCGATCGCCCTCGTTGAGCTCGCGCGCCACCTCAAGGGGCTCGAGCCTCCTGCCAAGGGCCCCTGCAAGCGTGACGACCTGATCGCCTTTTCGAAGCAGCTCCGCCTCGAGCTCGTGGATCGCCACCTTGCAGCCTGAGGCGCGAACGAAATCTCGATCGCCCCCCACGTGGTCGTAGTGGCAGTGAGTGTTGATGATGAGCTCTATGTCGCTCGGCCTTAGATTGAACTTGCCCAGATTTCGCTCGACCGTTTCGAAATTCATGCCAGTTCCGGCGTCGACGAGCGCGATTGTTTTGTCGATGATTAGGTAAATGTTTGAGTCAAAACCCAAGCCGCCGATGTTATGTATTTCTACCAACCCTATCGCCGAAATAACGAGCGAGAGCTAGGTTATGACGTTTTCCAATCCAACCTCGCGGGCTATCTCAAGTGCTTTGCTGAATTCATCGCTCGTTAGCCTCCTGCTCAACTCCTCGTACTCACTGGCGCGATATTCGGGTCTGTATTGATCCATCAGATTCACACGAACCCTCGAACCCAAGTTCTCAACAATCCATTCGAGTACGGGGCGTGTGCAACACTCGACGTGATTGGGGAGCACGAGGTGGCGGATGATGAGCTCTGCGTCTGCAAATGCGAGCCGGTGGTTGCGTGCGACAATTTTGAAAAAGTTTGGTACTTTTGAATACTGGAGCGCGCACTTGTCGTTGCCATACTTGAAATCTGTGAGGTAAACATCCTGTGTTCCAAAAAGCAACTTCATCGTCTCAAGCGACATGTAGAAATTGGAGTTCCACACAGAGGGCACGCTCACCTCGCACCGATTTAGTGCCTCCAAAATCGTGTGGAGATTTGGCGTTGGTTCTCCTCCAACCCAGTTCACATTTCGCGCGCCCTCACGGCGTTGTGTCTCGACAAGCTTTGCAAGCGTTTGTGGGGAAACCTCTACACCACCTTTTGGGTCCTGTGAGATGTCCCAGTTTTGGCAAAATTGGCATTTGAAGGTGCACCCGTTGAAGAAAATTGTGTAGCTGGGCACAAGCTCTGGTTCCTCGCCTGTGTGGATGAACTCCGATGCTATGCGCGAGCGCTCCCCCACCCCACACACACCGACCTTCCCAGCTGTTCGATCTACTCCACACCGGCGCTCGCAGAAGTGGCACGATTTCAAGATTCGTCGTGATAACTCCGCCTTTAAATCGAACAGCGAGATTTTGGGCTGTTTCAGATCTTCGAGCTTTGTTTTGCCCGCATCGATGCGCGAGAGCAACTTTCGAAACTCCTTCAGCCCCCGCTCGTGAGTGCGCCAGAGTTCCTCATCACTCGCTGAGAGCTCAACCTCCACCTTGATGCGCTTGCAGATGAGAAAGCGCGCTGGGAGCTTGCCTTCCATGACCGCGAAGTAACGCGCCAACGATTTCTGTGCCCGTTCGTCGCGAAGCACCGCTATTGCATCAGGCCTGAGTATCCGCCACATTGGAGCACCTATTACATATTTTTAAATCGTTGAGCTAAAGAGTTGCGCAGGGATTAACCTGATAGTCATCGCTGGCTCTGCATCGCCCAAACTCGCCGCAAGGATCGCCAAACAGCTTAAGTGCCCGCTGGCGAAGCCCGAGCTGAAGCTCTTTCCCGACGGCGAAACTTACATCCGCATCGGCACCAAGCTGGAGGGGGAACACGCGATCGTCGTGCAATCAACGTGCTACCCCCCGAATGAAAACCTAATTGAACTCTTCCTTCTGCTCGACGCAGCGAAGGATTTGGGCGCCCGACGCGTCACAGCTGCCGTGCCCTACCTATCCTACGCGCGGCAGGACAAGCGCTTCAAACCTGGGGAGGTCATAAGTGTGCGCACGATGTGCAAGCTCATCGAGCGGGCGGGGGCGGATGATTTCCTCACCGTGGATGTGCACGAGGACGAAATCATGCGAAACTTTTCGATCCCGGCGTATAATCTCACAGCGATGCCCCTACTCGGTCGATACTTCACCAAACTCAAGCTCCATGACCCGGCCATCCTCGGGGCCGACCAGGGGTCACTCGAGCGAGCACGGAGAGTAGCGGCTGAACTCATGGCAGACTACGATTACTTGCAGAAGCGAAGGGTAACACCGAAGAAGGTTGTTATCTCGCCGAAGCGCCTTGACATTGCTAAACGCGACGTGGTCTTGGTGGACGACATCATCAGCACGGGCGGCACCGTCATCGAGGCAGCAAAAATTCTCAGACGCCAGCACGCGCGCAAGATCTACGCGGCCTGCACCCATCCCGTGCTTGCTGGGAATGCCCTCCGAAAGATTCTGGGGGCGGGCGTTCGGGCCGTCATCGCTACCGACACCATCGAACACCGGACGAGCGTGGTATCGGCCGCCCCCGCCATCGTAGATGCAATCCACTAGGGTTTGAGCATGCAGAGATTGATGTTTGTGCTTTCGGGTGAGCATCCGACGCTACCTGCTGCTGAAGCGGTAGCGGCAGTCAAGGCAGAACATAGGGCTTACAAAGTGATTGAACAGCTCGATCAAGTGCTCATCGCAGAAAGCAGGGCGAAACCTGAAGTCCTTGCCTCGCGCCTCGCGATGTGCCGTGAGATATGCTTGCACCTCTGCACCGCCAGCGCCCGCGAGGGGGACATCCTCGAAGCCGTGGGGAGCTCCGACATCGTTGACCTCATCCCCCACGGCAAAAGCTTCGCCGTGCACCTGAAACGCGTGAAGCGGAGCTCGCCCGGCATCGATACACTGAAACTCGCCAAAACTATCGCAAACCTGATCGCAGAGGAGGTCGAGTTCACGGTTGACCTAGCGCACCCTGATCTCGAGCTCCTTGGGGTGCTGACTGGAGAGCGATGCGTGCTGGGGATAACGGCCGCGCGAGTGGACCGCCGCCAGTTCACGCGACGTAAGCCCACGCTCAGGCCGGCTTTCCACCCTGGCACACTGATGCCCGCTTTTGCCCGCTGCATGGCCAACCTCGCCCGGACTCCCCGGAGCGGCGACTTCCTCGACCCCTTCTGCGGTGTAGGGGGTATCCTGCTCGAGGCCGGGCTGATCGGGGCAAAGGTGGTCGGCATCGACATCGACCGCAAGATGGTTGACGGGGCGCGAAAGAATCTCGAGGCGAGCGGCATAACCGATTTTCAGCTTATGGTCGGGGATGCCCGCAAACTGCCAGCGTTGAAGGTTGATGCTGTTGCGACGGACCCCCCCTTCGGGCGCCAGGCGACGACAGGGGGCGTTGAGCTCAAGAAGCTCTATGAGCAAGCACTCCCATCGGTCGCCGGAGTGTTGAAACGCAGGGGGTACGCGTGCATCGCCTCTCCCGCGGAGCTGGAACTTGATGAGTTGGCTGCAAACGCTGGACTTCGAACGATTGAAAAACACGAACAGCGGGTACATCGAAGTTTGACGAGAAGAATTTATGTCTTCAGAAGGAAGTGAAATGAAACTCACCTTCCTTGGAACCAGCGGGAGCATCCCAACACCCAAACGAGGTCTGCCGGCGATATCCCTGAAGCGCGAGCGGGAACTCCTCCTTTTCGATTGCGCGGAAGGAACACAACGCCAAATGGCCCGCGCTGGGCTGAGCCCCCTGAAGCTCGACGCGATTTTCATAACCCACCTTCACGGCGACCACTTCCTAGGACTCGCTGGGCTTGTGCAGACGATGTCCCTGACGGACCGGGAGCGAAAGCTCGAAGTCTACTGTCCCCGCGGTGAAGGCAAACGCATCGAGAGCTATCTTCAAATCCCCCACTACACCCTAACCTTCGATGTGGAGGTGCGCGAGCTGAAGGCGGGTGAGAAGCTCAAGCGCAGGGGCTACAACATCCTAACTTCTGACGTCGAACACAGCGTCCCGAGCATAGCCTACGCACTCGTCGAGGCCCAGCGTTCGGGGAAGTTTTACCCTGACAAGGCAATCGCGCTGGGGGTGAAGGCTGGACCTAATTTCTCACGCCTGAAAGCTGGTGAGAACATCAAGTTGCGCAATGGGAAGATAGTCAAACCCGAGCAGGTGATGGGTCCCCCGCGCCCCGGGCGGAAAGTGGTGTACGCTGGGGACACGAGACCATGTAAGAGTGTCATCGAACTCGCCCAGGGTGCGGACGTGCTCGTCCATGACTGCACGCTCGCCGACGAACTCGCGGACAAAGCGGCGGATAGCGCCCACTCCACCCCCAGCGAGGCTGCAGAAGTGGCGAAGCAGGCGAACGTTCGCCAACTCGTCCTAATCCACATCAGTCCGCGCTATGAGGATGACACCGCGCTCCTCGAGCAAGCACAAAAGATTTTCCCGAACACGGTCGTCGCGCGCGACCTCATGGAACTCGAAGTGAAGTTTAGAGAATAGTGGGGCTCAGGTGGAGGTTTAGCTCATCTGATATCGCGTAACCCTCTTTTCTTCATTGCCCGAGTCAAATTCTGAAACTCATCCCATTTGAACTTTGTTAGAGCCCTTCGAATCTGATGCTTACACCCGGGACACGATGGCGGCGCGTGAGCTCTACCAGCAACGCAACCACCGGCTCAACCAAGCGGCTGTTGCACAGCGGGCCCCCATCAATCGCGCGCACGTTGGGTATTCGCTCGATGAGTTGCATCGCCTCGCGCTTCGCACCCGCATCGTCACCACATACCACGACATCACAGCTCAGGGGCTTTTTCACTTGCTGAAGCTGGCGTGCCCCCACGGTGTGAAACGCCGAAACTACTTTCACCCCGCGCGGCATAAGCTTCGCGACCTCCTCAGCGGCGGATCCTGCTGGCGGGCGCTCAAACGAAACGGCGCCCTTCTCGACCCTGAGCGGGACTATCACGCTGAGCAGGAGCTTCTGGGGGCCAAGCGCTGGTTTTATTTCTTCGATGATTTTTCCCAAACCCTCGAAGGGGATGCTAAGCACGATTACCTCGGCCTCGCGCGCCGCCTCGAGGTTAGTCGCCCCGCGCACGGGCTTGCCAAGTTGCTCGCTCAACTCTCCTGCCACTCGCTCGGCCTTTTCTCGCTGACGTGACCCTATGATAATTTCCTCGCCCGCGAGCACCCAGCGCGCGACCAAACCACACCCAAGGTCGCCCGTGCCACCGATGATTGCTATCAACCTCAACCCTCAGCCCCCAACTCTCCAACAACCCACAAATACCTAGCGTCCTAAGGCTTTACCGATGAAGCGGGTTCTATTTTGGCTCCTGCCCGTAGTCGATGTCTTCGCGCTCCGACGGATTTTAAGGTATTACCGATCGCTTGGCATCCGAGTCCCCTGGGGCCACGCTCGCGCGGGCGTGATCGAGCGATGGGTCGGCTACCTGCCAGCTGGATTTGTCATAGGGTGGTTCGCGGGTTTTTGGGCGGCTCTGTTGATAGCTTTTGTCATTTTGGCTCTCATGGGTCCGATAGAGCTCTACCTGATGCACCGCGGCGTTAGGCCTTGGAGATTTTTCAAGCGAAAGCCCCCAAAACTCGTGACAAAAATTTTCCTGCTCGAAGGTTACAACGCCATCGGGTATTATCTGCTTGGGGCGCTGCTGGCGGCAATCATCGGTACTCTATCTCTTTAATGGGCTTCCCCTCTCGCGTTCGGGGGGCGAGATAATCGATCAAGCGCTCGATGTCCGGTGCCTCAAGCATCACGACAATTGGCCCAAGCGGGGACTCGCCACCACTGAAACTGACCTTGCCCACGAAGGCGGCCTGTCGGTTGAGCATGAATTGCACTACATTGCCCCTTCTGCCTCGAAGCATCACCGATCGGGCCGAGTCGCGGATGGCCTGTTGTCTCAAAAGCTGGTGCAATCGGTCGAGCGACTCCACGCGGGTAGATTCCCCCGCGAGTAAATTTTCAGTTTGGCTGAGCTCAATGGTTGGGAATATTTTCTTTATCGCCGCTTCAACCTTCTCCCGCGATTCGGTCGGCTTTACCTGCGCCTCGACCCGCAGCCTCAAACCTTGCCACCAACCACATTTCCAAAGATCCCAATCGCGCGCTTATGGAGTCCATCAAGCGTTCCCTCATTCACGATGATAAAATCTGCGAGCGCGAGCGCCTCACCCAGCCCCCAGCTGAGCTCACGGCGGTCCTTCTTCCGAAATGATTCTAAACTCATCGCATCGTCGGCTCTCCCCCGGGAAGCGATGCGGGAATAGCGGATGCGTTCGTTCACCCAAATCGCAAGCAAATGAAAACTATCTCCGAAGGAGTGGCGGAACTCGTCAACCTCAGCTATGCCCCGAATTCCATCGACGACGACTGCCCGCTTTCCCTTGCCCCGGGACTCGATCAGCGGGACGCACCGCTTGGCAATCGCCCCGAGGCCCTCTCGCTCGCGTAACTCATTCGCGACCGCCGCGACGCTTGCCTCGTTGATCTCCTGGCCCCGGCGCTTGATCTCCCCCCAGACGACGTCACCCATCCGGACACTCGGAACATCAAATTTAGCGAGGGCCTTGGCCACCTCAGTCTTCCCCGAGCCGTGAAGGCCGACGATACCGATTACCTCGAGCGCCATTACAATTCGACCACGATCAGCGTCGTAGTATTGGTAACGCCTGGGAGGCCCCGAATGTCGCCGAAAATAGCTTTGGTCAACTTCTCGAGCGAGTCGACCTCGATCCGGGCGACAATGTCGTAGGGCCCAGCGACCGTTTCTGCCTTTTTGACTCCCTCGATAGCTTTGACCTTCCGGAATACCTCTGCCGTCTTCCCCGGTTCGGCTGAAACCAGGCTGTATGCGTTTACCATTCGCCCACCCCCACATCCATTTCCACGGCTCACTTTAAAACTTCTCGCCTTTACAACTCATTTCATTTTAAAAACTCACGAACGCCTCTAAGCCCTATCTCTTTGAGCTCCCCCATCTCAGCCTCAGTGCGCCCCTCGACGACTAACCTTGCCTTCGGTTCGGTTCCCGAAACCCGCACGAGGACCCAGCTCCCGTTTTTGCGGTTAACTCGAACGCCATCTATGTCGATCACATCTCGAATCTCACCAACATTCTCAGGCAGATACTTCCGAATGCTCCGCATGAAATCCCCCTTCTGTTCCTCGGGGCACGCGAAATCCCCAAAGTACATCGGGTAATCGGGTACCTCGGCGGCGAATATCTTTGAGATGGGTTTCCGTTCGAGGGACATAATCTCAAGCACTTTCGCCGCCACTAGCACCCCATCTGCCCAAGGTCCGAATTCTGGGAAGATGAGTTTTCCCGGCTCCCCGGCAAATATCGCGCCGTGCTCAAGCATTGCTGCGGTGTAATTACCGAGAGCTGTCCTGAATGTTTGTCCCCCGGCGTGTTCAACAACTTCTTCGATCGCGACCGAAGTGTTGATGCTGGTCACGATTGCCCCCCCTCTTTTGGCCTCAACCGCACCCTTGGCAAAGAG
>CAZNRG010000025.1:0-13371 GCA_964575725.1 Hadarchaeota archaeon (SeqCode)
TGCAGGCGGTTGTCGAGGCTGAGCGGGTGGAGGAGGTCGTGCGGCGAGCGAAGCAGGCCGGAGCGCGCGATATCCTCGTCGTACCCATCGAGCGGGTATTGCCATGAAAAATACACAGGGGTGTTGATCAACAGGGGTGTTTAGTCGTGTTGGTGGTCCCAAGCGTTGACATAAGGCAGGGACGATGCGTCCAGTTGGTTGGAGGTAGGCCTGAGACCGAGCGGGTTTACGGCGACCCAGTCGAGCTAGCGCAGCGATGGGTGGCTGAGGGGGCGAGGTACCTGCATATGATCGATCTTGATGCGGCGATGAGCGTGGGCGACAATTTCACACGCGTTGCAGAGGTGCTTGCGAGTGTTCGTGTGGGCGTTCAGGTTGGGGGGGGTATTCGATCGCTTGAACGTGCGTGCGAGCTTCTGGGGATAGGAGCGAGTCGCGTAATTCTGGGCACGGCCGCAGTGAGAAATCCAGAACTGGTTCGTAAGTTGGTTGGGCTGGCTGGCGGTGAAAAAGTTATGGTGGCACTCGACTCTCGCTCGGGCAAGGTGGCGATCGAGGGCTGGCGAAAGCAGACGGAAAAATCGGTGCTCGAGCTAGCACAAGAGTTCGAGCGCATGGGGGTTGGCGCCATTCTCTTCACGAACGTCGATGTTGAGGGAAGCATGCGTGGCGTGGCGGTACGAGAGATCCGGGAGCTCGTGGGCGCCGTCAAAATACCTGTGTTCGCCTCGGGTGGCGTTGGGTCGCTCGAGGACGTACGTGTCGCGCGGGAAGCCGGTGCGGCAGGTCTGGTGATCGGGATGGCGTTATACCAACAAAAGTTCACTTTAAAGCAGGCGATGGAGGTGAGCCGATGAGGGTTGGCAAGGTCAAGCGGAAGACGAAGGAGACGGTGGTTGAGGTCAAGATAAACCTGGATGGTTCAGGGAAAGCAAAGGTCGATACAAGCATAAAATTCCTCGATCACCTGCTCGCGAGCTTCGCCAAGCACGGTTGCTTTGACCTCAAGCTTCGCGCGCGGGGCGATTTCGAGCACCACATCGCCGAGGATGCCATGATAGCCCTAGGTGAGGCCATCGAGCGGGCCCTCGGCAAGAAGGTAGGCATCCAGCGCATGGGCGACGCAGTGGTGCCGATGGACGACGCGCTGGTGCTTGCTGCGGTTGACCTCAGCGGGCGAGCTTTCCCCGACATAGAGGCGAAGTTCGCAAAGCGGAGATTGGACGACCTGAGTAGCGACGTTATCGTGCACCTGCTTGAGACGCTCTCGACAAATGGGAGGTTCAACCTGCACGTGAAAGTGCTCCGCGGCAGGAACGACCACCACAAAGCGGAGGCGATCTTCAAGGCAATGGGTGTCGCGTTCTCGCGGGCGGCGGCGAAATCGTCTCGAAGGCGAGGGGTCCCAAGCACGAAAGGAGTGATATAGCTGCTATCAGTTTCTGTATCAAACCGCATTACCAACGGGTCAGGTTTGGATTACTTTCGGTGGCGGTGCATTGATAGTTGGACTAAACGCCGTCTTTGTGCCAATTTGGATACCTTAATGGATGCTTATAAATTACTTTCGGCGATCCCCCTCCCCCAAAGCGGCTTAAAAGGCTTGATTGAGCAGGACATGGAGGCTGAGAATATCAGAACCTGCGAACCCATGGTTAAACTTTATGAAGACTTGGCGCTGGAGACTCTCCGCTTAACACTCACAGACGAGTTTCGTCTGAGAATATTTAAAATCGCATGTAAATCGGCTGGCTCCGCAACTGCGCTTGCGAGACTTGTAAAAGTAGCAGGTTCCACTATCTGTAGGTACAGGGATGGTAGCAGAGCCATCCCTTACCTCTTTTTGCAACGATTGAGCAATTTTCTTGAAACTCAAATCAGTTACGAGTGCTTGGATGATATAAAAAAGCATGTAAATGGGTTTAAATTGGGCACGAAAGGCAACTCGACTGTGACAATAAAAATCAAAGAAGGCGTGGAAGAGCTCAATTTTGAAAACGCAGATGGCGCACGTATCGTAGCGGCCATTCTTGGCGACGGATATCTTGGGAATAATGTGGCATCATACATAAATCTGGACGCAACTCTACGGGCGAAAGTTAACGAAAGCATTCGAAAAGTCGTTGGCAACGTTCCAGTTAATATTTACCGTGGCAAAGAGGTGCGATACCCTCAGGCCTTAGCGATAATTTTGAAAAAGATTGGGCTACCACCCGGGCCGAAAGTTTACACAGATCCAAGCGTTCCAACATGGATAAAAGAATCGAGTGATATGAATGTTGTTCGCATTTTTTTGAGGCAATTTTTCAGCGATGAGGCTGATGTAAGCGAGAGTAAGGGCACAATAAATCTGCCCCAAAGTGTGGATATAACCACTTTGCCTGAACAGGTCAAAGAAAAGCTGAGGGCCAAAATACGTGAAAAAGGATATGAACGGTACGCACCCCGACGACTTTTGGATGTAAAAGAGATGCTTCGGGCAAAATTTGGCATCAGGGCAGGTGGGCCTTATCCTGTGAGATATTACAAGGCTACCAGGCGGGGACTGGAAGGAGAAAGGCTGAAGTGGAGACTCAGCATTAGCGGGAAAGCTGATTTGGAAAAGTTCGAACGCGAAATAGGTTTTGATATAGATTATAAACAAAAGGCCCTCCAACGCTTCCTAAACAAAATCAAAATCTATCAAGCGAAGAGCGGCTTCGGTTTATCAAATGCTCTGCAAGCCGCTGCTAAGATGGAAAACGTCCAAGGTGAGATAACAAGTTTTGCTGTTGCAAAAGAGATGAAACGCGGCGTGGCAATCTCACAAAAATGGCTCAGACGATTAGTTGAGCAAGGATTGATTGTGAAAATTGGTGGTGGGGAGAATAGGGGTAGGGTGTTCGGGCGTAGCCCCGTTCGGTATAGACTCACCGATAAAGGCTTATTGGAGGTTCAAAACTCTATCCCTCATCAGAATCTAGATGTTGGATTCGGGGAGAATAAGAAGGATGTGATTCGGTGCCCGCAAAACTCATAATAGTCTGCTTGGATACGCTCCACGGTAAGCTCGTTAAAGGAGTCAAATTTAGAGGCATGAAAGAGATTGGCGACCCAGCTGAGTTCGCAAAGCGCTACGAGGATGAGGGAGCGGACGAGCTAGTGCTTCTCGATATCGCGGCAACCCCTGAGAACAAGCCGACGTTGCTTGAGGTCGTTCGAAGAGTAACAGGCGCGATCTCGATCCCGCTAGCCGTCGGTGGAGGCATACGGAGCGTTGAGGATGCTAAGGCCATCCTGGATGCGGGGGCCAGCAAGATTTCGGTGAACACAGCCGCAGTTAGGAGACCGGAGCTTCTGCGCGAACTCTCCGAAAAATTCGGGAAGCAAAGTGTCGTGAGCGCCATCGATGGGAAGCAGGCTGGGAAAAACAAGTGGGAAGTCTGTGTCAGCGGCGGGATGAAACCTACGGGCATCGATATGATTGAGTGGGCTAAGCGCGTTGAATCACTTGGTGCGGGGGAGATCCTCTACACAGGTGTGCACACCGATGGCACACAAGAGGGATATGATATCGAGGGCACTCGTGCGATAGCTGAAGCCGTAAGCATACCTGTTATCGCGTCTGGGGGTGCGGGCAAGCTCGAGCACATTTACGATGTGTTGACCGCCGGCCGAGCTGATGCCGCGCTAGCTGCGAGCATCTTCCACTTCGGCACCTACACGGTCGAACAGGTCAAAAAATACCTGCGCGAGCGGGGTGTTGAGGTGAGGTAATGCAGGTGGAACCCCTCAAAATTGTAAAGCTGGCCGAATGCGCGCGGATGGAGCGGGAACTCCTGCTGGAGCGTTCCGAGCTCGACGTGGATTCGGTCTTGTTGCGTGTGGTGAAGATTGTCTCCGACGTTCGAAGGGAACGCGATGCAGCGCTGCTTGAGTACACCAAGCGCTTCGACGGGGTCAAGCTCACAGCCGAGCAGCTCCAGGTCAGCGAGGGTGAGACCCGCTTGGCTTACGCCCAGCTAGGTGCGGCGGGGGTGCGAGCGATAAAGAGCGCAGCTCAGGCAATAAAAAAATTCCACCTCAAACAGGTGCCGCAGGAGTGGTTGACCCGATTAGCCCCAGGCATCAAGGCGGGACAGCTCGTGCGCCCACTAGCTAGTGTAGGGGTTTACGCGCCGGGTGGACTGGCGAAATATCCGTCGAGCTTGCTCATGGCGGTCGTTCCTGCTCGAGTTGCAGGCGTGGAGCGAGTTATCGTTTGCACTCCACCCAAGCGGGACGGCAAGGTTGATCCCGCGATGCTCGTGGCTGCAGACGTGGCCGGCGTTGACGCGGTGTTCAGGGTAGGTGGAGCCCAAGCGATCGCGGCGATGGCATACGGCACTGAAACGATATCAAAGGTGGACAAGATAGTTGGTCCCGGGAATGTCTACGTGGTCGCGGCGAAGCAGGTGGTCGCCCCCAACGTTGACATAGACTTCGCGGCCGGCCCCAGCGAGGTGCTAATCCTTGCGGATGATTCAGCCGAGCCAGATTTCATCGCGGCGGACCTTCTGGCCCAGGCCGAGCACGACCCAGATGCGGCTGCAGTGCTCGTGACGACCTCGGAGGAGCTAGCTCTAAAAGTCCGAGAGCTCGTTCGAAGCATGCTCCAAAAGAACCCGCGCTGGCAGATAGCGCTCCGGGCGCTGGGCAAGTACGGGCGCGTGGTGGTGGCTCGAGATTTCGATGAAGCGGTGGAGTTCACGAACGCTTACGCCCCGGAGCACCTCGAGCTCATGGTGAAGCGTCCAAATCAGGTGTTGGGGCGGATAAAAAATGCGGGGGCGATTTTCCTAGGGAGCTACTCACCCGTGGCGGCGGGGGACTTCGCGGTGGGGCCGAACCACATTCTTCCCACCGGGGGTGCAGCTCGCAGGCGCTCGGGCCTTTCGGTGCTAGACTTTGTCCGACTGCCCACGGTGCAGGAGCTAACCAAGCGCGGCCTCAGACGAGCGGCAGCGGTGGCGGAGAAATTGGCCGAGCTAGAGGGCTTGCCGGGGCACGCTCAAAGTATTAAGAAGCGATTGAAGGGGGGATGAAAATGGGGACTGAGATTTTGGATGAAGTATTTACCGTGATCAAAAGCCGTCGGGACAACCCGAAAAGTGGCTCCTACGTTTCGGGCCTGCTGGCTAGCGGCAAAGTGCTCGAGAAGCTCGTGGAGGAGGCTGAAGAGCTCGTCGAGGCCGGGAAAGGCGAGGATAGGCAAGCGATAGTGCACGAAACAGCCGACCTCATTTTCCACGCAATGGTGTTGCTTGCGGCGAAAGGGGTGGAGCTGGAGGAGGTCATGGAGGAACTAAGGCGGAGGCGAAGGTGATCGGTTGAAATCAACACCCACTCAGGCTCGAGCGATCACGAAGTCGCTCAAGTTCAGAAATGGTTTTGTCACAGCTGTGGCACGCGACTTTAAAACAAAAAATGTGTTGATGGTGGCGCAGCAGACCAAGCAGG
Organism: Hadarchaeota archaeon (SeqCode); assembly: GCA_964575725.1. Taxonomy (GTDB): domain Archaea; phylum Hadarchaeota; class Hadarchaeia; order Hadarchaeales; family Hadarchaeaceae; genus DG-33. The sequence continues at coordinate 5,479 of CAZNRG010000025.1, forward strand.
CGGTGCTCAAAACCCTGACTAGCGGCCTGATGCATTACTGGAGTCGCTCGCGCCGGAAGCTCTGGCTCAAGGGTGAACGCTCGGGACACTACCAGCGGGTACGCGATGTCTGGGTCGACTGCGACGGCGATGCATTGGTTTTCGATGTCGAGCAGTTGGGCGCGGCATGCCACGAGGGCTACCGCTCATGCTTTTACCGCAAGCTCAAGCAGGGCAAGCTCATTCAAGTGCTGAAGCGAAAGTTCAAGCCAGAAGAAGTGTATGGTTAATCCCTAGGTGGATGATATATGTGTCCAAGTGGCAGGTTGGCGTCGCCTTCGTCCGCGGGCTCAACATGTTTAAAGTTAGACGAATAAAAGCGGAGAAAATCTTTAAGGCATTAAAGCGCGTCAAGAACAAAAACGTGCGTTTCATTGGAATGTACAAAACTGATAACATCATTTTCGTGAAGAGACGAGAGGTGCCGTATGCAGCGGCGAGCTCGATCATCGAGCGGAAGCTTTCCAAGCTCTTTAAAGAGCGGATCTATGTGACGAGCCGATCTCTAAGAAGCGTTAGAGGGGCTATCGGGCGAGCGCGACAGGTTAAAACAAATAAACTTCAGGCGAATTGATGAACATAGTTGGAAGAACGCTCGAGGCTTTCGTGCGTAACTCATCCGCAATTAGCTTTGTCATCTTAGTTGGTTTCTTCGTGATGATGGTCAGCGTGGGTTATCACATCTTAGCGTACAAGCCATCCGAGTTCCTGCAGGAGCCCGAGACGCAGGAATACGAGAATGCGCTCGACGAAGTCAGGCAGATGGACGAGTGGACACTGACGCAATACTACTGGTCTCACAACCTCGGGGTCGCTAGCTGGTATGTTGCCATGGCCCCCACCTACCTTAGTTTTCACTCGTCTGTGTTTAATGGATATTCAATCGGCTACGCCATTTCCTACTGGTACCACAACGTGGGGGCAGAGGGAGCCCTAGCCTTTTCGTCGGGTATTTTTGTGCATGGGCTACTTGAACTGACCGGGTTTTTCATAATCGCAGGAGCTGCCCTGCGCGCTGCTTGGAACTTTTGGAAGGGGATTGGGCATATGGTGTTTGCGGCGAGGAAGAACGGAAAAATATGGTCGTGGAGACTTTCGAGGCGTGAGCGAAAGCAGGTTCGGAAACATAAGGGTAAGGTCAAAGAGTTTCTAGCGGACTTCATTATCCTCGTTGGATTTGGGGCATTTTTGATATTTTTGGCGGGCCCCATCGAGGCACACGTTTCCCCTTGGGCGATGGCGGTGTTTTACATGGAGCCTTTGCTCGCTGTGGCTTTCCTAGCAGCAATCGCTTTCATTTACATCTCCGTGTTTTTCGTTTGGTTCAGGGGGCTGCGTGCCGTGAGAAGTGATTTCGGATCGGTACGCAGAGACATGGGGGCCGCGTTTAAGTTCAAATGGCGGTCGACTCATCTCTCACTTTTGATATTCATAGTTTTTTCGATCATTATGATAATCCTTTGGTTGTGAGGATCAAAGCCTAGCGTGGCCGAGCCCTTCGACACGAATTCGTCCCGACTGTTTCAATTCTCCCTCAACCTCAAATTTTACGCCGAGGATTTGCTCGACTAGCGCGATGTTCGTCAGCGCGTGCGAGGTGAGCTCGGTGCTCATTATTTCGGACTCCCCTTTGGCGAGCGCGAGGTAGGGTACGAGCTGATCGGTCAGGTGACGGTCGACCGCGTAGCCCGTTTGGAGTTGTTTGAGCAAGTTCTTGGCAGCCTCACGCCCGACTTGCTCGGCTGGCTTTCCTCGCTTGCCCAGCGAGCTCGCCCCGAGAACCGCGCCGCTCTCGGTTTCAGCCCAGAGGGTTATCCCGGTTCCAGGGCCGAGATGCGGGTCTCGGGTCGGCGGGTAGGATTCGGCTTTGATGTCGACCTTGGCGTGGCCGGCTTTGATGAGATCCATGCTTGCCGCGTGCGCCATCCGGGTCGCGATGTGTGCTGGCAGGCGAACGCAATGCGCCATGCCAGCGATGTGGACTACTTTTCCAGGCTCGGTCAACTTGAGCGCTTGCAGCTTTTCAACGGGTCCGATGCGCGCTCGCACGATTCCTCCACCTCGCGGGTAGTGCCCCCTGCGTACGCATTCGACCTCACCCTGGTAGCCCATCTTTTGTAACGTGGGTAGGGTAACGTTTTTCATGAAATCGATGGGAATCGCCATCGGATTGTCGGTTCCGCCAGTGATCTCAGCATCTATTGGTTTGGGCGCGAAAGCTGCAGCTGGCATCAAAATCTGTAAAATCAGAGTGGTGCTGCCCGCGGTTCCTATATTGACACGATATCTGCCACCCTCTATAGCGCTGGGCTCGAATGTGAGTTCAGTTGAATTGAGCCTCAACCCTTTAACTCGGGCATTTGTGAGTTTGGCTAGCGCTTCGACGCCACGTAAGTGCTGTGGTTGAAATCCCGGTTTGGTTCGCTTGGCACGGATGTTGAAGATGTGGATGGGGCGTTGACCAACCGCGCTCAACGCTAGCGCCGTACGAAGCACCGCTCCTCCGCCCTCGCCAATTGAGCCGTCGACCTCAATCATCAGCAGAAGTTAGGTCCTCCAGATATAAGAATTAAAAGCGATAATTGTTTATCACATGTCGGAATTTCAATCCCACGTCCTGAAGTTGGTCTCGATGATCCCACGAGGTAAGGTGACGACTTACAAAGAGTTAGCTCGGGCTTTGGGTAGGTCAAGCGCTTACAGGGTGGTGGCGAACGCTTTGGCTAGGAATCCCCACCCGGTAAAAATCCCCTGCCATCGCGTTGTGAGGGCGGACGGCAAAATTGGAGGCTATAAGTTTGGCGAGCGACGAAAGAAAACATTGCTGGTTAGCGAGGGTGTTGAAGTTTTGGGGGCAAAGGTTGATCTTCAGAGGTATTTGTTCAAGTTCAAATGATGCAACTTATTCCTTTACTTTAACGCCGACGTATTTGTAGATACTACTTGGTTTTCCCCTACCACCGAGCCCATTTGCAGCGAGCTTGGTTTGCTCAGTGGGTTGTACAAGCCCTTGTTCAACGAGCTTTTGGACCGTGCGCCAGACCGTGATTCTTGAAGCTTTTGTCAGCTTCACGAGTTCGGGCACTGTGAACTCCTTTAGCTCCATCGCGCGTCCAACTATTTCGATGTCTCTGACCGTCATGTCGTGAAGCCCATGCTCTATCAACGTTGAGGTCGCATCCCCCCACCTTTGACGGTATCCCACCCAAACCGCGAAGGCTACAACCCCCATCACGATACCGATGCTCGCCGCGATAGGCAGGGCATCGATTGGTTTTGTTTCTGTACTCGTTGTGCTAGAAACAATGACCGGTTCCCCTGTTGCTTGTGCTTGTTCATAGGCATCCGCCTGCACGCTTATTGAACTCCTGACAAGCAATTTATCTGAAGGGGGTGCCGGCAATGCCCCCTCATCATCTGTGTAGTCAGTGTAATCCTTGTGTTCTAAAGTAAGGAAGTAGAAATCTAAACCCGCACTTGTGGTAAATTCTGCGTCCTTCACGTCATATCGTAGATCTTCTATGGTCACCTGTTGCCCCGAATTTTCAATAGTTACAGTTTGGATTGAGGAGGTGATATATTTTTCACCGTAGAAATGATTGAGAACAAAATAGGACGTGGCTGTAATCGATCCCAGCACTACCAAAGCTATCATCGCACCTATGAGCCAATAGCGCATGCTTGGCACCGATAAAGTATCATTTTTGAAACTTAATAAATTATGTTTCTTTTACGAAACTTAATTTAAATCTAAAGTTTGACCATTTTTAAATGGTGAAATATAATGAATCGCTGGATTGTGCCAGCTGGAATGTGGTTTGTGGCCGTAATCATAATCGCGTCGGCCGCGGCGGGGCTTACAGCGGGTGGGGATATCAAACTTCAAATTTCTGGACAGAAACAACTAAAGAAATTTTCATCATACTGGGAACTGGAAAATTTTGTGAGGGCAAACACTGGCTATTACAACGGATATTGTTATGATGACTCGCTTTTTCCTGCTCCAAGCGTTCCTATGGCGCCAAGTGGTAAGGTGCTTGGTTGGGTAGAAAGCAGAAGTTATAACTGTGATTATGGCCGTGACTATGTGAAATACATCATCAACGGGGGAGTAGACCATTCCACGACCAATATCCAAATTGGGGGGGTTGATGAAGCGGATATCGTAAAGAGCGACGGAAAATACATTTATGTTGTTTCAGGAAACAAAGTGTTTATCATTGAAGCATACCCCGCCGAAAGTGTCAGAGTCCTTTCTGAAATAGAGGCGGGCGGGCAACCGACTGAACTTTTCATAAATGGGGATAAACTTGTTGTGTTAGGGTGGGCGTTTGTTAAAGTTTACGATGTTTCAGATAGAGAGAACTCTCTCCTAACAAGAGATGTTTCTTTCGATGGTCGCTATTTTAATTCAAGGATGATAGGGGATTACGTTTATGTAATAATAAATTCACCAACAATTTACTATTGGGCAGAGGAAATAGATCTTCCCGATATCTCGTCTAATGGCAATACCAAAACAGTCTCAGCGACTGAAATTTACTATTTTGAAAACATTCGCGATTATTCGTACGAGTTCACAACCATAATGGCGATAAACACGCAAAACGACGATCAGGAAATAACAAGTGAAACGTTTCTCATCGGCGCAACCCAGAACCTCTTCGTTTCCTCTAACAACATTTACATCACGTATGTCAACGGCATGTATCCCCGAATACTAGGTAGAAATGTGGGCGCAGTGACAGAAAAAGTGGACGCGGTGATGGAGAAAACAATTATTCACAAAATATCCATAGCCGACGGTGAAATCGAGTACAAATCCCCAGGGGAGGTTCCGGGGCGTGTTTTGAATCAATTTTCCATGGATGAACACCAGGGATATTTCAGAATAGCGACGACAACCGGGTGGGTGGACCAGAATAATGTCTACGTTCTCGATGGGGACCTCAACATCGTCGGAAGGTTGGAAGGGCTCGCCCCTGGAGAGAGGATTTATTCTGCAAGGTTTATGGGGAGTAGGGCATACCTAGTAGCCTTCAAGAAAATCGACCCCCTTTTCGTGATAGACTTAGAAGACCCCAAAAACCCGAGAGCCCTTGGAGAATTGGAAATACCCGGGTACTCGGATTACCTTCACCCCTACGATGAAACCCACTTGATAGGTGTGGGCAAGGACACCGTGGACATGGGATCTTTCGCGTGGTACCAGGGCGTAAAGATAGCCCTTTTCGACGTGAGTGATCCCGAAAACCCAAGGGAAATATCGAAATACGTGATAGGCGACAGGGGAACCGATTCCTACGCCTTGAGCGACCATAGGGCATTTTTGTTCAGCAGGTCAAAGAACCTCCTCGTGATACCTATTTTGCTTGCAGAAATAGATGAAGAAAGATACCCGGGCCGAGTTCCCCCCAGTGCTTATGGGGAGACCGTTTGGCAGGGTGCTTACGTATTCAACATTTCAGTCGAGGATGGCCTAGCACTCAAAGGCAGGATAACCCATCTGGAAAACACTTGGTTGGATCCACCCTATTACGTGAAGAGGACTCTTTACATAGAGGACGTGCTTTACACTGTCGCAGAAAAAACAATAAAAATGAATGATTTAGAGAGCCTCAACGAAATCGGCAAAGTCACTCTATCCCCGCCCTATGAGGTCGAGATGACTGGGTGGCAGGGGGATCAGGATTTCCAGCGCATGGGAACAGAACTGGAATCGATGGCAGGCCTATTTGCCACCTTTATCGTGGCTGGTGGGTTGCTTCGCTGCATGTGCTAAGAAGCCACCTCTGATAATCAAGTGGTAAGACACCTTTTGTGATTTTGGATAAAAATAACGATGACTTTTTGGTTGGGATTTTACAATCACCTGAGCAAGTAATCAGTCTTCGAGAGGTCCTTGAGTCGCTCGACAGCCTTAATCTCACGCATTACCCCAACCACGGCCTTCGGCACAAGTTCCTCCCACCGCTCGCCCTTGACCATCCGATCGCGAATCTCTGTCCCCCAGTACTCCTTGCGCTTGAACATCGGTGGCTTGCGCGTCTTGAAACCAGCCTCCTTGAAGAGGCGCCTGACCAGCGGGTTGCCCGAGTAGACGATTTCAAATGGGGGCGAAAGGGAGAGCACATGTGATACCCAGACCGCGTTGTTGTTTACGTCCGGGATGGGAATGAGGTGCACCCGCGAGAGGTCTATCCCGGCCTCCGCTAGGGCACGGGTGAGCATGAGCACCCGCTCGCCAGCCGTGAATGGGTTCTCGAGGGTGTGGCTCTCCTGCGCACTCCCTATCCCCACAATCAGTTCATCGACCTCGCGCAGGATCTGCTTTGCAACCTCAATGTGGCCGCGATGAGGTGGTTGAAAACGCCCGATTATTATCCCACGTCTGACCATCAAATCACCTTCTGTATGCTCAGTTTGCTTCCAATTTTAACCTTTAGCTCGTTGGCCAAGTCGCCCATGTTCTTGGCCAGCTCGAGCATCCCCGAGCTCCCGACATAGCAGAGGTACCCACCAGGTTTGGCCTCGCCGAAGGTGCGGGCGAACTTCACGGCCAACACTTTGTTCGCTACCGCTACGACTAGTGCCTCGCCTACCCTCGCGAACTTCAAGATTGTGGCCGCATCGATGTTTGTCGCCAAGTTCCCGAAATCGTCTATGCTCATGATGCGCCCCCGCAGTTCTATTTCAGTCACCGTTGGTCGCGGAAGTTTGAGCAGTTTGATCTCCTTTAGCTCGGTACCGACTTCGCTGGGTTTGACGCCGAGGCCCAGGTGGGCGGCGACGGGGGCCATGATGTCGCGCCCGTGGAAAGTTGGCGAGACCTCTGGCATCATCAGCTCTCGATTAGTTATCTCGTAAATCTTATCCACGCCCAGTTGCTCGGCCACTAGCGTCAGAACTCCGTTGTCGGGAGCGATGAAAGATAGCCCATTCTTCGTCTTGAGCAGCACACACTTCCGCTCGGTTCCAACGCCGGGATCGACAACGGTGACGAAAATCGTGCCCTCTGGAAACGCCTTCACGGCCTGTGCGAGGATGAGCGCTGCTCCCCGAACGTCGTACTTCGGCACCTCGTGCGTAATGTCAACGATCTTAGCGTCAGGATTCACCGAGAGGACCGTGCCCTTCATCGCCCCGACGAAGTAATCTTTACTCCCCAAATCAGTAAGGAGAGCAATAACGCTAGACCCCATCCCAACCCCGTCGCCTCAGCAGGTTTGGCGCAAGGGGAGAACGCTACTTTTTCTCCCCTTTGGTCTGCTCGTATTGCGCCCAGTTATTTACCCATTCCTGCTTTATTTTGCCAAGTTTGTCTAAGGCCATCGCTCGAATCTCGCTCGTGGGCATCTGGTCGCGCGCTGCCTTTTCGATTTCGTCAGCGATGCTTGCGGCGACATCGGCGGGAGCTCCTACGGCCGTGCACACGTTAACTATTTTCTGGCGCTGGAAGGGTTCGGTCTTACCATCTTTTTTAACAACCTGGATTGCCATCCCACTACCTCCAATTATACGTGAACTTGGAACTTAATAAATTGAAAGCTTTTTCAACCGAGGTCGCAACGTGATATTGAGGGCGAGCTATGCAGATGGCTGAGGCGAAGCGTGGCACGGCAACGTCTGAAATGAAAGCGGTTGCGAAGGTAGAAGGGAAGCCAGTAGAATTCATCCTGCGGGGGCTAGCGGCGGGAAGGCTAATCATCCCCTCTAATATCAAACGAGAAAACGTTGAGGCCAAAGGTATCGGTGAGGGCCTCCGCACGAAGGTAAACGCGAACGTGGGGTCTTCTCCTGATTACGTGAACCTCGATGAGGAAGTGGAGAAAGCGAAGGTTGCAGTAAAATACG
>CAZNRG010000026.1:0-13114 GCA_964575725.1 Hadarchaeota archaeon (SeqCode)
TGGCGAGGAAAATTAACGAGAAGGCAACCACCGGAGCGATTACCCCGCAGAGCCCAGCGACCCTTAACAACTTTTTCCTAGCGAGCATGGTGGTCCTAGATAACCGTTCTATGCTTTTCTTAAATCCCTGAAGGCTAGATTTTCTCCTTATAAACAACCTTCGCCCAAAGTCTCGGCGGGCAGCGTGCCAACAGATGAAGATGTTTCCATGCTTTCGCCTGCGCGGGCGGGATCTAACCCCGAAGTTTTAAGTATATCAACTGATACAACTAATAAGGGGGCCGAGATGCCGCGAAAAGCTTACCCGCTGAGATACCCGCGACTGGATACCGTGCTCATGGTGGAGCGATTCATCCAAAAGCACGACGGAGAATTCAAGAAAAAGCAGCTGTGGGGGAGCCTACCGAAGCGAATGATGTACCAGACCTTCTGCGTCGTGATTGACTACCTGCTCTACTCGGGGAAGATATCCGTGGACGCCGAGGGGAAGATCGGCTGGATCTACTACCCCGAAAAGGTGAAACAGGACCTGAAATTCAAGCACCTCTTCTGGGAAAAGCCGCGGCGGACCGGGTCCTAGATGCGATTGCGCTCGCAGGTAAAGTTTGTCGACGAGAGGGTAAAGCGAGCATATTACTCTCTTGAAAAAGGGGACGCGGCGGAGCGGGAACTTTTCAAACGGCTTACCAAGGCCTTCAGCGACTTGGAAGAAAACGCTTTTTGCGGGATCCAAATTCAGAAAAAACTGATCCCAAAATCTTACCTAAGGAAGTACTGGGTGGATAACCTCTGGAAGTACGATCTGCCGAAGGGCTGGAGGCTGTTGTATTCCGTCAGGGGCAACGAGATCATCGTTATCTCTATAATCTTGGAGTGGCTTCCTCACAAAGAATACGAGAGAAGGTTCGGGTACTGAATTTTCACCCAATCAACCCAACCTATCTGAAGCTTCCGGTCATGGTGTGGGAAAATACTAGCGCAATTCACTCACCGAGGGACGCCACCACTCGCGCGAAGGCCCCCTACGCCGGGAGCTTTTTCCCGTACTCCTCGAAGCCCACGATCTTGTCTAACTTCTTGCGCCGGTGGACGAGGTGCACCAGCTTCGCCGTAAGGTCGAGTTTCTTGCGCGGGTAGCCCAAGGCCAGGAGCGCGATTACCTTGAAGCGCTCAGGAATCTTCAGCAGGCGCCTGACCACCCCCTCGTCGAAGCTCCCGACCCAGCAGGTCCCCAGGCCCTCCGCGGTCGCCGCTAGGACCATGTTCTGCATGGCGATTGCGACATCCACCACGTGCCACTTCGGCGAGGCCTTCCGGTCGCCGCACCCCACGATCACTACTGGGGACTCGGCCAGAAATCCGGCGAACACCCCGCTTCGCGCAATCCGCTTCCGCTTTTCAGGGTCCGTCACGACTACGAAGTACCAGGGCTGGCGGTTCTCGGCCGAGGGTGCTAGACGAGCCGCCTCCAGGACCCGCTCCAGCTTTTCGCGCGGCACCGGGGTCGGAGCGTACGCCCGTACCGACTTGCGCTTCCGAATTGCTTCAAGGACGTCCATTTTCCCACTAGTGATGTGTTCTTGATGCATTAGTATTTGAGTTGCGGCCCACTTTTTTCTAGCCAGCGTTGGGTGATGAAGGCTGGATTTTCCCCATATAAACAACCTCCACCCAAAGCCTAGGCGGAGGCAAGTCGGCCCCGTAGTCTAACGGAGAAGACACACCCCTCACGGAGGGTGAGATACGGGTTCGAATCCCGTCGGGGCCACGACCACGCTACCGTGGGCGTGGGCTTGTCTCCACTTGGATAAAAAAGAAGAGAAGAAATGAAAAAATAAAAATATTTAAAAAACCGGGACCAGCCCGGAGAAGACACACCCCTCACGGCAGTTAAGTGTTTTTCTCACGGCAAATAAGGTTTTCGAGCGCGATCTTGAGCACCGCCCCCGACGATTTTTGCTCCTTATAAACAACCTCCGCTCAAAGCCTCGGCGGGAGCGATGAACAAAACGTTTGATACGAATTCTACCAATTATATAAACTTATATAACCAACAATTTATGGTGGGAAGCGTGCGAAAAGGACCGAAAATAATCCACTACCCCCGGCTGGACACGGTGATGATGATCGAGGATGCCATCAGGAGCGCCAAGGAATACCCGACGAAGGCCGAGCTGCTCAGGAGCCTGCCGAAGAAGGTGATGTACCAGACCTTTAATTTGGTCCTCAAGTACCTCCAGCGCTCAAACAAAATAATCGTGACGAAAGACGGCAGGATAGTCTGGGTATTTGCCGATAGCGAAAAGCTGAGGAGATTGCTAGCGGAGATCAAGAAGGTGTAGCCGCTTGTACGAAGTGCGTTTTTCGAAGGAGTTCAGTGTAATCGAAAGTTGTTGAGACACAATTTTCCCCCTTATAAACAACCTCCACCCAAAGGCTTTGTGAGACAAAAATATTAATAGAAATTATCACCAAGAAAACCAATACGAACCATATTTCAGAACAACCCCACAAATTTAGCCACAGCCACTGTGACTAATATCATTATCCACACAACCATTATTACGGTTATTGTTTCTTGTGTTGACTTTTTCATATATTGTATCACTCCTATCTAAAAAATATTGGTGATTATTCTATTTATATATCTTTCTCCCTCTTCTTGCCCATGCTTCTACTACTCCCGGACTATAAACCGCCAATGCGAGATGTTCCCATATACCCAAATATAGAAGGATTTGATACTTATGAACTCGAAGAACTCGGAGAAGTGGGGTTGCTTATAGGGGGATTCACTGTCTTGCCATAGGAGTATTTTTATCTGAATTCATTTTTATTCTCCTTTTAGCGCGTGCGTATTCCAAAATTTCTGAGCACATGAAACCATATGCTCCCGACTTTTTAAACAGAATTCGGACTTTTAAACAGAGGCTACTTTAGGAGCAAACGCCCGACTTTAGGGGCAGGAGTCGCTTTAGGAGCAAAGCCCCACCCAAAGCCTAGGCGGAGGCAAGTCGGCCCCGTAGTCTAATGGAGAAGACGCACCCCCGACGGAGGGTGAGATGTGGGTTCGAATCCCGCCGGGGCCACGCCGCGCGACCGTCGGCGCGGGCTTGCCTCTATTTTGGATACAAGAGCAGACAATATATGAAGAAAATAAAATATACGGATTTAAAAACCGGGACAAGCCCGGAAAAGACGCACCCCCGACGGCAGTTAAAAATTGTTCTTACGGCAAATAAGGCTTTTGAGTGCCTTTGACCATCGCCCCCCGACGATTTTTCCCCTTATAAACAACCTCCGCCCAAAGCCTCGGCGGGAGAAGTTGCTGAAGAATCAAACCACGCTTAGGGGTTTCAAAAAAGTTAAATAGAGGTTAAACAAATGTTTAACATGAAGGGCAAACGCCTCGTGATAACCAAGTCAGCTCGGCGCGAGATGGATCGGCTCGGTATTTCGGTGTACAAGCTGGTTTCCATGATGGAAGAAGGGGAGCGGAGACTTGAGAGTCGAAAAGCCGGAAAATGGCTGGTGCAGGGCAAACTCGCCGGAAAGTTCGTCCTGATCAGATACGCTGAGCTGGCGGACAAAATTGTCGTGATAAACATCGGGCAAACCACAAGGGGGGTAATATGATGGCGGGAAAATATCTCAAGCGGTGCCCGGTTTGCGGAGGGGCGGTCAAACGCAAGAAGGCACCCTATGTCATGGGGCGGGTGGTCATCGAACCTGAGTTAGAGGTCGACGCATGCACCAAATGCGGGGAAGAATTTTACACGGCGGAGCAAGTCGCCCGAGCGCAGGAAAAGGCGACCAAGCTCGGAATCTGGAAGCCGCGGCTCGAGGAGGAGCGTGAGCTGAAGCAAATTGGCGGGTCGCTGGTCATCTCGATCCCAAAAGCTATGGTCAAGGCCCTGAATTTCACACCACGGGAAAAAGTAAAAGTGCGAATGACGAGTGAGGGAATCTCTGTCTCAAAAAAGTAGATCGAACGTTCTTGAGCCGCCCTCTCGACGATTGGGTCTAAAAATAACGCCCCACGTTTGCGTTTCGCGGGGCAATTAGTAGACTCACTTTGCGAGCAATGCCAGCACTCGCGTCCAAGCTGATTCCGCGCCCTCGATCAAAATCGGGGAGCACACGATGGTCAGCCGCTTGTTTTGAAGCTCTGGTTTGCCTATATCTCCGCCCATGTTCTCCAAGTGGATGCAGTCGCGGGGGAACAGTTTGTTGTGGGTCAGCTGGTAGTCCTCCTCCGGGAAAAGCTTGTCCACCGCCGCCTTGCCGCCGAACTTCTTCTCGGCGAGGGCCCGGACCCTGTCGCACTGACCGAATGTGCCCTTGCCCAGAAATCTGCCTATCGGCAAGTCCATCGGGTGGTCCGTGGAAACGGCGTCGACGCCCCAGATGTGTATTTTTTTCTTGATCAGCCAATCGACCATGTCTGGGTGGGCTCCGGGATGTCGGAGTATGTAGCGCTCTTCATCTGCCTCCGGCCCGTACGCGGCGTACCTGTACCAGCCCGTGTGGAGGATGAGGATATCCCCCTTGTGCACGTCCACCCTTTCCTCGATCATCTTCGGGGTGTAGGCGGCTAGGTCGTCCATCTCGTCCCTCAGATCCACGATTGCACCTGGGCCGAATGTCCACTCCAGGGGCAACTGGTCGATGGTCCTGCCCCGCGTCAGGAAGTGCCTGGGCGCATCGAGGTGGGTGCCGATGTGCCATGAACTCTTGATGTACTGGGCATTCACTCCATGTTCCGGCTTGCGCTTGAAGTATTTCATCTCAAAGGGCGGGTAGTATGGCCAAAAGTGCGTGTGGATGCCGAGCGGCTGCGAGAGGTTATAGGCTTTCACCTTCTTTTTCTCAACCATTTGAACCAGTTGGTCCACTTTAGCCATTTTTACAACCTCCGGGCTGAAAATGTGTTTCGGAAGTTATAAGGATTGCGGCGGATAGTGGAATTTTCCCCCTTATAAACAACCTTCACGCAAAGGCGTGGGGGTGGCAGGAGGGGCCGTGGCCAAGCTGGATAAGGCGGCTCTCTGGCTAGGGTCGATCTCTAGTTAAGAGCTAACCGCGGGTTCGAATCCCGCCGGCCCCGCGAAATCACAAAAGCGAGGTTCGAACCAAAAGCCCGCTGGCAAGAGTAAACCTGTCATCCCCTTGGTGAGTAATCAAAAACAAAAACGCCCGAGCGCTTTCACGCTCGAGCGATCCGCGGCATAGCGGATAACGCTAGCTCTCTGGCAATTGGTTGTTTGTTTTAAGGAAATAAATAAATATCGGCTTTCACGACCAAGCCACGTGGGCCTGTCACTTGAAGTATGTTTAAAATACCCGGGCTTTTGAAACCCGGGCAGTCCGTGAAGTAACGGATAACCTTTCCCATCGCAGGGTGCTTTATCTATCTTTCAGCACCGATAAATAATCGCCGATAATTCGTGCATAATAAAATAATTTCATCATTTTTACACAAATAACGCCGAGTACTCATGAGTTTCGCTTTCGGCAAAACTTATGGTTTGTAATGCACTAAGGATTTCGAAAGGGGATTGCAGATGAAACTCCTAGACGATCTCATCCGCTCGGTGCGGGGAAATGAAGCACCTGTGAGAGATGTCCGAGTCGGAATTACTTGGACGGGAGTGTGGGGCAAGCGCTGCGGGCTAGGGAGAACCTACGCCAGCCCGGCCACTGCCCATTGCACCATCAGAGGTTTTGGGCGCTTGACCGAAAAAACGACCCCAGAACTTGCGGAGTACGCGAGATCTTGGCATTTGGTAGAAGCGGGCATCGGGGTAGCTGCGATAAACTCGATGATTGAACCCAAGGGCAAGCGGGGAGTCAACGCGCTCGACATTGCCATAAAGGAAGGGAAAAACAAGCGGGTCACGATGGTGGGGGCGTTTCCGAGAACCTCAGAGCTTAGGGCGGTCGCGAAGGAGCTCTGGGTCTTGGAGCTGAACCCTTACTTAGTCGATCCGGAGGCCGGGATATTGCCGGCGACTGCGGCCGAACACAAAATGCCCAAAAGCGATTTAGCGGTCATCACAGGATCCGCTCTCGTAAACAAATCTCTGGAGCATCTGCTGGAGCTGAGCAGGGGTGCTTACACAATTGTCCTTGGGCCGAGCACCCCGATGTCCGAGGTCTTGTTCGACTACGGGGCCGACTTACTCGCTGGCGTCGATGTGATCAAACCAGCGGAGATAATGAAGAAGATCAGCCAGAGCGGGGGGATGGTAAGCCCGAAAAATTGCAAGGGCGAGATTGAGTTCTTGGTGATGGAGAAGTAACCTCGTAAGCTTAAATGTAATAAAGTCGTGAGCGGTTTGGAGGTGGAGGGCATCCCAAGAAGAATTCAAAAAAGTCTTGCGAGCTATCCGACTTGGATTGGAATCTTAATTTTCGGTTCCATTTGGGGGGCCCTTGAATGCACCGTGGGGGGAGCTTTGAGGCTGGGGTTTGGCCCTTTCTTTAAGAGCCAGCTCCACATGTGCCCCTGTCCGCTCCTGATGTTTGCTTTTGGGTTTCCCGTCATGGCTGCGGCCTTGGCTATCTACAAAAAACCCGCGATGCTGCTAGGCATAGGTCTAGTGGCGGCGTCCTTCAGCTTTCTCGTCATTCCCATCCAGAATGTGCCGGCCTTCACGACGCCCCTCACGACGTACCCCCTCATCAATCCCGCCATAGCCATCGTCCTCTCCTCGGTCATCTTCGGTTTTGTAGCGAGTCTGGTGGCGAGGAAAGTGCCCCTGAGTACCCTCACCCTCGCGGGCATTGGGGCACTGTCCGCCATGTTGAGCTCAATCGCTTTCGTCTACACCGTCGTCGGCCTAGGTGCCCCCATCTTGGAAGCAACAGGACTAAGCGGGCAGCTCGCGTTCATTGCCACGAACGGTACGGCATTTACCGCCATGAGTGCCGCGACGTTGCCTTTTGGATACCTAGCTGGTGTGAAAATCGATCTGGCTCTATCCCATTGGATCAGGGTAAAGCCCTGGCTCTATCGCGCAGGCCCCATTGCGGTCCTGATTCTTTGCTGGGGTGCTAGCATCACGGTTACCGCAGCTGGGCTCTAAATTGTTGTTTAGGCTGGCCGCGGCGGCAATGAAATCTCGTCGAGCAAGGTAAATTTATAAGGTTTTCCAGCAATTTTTGAGCTGAACAGAGGCGGGCCGAGATGGTTACTAAGAGCTGCGTGCGCAAGGGCGAGTACCGAGATTCTATTTTCTTGATGCGCATATCCCAGCAGCTCGGGGGTTTGGATGGCGTTCAGCAGGCGTCGGCAATAATGGCCACCGATGCTAACAAGGAGTTGCTCAGAGATGCCGGCACTCTCACCGATGAGGTCTCGCGCGCAGGCCCCAACGATCTGGCAATCGTGGTTGACGCCGTGAGCCCGGAGCGTGCGGAGGAGGCGATCTCAAAGGCGATAGAGATGATGGCTGAAGCGGTGAGGGAACGGGCAGAAAAGGCCGAAGAGGTTTATAAAACGTTGGGCTCCGCAGCCAAGGCGAGACCCGATTCTAACCTCGTTCTAATTTCGGTACCGGGTGCGTTCGCTGCCCAGGAGGCTGAGCGAGCGCTGGAGCTGGGTAAGCACGTCATGATATTCAGCGATGGTGTCCCCCTAGAGGACGAGGTGCGGCTGAAGCGCCTCGGGAAGGAAAAAGGCTTGCTGGTCATGGGGCCCGACTGTGGCACGTCGATCATAAACGGAATCGGCATCGGGTTCGCAAACGTCGTCAAGCGGGGCCCCATTGGAGTTGTCGCGGCTGCGGGAACTGGGGCCCAAGGGGTTTCATCGTTGATAAATGCTGGCCCCGGGATTTCCCACGTCATCGGCACCGGGGGCCACGATCTGCATGACAAGGTCGGCGGGATTACCATGCTAATGGGGCTTCGGGGTCTAGCCGACGATCCGGAAACCAAGACCATCGTTCTGGTCTCAAAACCCCCGTCCCCAACCGTGGCAAAGCGCATCTTGGAAGCCGCAAGCCAAGTCGGGAAACCCGTGGTGATTTGTTTCTTGGGTGGTGATCCAAAAATCATCGAGGAAGCTGGGTTGACTCCCGCCGCCACGCTTGAGGATGCAGCAGCTAAAGCGATGGCACTCCATCGAGGGGAGAAACCCAGAAGCACGATATTCTCCGCTGACTTGGACGAAGTCAAGAGCACTGCCGAGAGAGAATTCAAGAAGCTTGTGGCAGGGCAGCGTTACATCCGTGGCATTTACTCGGGTGGGACTTTCTGCAGTGAGGCCATGATAGTTTCAAGGGATTTGGTGGGAGACATGTACTCGAACGTGCCGCTGAAACCGGAGCTAAAATTGAAGAATTCGAACAAGAGCAAGGAGCACGCCTTCGTCGACCTAGGGGAAGATGAGTTCACGGCCGAAATCGGCAAGCCCCACCCGATGATTTATCACGAACTCAGGCAGAAGCGAATATTGGCCGAGGCTTCAGACCCGGAAACTGCGGTGATCCTCCTGGATATAGTGCTTGGCCACGGTGCTCACGAAGACCCAGGGGGTGCTCTAGCGCCGACCATACTTGAGGCAAAGGAAATCGCGAAGAAGGATGGAAGGTATCTTTCGGTAGTGGCGTCGGTCTGTGGTACACCCCAAGATCCCCAAAACCTAATTTCCCAGGAGAAAAAACTTAAGGGCGCAGGCGTGATAGTTATGCCGAGCAACGCTCAAGCGGCGCGGATGGCCGCACTCATTGCAACTAGGGGCAAAGTTTGGGGGAAAATAGTGGGGGGAAATCCGTGAAGGAACCCATGAGGCTTCTGCGCGAGCCCAAGATCATAAACGTTGGTGCGAAAAATTTTCACGATAGCCTCAAGGACCAAGGGGCTGATTCAGTTCACGTCGATTGGAGACCAACTGCCGGGGGAGACCGGGAGATGGCAAAGCTGCTCGATAAATTGAAAGAACTATGAATCAATTAAAGGAGGTGATATGTGTGGGAAAGATAGAGGAAGCAAACGAGAAAGCCATCAAGAAGATAATTGAAGCTAAGCCGGTAGCGATTGGGATAAAAAAAGCGAAGGACGTTATTCCTAAAATGAAAGAGCACATGCTTCTCCACGCGGGGCCGCCAATTACGTGGGAGAGGATGTGTGACCCTCAACGCGGGGCCGTGATGGGCGCCGCCGTCTTCGAGGGCTGGGCCAGCACTCCGGAGGAAGCAGCGAAAATGGCCGAACGCGGAGAAATAGAATTCGCCCCTTGCCACGACCACGACTCAGTCGGTCCCATGGCCGGGATAATCTCGCCTTCGATGTCCGTTTACATGGTTAAGAACGAAGCACATGGAAACATGAGCTACAGCAATCTCAACGAGGGACTTGGCAAAGTCCTGAGATACGGTGCTTATTCAAGCGAAGTGCTCGACAGGCTCAGGTGGATGGAAAGCGAAATGGCTCCGGTGCTGACAGAAGCGTTCAAGAAATCGGGCCCAATAGATCTCGCAGGGATAATGGCGAAAGCGCTCCACATGGGCGACGAGCTTCACTGCAGGAATACTGCGGCAAGCCTCATCTTCATGAAGACCATTGGCCCCCACATGGTCGCGGCAGGTCTTGACAAAGAGGTAGTCAGCAGAGTGATGGAGTTCATGGGCAAAAACGAGCTGACCTTCCTTCAGCTCTCGATGGCAGCATCTAAAGCGATGCTCGATGCAGGACATGGGATTGAGTACAGCACGATAGTTACCACGATGACGAGGAACGGAACCGACTTTGGGATCAGGGTTAGCGGTCTTCCCGGACAGTGGTTCGCCGCACCGGTCCCCAAGCCGAAAACGCTGTTTTTCCCTGGCTTCAAAGAAGGGGACGAAGGCGGGGACATCGGCGATAGCGCGATCATGGAAACGATGGGCTTGGGTAACTTCGCTTGTATCTGCGCACCAGCGGTGGTTCAAGTCGTCGGGGGAACCGTCAAAAATGCAGAGGACTTCACGCGGGAGATGAGGGAGATAACCATCGCCAAACACAAGAGCTTTACAATTCCTTACATGAACTTCGAAGGGACTTCACTAGGGATAGAATTGCGAAAGGTTGTCGAGACCGGGATAGAGCCATCCATAAACACAGGGGTGACCCACAAGAAAGCCGGGGTCGGGGGAGTCGGATTCGGCCTCGTGCGGGCCCCTATGGATTGCTTCAAGAAAGCGCTGAAGGCATTCGCTGAGAAGTATGGATAGGCGTGGTAAGAGGTGACCTAGTGCCATCTGAGGCCGAGGACAAGGTCATGACCCTTTCCGAAGCGGTGAAATTGGTACCGGATGGAGCCCGCATCTCTCTCGGTGGTTTCACAACTCAGCGTCATCCGATGGCTTTCGTACATGAAATGATACGACAGAAAAAGCGAAACCTCCACGCCTACGGGCATTCTCCCGGCGGCGACTGGGACATGCTAATTGGTGCTGGCTGCATCCGAAGAGTGGAGCTGGCCTACGAAGCTGATGAGGCCTTCGCCCGAATCGGACCTAGGTTCAGGCGCGCGGTCGAGGGAGGCATGATCGAGTGGGAGGATTACAGCAACTTCGGGATGGTCCAGCGGTTTGCCGCCGGCGCTATGGGGATCCCCTTTATCCCAACTCGAACAATGCTCGGCTCCGACATGGTCAATAAGGAAGGCTTCAGCGAGGAGACCCGAAAAGGCGACTCAAAGATAGCCCCCAAGAAGCTCGTGGTCATGGACTGTCCATTCACAGGGGATAAAATCGTTCTTCTCCCAGCAATTCAAACCGACGTCACGATTATCCATGCACAAGTCGTTGACGCTCAGGGGACCGTTCGGATTTATGGGCAAAATTTCGGTGATGAGCAACAGGCAAAATGCGCAAAGAAGCTCATCGTCACATGCGAGGAAATCGTGCAGTCCGAGGAGCTGCGTGAGTACCCCGAGCACAATTGCATTCCGTTCTTCCGTGTGAACGCTATCGTCAAGGTGCCTTACGGTGCACATCCCTACGCGTGCTACCGATACTACGACTACGACCCAGAATTTCTGCACATGTATCATGAGCGAGCGAGAGGTGATGATTCGTTCAAAAAATTCCTCGATGAGTATATCTATGGTATAAGTGATTGGAACGAGTATTTGAAAAAAATCGGGGGCGATGAAAAACTCCGGAAGCTCAAGGCGGACAAAAAGCTAGGGTATGCCCCCAAGCTCAAGCGGAGGTAGGAGGATGGAGAAAAAATACGCGAAAAATTACACTTTGATGGAACTCATGTCGGTGGCTGCTGCGCGGGAGATCAAGAACCATGAAATCGTTTTTGCGGGAACAGGTCTGCCGATGCTTGGGGCAATGCTCGCACAGCACACCAATGCCCCCAACTGCGTCATCGTCTTCGAGGCAGGAGCAGTTGACTGCAAGCTAGCTCATCTCCCGATGTCTGTTGGGGATCCGCGTACGATGAGATCTGCATCGACCGCGACGGGCCTATTCGACGTCTTTTCAACTGTTTTGCAGCGTGGTTTCATAGATGTCGGATTTCTCGGCGGGGCGCAAGTCGATGCATACGGGAATATAAACGCGACTTGCATCGGCGACTATCATCGCCCAAAAGTCCGCTTTCCCGGCAGCGGGGGTTCGGGAGACATCGCCTGCCTATCGAAGCGGACGATAATCATTGCAGTACATGAGAAGCGGCGGTTCCCGGAGCACTGTGACTACATTACGAGCCCAGGATGGATTGATGGGCCGGAGGGGAGGAAGCAGGTGGGGCTGCCTTGGGGCGGCCCCTCTGCAGTGATCACTACCTTGGGGGTACTCCGGTTCGACGAGAGGACGAAGCGAGCCTATCTCGCATCATATCATCCAGGGGTGACGCCCGGGCGGGTCAAAGAGAACACAGGTTTTAAGCTCGATGTTTCGCGGGCAAAGGAGACCGAGCCCCCCACCAAATCTGAGATAAAAATTCTCCGCGAGAAGGTAGACCCTGAAGGCATCTTCTTAAAGAAGGCCTAGGAATAGCTGTTGGCCCGTCATCTCCAGCCCAGCCGCATCCCCAACAGAAGCCCGACCATCAAGTCTAGGTAAAAGTACCATTCTCTAGAGAAAGTCGATGAGAGGAAGAATTTTGCACACCCCACATCAAGAAAAACTGTTATATCGCCGTTAATTGATATCAACGTGAAGGGGGTGTACGTGAATTGTTGGGTCCTGTTCAGAAATTGTTAACCCCTGTTCGGAAATTAAGAGGTCTCGTATTTTGGAAACGTAAAGAGAAAAGAAAACGGGCACCTAAAAGTCTTCTGGCTGGAGTAAAGCGCGGAGAGACAGTTCTGGAGGCGAAGGGAATCACAAAAAGATTTCCTGGAGTCGTCGCGAACGATCACATAGATTTTAACATAAAAGTTGGCGAGATTCACGCCCTTCTCGGGGAGAATGGCGCCGGGAAGACTACCTTGATGAACATCCTATTCGGGATATTGCGACCCGACGAAGGCGAGATCTACATCCGCGGGAAGAGAGTCAGATTCAGATCACCTCTGGACGCTATCGACCTGGGGATAGGGATGGTCCACCAGCATCGAAAGCTAATACCGGCCCACACCGCTCTCGAAAATATAGTCCTTGGACATCCGAAGACGGGAAAAATTCCGGATAAGGGGAGAGCCGAGAGGGAGGTAAAAGAACTCTGCAGGAAATACGGTTTCAAGATAGACCTCAATGCGAGGGTTTGGCAACTTTCCGCTGGAGAACAGCAGTTAGTAGAGATTTTAAAGGCTCTTTACCGGGGCGCAAAGCTCTTGATCCTCGATGAACCGACTTCAGTTCTAACTCCTCTCGAAACCGAAAGATTCTTGAAATCCCTGCGGGCCATGGCTAAGGGCGAACTCGCCGTAATTCCGTTCATCACCCACAAATTGCCCGAGGTGCTTAGCGTGAGCGATAGGGTCACTGTCCTCAGAAGGGGGAAGGTGGTGAAGCGCCTCAAGACGAGAAAGGCTACGATGAAGGCCTTGGCCAAGCATATGGTTGGAAGAGAGGTTCTCTTCAGGTTGAAGAAACCAAAGGTAAAAACAGGAAAGGAAGTACTGCGAGTGGAGAACCTTTCGGCGCTAAGCGATAAAGGGATCTTGGCT
>CAZNRG010000027.1:0-12917 GCA_964575725.1 Hadarchaeota archaeon (SeqCode)
TTTTCGAGGAGATCAAGTCCAGCGAGCGCATTTCTCCGAGGGTTCCTTCGATGAGGGCATGAATCTCCCTGATCGCTCCATGCAACCGTCGTAGGCACAGCTCGATCGCGTTAAAGTTGGGCTCGAACAACGCCCGGATGTAACGGCTGTGGGTGGCGATTGCGTCGGTCGTGAGGTTCACCATTTTCATCAGCTTGCCATCGAGTGTCACGAGGTCGTTGGTCGAGAACTCCCCGCGTCGCCGAATATCGGTGGCCGCACGGGTTAGCTTGTCTGTGAGAAGCCTCCGAGCCTCGAGCGCCGTCTTGCGCAATCCTGGATAAACTTCTCCAGCCGGCTCGGCCTCGGAAAGGGTTTTCAATTCATTCAGAAGTGCCTCACGCGCATCAGATAACCCGTCGAGCATGGCGTTTAATTTAGATTGGGCCTTCTCGAGCTTCTCCTTTTTAAGTTTGTTCACTCGCTCCTCGAGGGAATCAATGGACAATTTTTCAACTTGAGGTTCGGGTGTCTTGGGTTTTTTTCTAAAGATTTTGCGAAGGAACATCAACTCGCCAACCATACATAACTGAGCCGTTGTTTAAATGTTCAGCGTTGCTAAAAACAAAAGTTGTGATCAAATCACATGGACTGAAGATGCCTTAAATGCAGCATAAACTTCAGAACCGATTTTTAATTTCATGTCTAGAAAAGAACGCTTGGTGATAATTGCCGCCAGCTCGCGCCCGACATCTACTTTTAACTTTACAATTGTGCCTCGGTCGGAGATCTCAGTTATCTTGCCCTTCAGCATGTTTCTTCCGCTTGATTTGATCGGTCTTTTTGATAGAATGATATCTTCGGGTCGGATGCAGACTTTAACTTTGCCTTCTTTTTGTGTCACCGCTTCGATCAATACATTCCTGATATCTATCCGGGCGAGACCTTTCTTTAGCTCTGATTTCCCTGAGAAGATGTTTTCAACTCCGACAAATTTTGCAACGAACTCCGATTTCGGTTTCCGGAATATTTCGTCTGGTTCCCCAACTTGAATGAGTTTTCCGTCGCTCAAGACGCCTATCTTGTCGCCTAATAGAATCGCTTCAACGTGATCGTGAGTGACGTGTATTGTGGTTATACCAGATTTTTTATGTAGTTCCTTTAACTCGCCCCTCAACCTCTCCTGCGTTGGCGCATCCAGAGCGCTCAGTGGTTCATCCAAGAGCAATGCATCTGGATCAAGAACAATCGCCCTAGCTAATGCCACCTTCTGTTGTTCCCCCCCACTTAGGGTTTTTGGTAACCTTTTAGAGAGGTGAGAAAGACCGAGTAAATTCATAGCGTGTTTTATCCTTTTATTGGATTCATGGGTTGAGATTTTTTTCAACCTTAACCCAAACCCAATATTTTTTTCGACATTCAGGTGAGGAAATAGAGAGTAGTCTTGGTATACAAAACCTACTTTCCTTTGTTCTGGAAGAAATTCTGTGACGTTTTTGTCGTTTATCCAGATTTCCCCTTTATCTGGAAGGTGAAATCCAGCAATTACCTCCAGCAGAAGAGTTTTCCCGGCACCGGTGGGCCCGAGTATAGTGAAATATTCCCCCTGTTTAGTCGCAAGATTGATGTTTTTGAGCGAAAATTCGCGCCATCGTTTTGAAAGATTTTTGATTTTAATCATAGTCTCGCCTGGATGTGTCGCAGGACAAAAAACACCGCTAAACAAATTATTATCAAAATAACTGCAATCGGTATTGCCGCGGGTAGGCCCCCGGTGTAAAATTTTTTCCACATTAATCCTGGGGCGATCATCGGATAGAATCCAACGAGCATGATTACCGCTGTGAACTCACTAATCGCACGCGCCCAACTCATGATGGCTCCACTTAAAATATGTGGGAATGCCAGCGGAAACGCCACCTTACGGAAAGCCCCCCATTCCGACGCTCCGAGGGTTCGAGCCACTTTTTCTAAGCGAGGGTCAACGCTTCGAAATCCTTCCTTTGCGGAGTTGATCAACAAAGGCGCCGAGACGAATGTCATTGCCACCACTATTCCTGTTACCGTACCACCGAGCATCCCGAACACTATCACCAGTGCAATACCTGCGACGGTGTGAGGTATGACAACGGGGACATCGATTGCACTTTCAATGAATCCCTTCCCTCGGAAATCCCTTCGAGCCAGCATGTATGCAAGCGGAACGCCAAAGATAAACGCCACTAATACCGAAAGAAATGCAGCAAAGCAACTCAGGCCTATCGCCCCCCAAACCACTGAATCACTTGCTGCGCTGACCAATCCTCCCGGGTCTAAAGCGAATTGACGGGTGAAGAGGCCGGCCACCGGGAGGACAATCATTGCTAGCATGATTACGCCTGCAACGATGAAAATTAAGAACATCTTCCCCAGCTTCATGAGCTCACCAACGGTCGTAGTTCTTCAGGAATTTTACTCACGTCGCTCGCAACTGCTGGTATGATCGGGGGTTGTCCGAGGTTTTCAAATATCCCTTGCCCGGTTTCGTTTATTACGAATTCGACAAAATCAATTGCAACATCGGCATGTTGTGCATTTTTGGGGATGGTTATACCGTAAACAATGGGTCTAGCCGTCACGGTCTTTCCGGCTGAAAGTCTGACCTCAACATTCTTGTATGTGTTTTCATATTCTACCCTGCTGAGATCGATTTGCAGAGGTAGTTCCAAAAATTTGAACCCTTGCTGTACTGCAACGCTTCTGTAGATAAAAAAATAATCGATGGTTCCAAGTTCCAAAGCCGATATTAGCTCCATCTCCATACCGCTAATTCTAATTTTCCCCGTATTAGGTGCTGGATTTTCCGGTGCCTCTATACTGTACTTGTTATTTTCAAAGCTTGCTCTGATGTTGGTGTTGCTTTCAATCAAGTTGTTGAAAATCGTCTGGTCCCCATAGTATAGCTCCGCAAGCTGACAAACCATCACTGCCCTGTAACCACATGGGTCGGAGTTGGGGTCCGAAAATCCAAATTTTACATCCGATCTTCCGAGAATCTCGTACCAGTTTTGGTTGTCGATTTCGCTTGCGTATTTGCTCCCGCCGGTGTATGCGATCACCATTTGATTTCTCGCGAACTGAATGTACCAATCTGCGTAGTCGGGGATCATCATGCTGGAAATCAAAGAATAGTCCGCTACCGCCACGATGTCTGCGGGCTTGTGAAGTTCGGTTATTTTTTTAATGGCTTCAACACTACCCGATGGTTCGAGTTGCACATCAACGTTATGCTCGCTTTCAAATCCTCTTTCTATGTCCTCAAATGGTGAAGTTAGGCTGCCTGCGTGGAAAATCTTTAGCGCGGTTTTTTCAGTGATCTTAAGCGCGAGCCCGCCAGCAACGAGAATAACCAGAATAATCGCCAAAACAAGGACAAGTTTTCTCACGTTCCCCCTCTTTTGTTAAGTTTTAATGCTTAAATATTTCTGTTTGTTAAACAATAGCGTTAAAAAATCCGAGAGGATCTTGAAGCAGACAATCGTTCCGAGCATTTTTGCATTACAAACCCTTAATAACCGAGGTGGAGATGATAGACCATCAGAAAGGAGTTGAAGAAGTGTACAGACCTAGAGAGCAAAGAGGACCACCTGCGCCAGTGAACGTTGGCGACACCCACGACGTGAAGATCGAATCAAAGGGCAAAGGCGGCGATGGGATTGCCCGCATTCAGGGCTTCGTGGTCTTCGTACCTGGTGCGAATACCGGGGATGAGGTAAAGGTCCGCATCACAGCGGTGCGGCGAAGGTTTGCGACAGCTGAAGTCGTCACGGAGTAAGGCTTTTTTACTCTGGGCTTTAGCAACTTCGCTTGGCTCAGCGGTAGCTAGGTCTGGTTAATTGCTATAAGAGCTGGCGCGAGAGATTGTTCGAGGTTCAGGGATGTTGTGTTTGGGCATCGAGGGTACCGCGCACACGTTTGGAGTGGGCATCGTGAACTCGCGGGGCAAGGTGCTTACAAATGCATCTAAGACTTACGTGCCCGCGAAGGGAGGCATTCACCCTCGAGAGGCGGCGCAGTTTCATGCCGCGAACGCACGAGCGGTTTTGGATGGGGCCCTCAGGCGTGCGAAGGTGAAACTCAAAGATATCGATCTCGTTGCATTTTCCCAAGGACCTGGACTGGGCCCCTGCCTGCGCACGGCAGCCACAGCTGCACGCGCCCTAGCGGCTTGGCTGGGAGTGCCAATCGTGGGCGTAAATCACTGCGTCAGCCATGTTGAGATCGGCCGCTTGGTGGCACGCGCCAAAGATCCCGTTACTCTCTACGTCAGTGGGGGCAACACCCAAGTCATCGCTTTTGATGCAGGTCGTTACCGCGTTTTCGGTGAAACGCTTGATATCCCAGTGGGTAATTGCCTTGATGTCTTCGCACGAGAAGTTGGATTGCCCCACCCCGGCGGACCCAACGTCGAGCGACTTGCGCGTGAGGGTAAACGCTACATTGCGTTGCCCTATGTTGTCAAAGGTATGGATCTATCGTTCTCGGGATTGATGACGGAGGCCGTCCGCAAACATCGTGCTGGGGCCAACCTGCGAGATCTCTGCTTCAGCTTGCAGGAAACGGCGTTCGCTGCCCTTGTTGAGGTGACTGAGCGCGCTGTTGCACACACAGAGAAGCGCGAGGTCATGCTGACTGGCGGGGTCGCGGCGAATAGGAGGTTAGGGGAGATGCTTAGACTCATGGCCAGAGAGCACCACGCAAAATTTTTCGTGCCACCAATGGAGCTTTGTGCGGATAACGGCGCGATGATTGCTTGGACCGGCGTTTTGGCGTACAAACACGGGGTCAAGCAAAAGCTCGAGGAAACTGGGACAAAGCAACGCTGGCGAACCGATGAAGTCGACATCCCTTGGAGGGCCGGCTGATGCTCGTTAAGAAAGGTGCGGAAGCAAACCTTTACCTCGAGCCATTTGCGCGCGTGCTCCATCGCGCGGGTGAAGGAAAGATCTTGGTAAAGCATCGCATCTCGAAGCATTACCGCGTTCCGGAAATCGACCAGCAGCTACGGGAGTCTCGGACAGTACTCGAATCGAAACTTTTTGCCGATGCCAAGCGAGCCAGGGTGCCAACGCCAATCGTTTATGAGGTCGACCGCGTGGGCATGCGAATCGTGATGGAGTTCGTCAAGGGCAAGCAGGTCAAGCTCGTGCTGGACAAATTGAGACCCAAAGCAAGGCGGAAGCTCTGCGAGCTCATCGGCCGCCAAGTGGCCCGTTTGCATCGCGCTGGAATCGTGCACGGTGACCTCACGACTTCGAACATGATCCTGACGCGCGAGGGCAAGGTTTACTTTGTTGATTTTGGTTTGGGTGAATACAACCCATCGCTTGAGGCTCGCGGAGTTGACCTGCACCTGCTCAAGCGCGCCCTCCAGAGCATCCATTTTCGTGTTACCGATGAGGCTTACCGCGCGGTTTTAGCCGGCTACCGACGAGAGTTCGGTGGAGGGGCATGTGAAGTGATCAAGCGCGTTGAAGAAATTGAGCGTCGCGGGCGTTACGTTTCAAAGGAGGAACGCGTATGGCACTAATTTTCGTCACGGGCAATCGCCACAAGTTCGAGGAGGCGAGCGAGCTAGCGGCGCGCCACGGAATTGAGATCGAGCACCGCGATACGCCCTACATCGAGATACAAGCGGACGAACTCGAGCAAGTGGTTCGCCCGGGCATCCAGCAGGCATGCGCCCTGCTCAGGCAGCCCTGCTTCGCCGAGGACGCCGGGCTATTCATCGAGGTCCTGCGGAGTTTTCCGGGCCCCTACTCCAACTTCGTCTTTCGAACCTTGGGCAACCGAGGTTTGCTAAAGTTGATGAACGGCGAAGATGATCGGCGGGCCGAGTTCAGGTCAGCCGTCGGGTACTGCGAGCCGGGAGCGAAGCCAGAGGTCTTCACGGGGAAGGTCGAAGGAACCATCGCGCTAGAGGCCAAGGGCACACACGGATTTGGATTTGACCCGATTTTCGTTCCCAGCGAGGGTGACGGGCGAACTTTTGCCGAGCTATCAACGGAGGAGAAGAACCGCCTTTCCCATCGGGCCCGGGCAATCGAAGCGTTTTTCAAGTGGTACAAACAAAGGGAGAAAGTCTGAGGGTGATTGAATGGCAAGCGAGCGGAAGGGACGCGCGGGCGCAAGGCTGAGTGAGCTGTCGGCCAGCGATGTGGAGGAACTCGTGGTAAAGCTAGTGAAGGGGGGCACCCCACCGAGCCGGATAGGCGTCATCCTGCGCGACCAGCACGCCGTCCCCAGTGTCAAGGGGGCAACAGGGAAAAGCGTGAAGCAAATATTGGATGCCCATGGTCTGAAGCCTGAACTGCCCGAGGATCTCGTGAATAAAATTCGAAAGGCGGTTGCCCTCTACAGCCATCTCGACCGCAACCCGAGGGATTTCGGGAGCAAGCGTGCGCTCGAGGTGGTTGAGGCCGAGATTGTCAAGCTAGCCAAGTACTACAGGGGTGAGGGGGTTTTGCCCGCGGGCTGGCGTTACGACCGCGAGCGAGCAGCCCTCTTGGTGCGCGCGTAGGGACAACAGCTTTCACTTATTTTAACACCAATACGTGGCAAATGCATAGTCCTTTCTAAATGGAGGGGAAAAAATCTTTTGGGGAAAAGCCCCCTTCATTCAGCAACACAGGTATCAAGTTCTACTACCAAAAAAAATATAATGCTTAATAACCAACTATAGCATGTCAGAAACTACAACTGGTAGGGGGTGAGCCTAATGGTGAATGTCGCATCGCTGATGGACATAATCGCTGGGCTTGTATTGCTGACTGGTGTAATGCCCCTGGTACCTGCAGCGGGCAAGTATCTCGAGAAAGTCTCCAAGGCCATGGCCGCTTACCAAGTCCCGATAGGGATAATTGCAGTGATAGTTGGGATACTTGGCTTGCTTGGCACAGTCACCGGAGGAACTATTGCATCTTCAATTGCGATAATCGCAGGCATCGTTTTGGCGATAAGTGTCTTCGGGGCGTTGCCGAGAGTGGGCGAGCAGTTGAAGAAAGTCGCAAAGGCAATCGGCGGCGTGCAAGTGATATTCGGGATAATAGCGTTGATCGTCGGAATAGTATACATCTAAGAGTCTGTGCTCCCCCAGCTGGGGGGCGTCTTTTATTTTAAAGTTTCTTTTCGGCGTTTTTGTATCGGCAAGCGTTATAGCCCCTGCTGTAATAAGTGAAAAGATAAATTAAAGATAAGGAGGTTCCAGCGTGGGGCGTGCAGAAATCCGAAGATTCCAGCGGGCGGCCGAGGAGGTAGTTTCATTTCTCAAGCCGAGGCTGAGCGGCGATACCCGTGCCAAGATCATCTCCCACACAGATGCTGACGGGATAGCCGCGGCAGCGATCTTTGCAAGATGTCTTTACACGTACAACGTTCCATTCAACGTTAAGTTCACACGTCCGTTAAAGCCGGACGAAGTGGCCGAACTCGGAAAGGAAAATTACGACTTATTCGTGTTTATCGATCAGGGAAGCGACCAGATCGAGGCGATTCACAAGTTCATCCTCGGCAGAAAGCGCGATGTCGTCATGATCGACCACCACCCAGGAGAGTTCCCTGAGCACCCAAATCTGACTTATCTGAATCCCCACGCGTGCGGGCTCAATGGGGCGAAGGACGTGAGCGCTAGCGGCGCGGTCTACTCTGTCGTCGAACAGTTGGATCGCAGTTTCAGGCCCCTCGTCGGGCTCGCGGTAGCGGGGGCAATCGGTGACCGTCAGGAGTTTTTCTCGGGGTTCACCGGGGTTAACGATACCCTTGTGAAGCGGGCGATCGACTTGGGTTTCCTGCACGTGGGCGAGGGGCTGAGGCTTGTCGGGCGTACCCTGAGGCCAGTAGTGGAATGCCTCAGGCTGACGACGCGACCCTACATCTCCGGCCTCTCCGGAAACCCATCAGCCTGCCGCTCCCTTGTCGATACGATGGGCCTCTCGCATTCGAGCACCCTGGTCGAGCTCGGCTCAGAGGCGGAGCGCAGGCTGCGGGACGCGATATTCGCCCGAGTTGGCCCCCTAGCGACCAGCGAGGAGTTCTGCCACACGCTCTGGGGGACAACCTACACCTTGGCCACGGAAGAATTGGTTGGCCCTCACGATCTCAGGGAGTACGTGGCGGTGCTCGACGCGTGTGGCGACTTTCGAAAGCCCGAGTTCGGACTAGCCTTGGCGGTGGGCGATCGGACGGTGCAGTCGGAGGCGCTCGCCCTCCTGAACAACCGTCAGGAACGAATGCTAAAGGCTCTGGGATGGCTCGTATCCAACCTTGATATCTTCAAACTCACGCCACGATTGAGGCACATCTACTTCGGTGACGCGGTGGATTCGACCCTAGTGGGCGAGGCACTTTCGCTCGCGATGGAGTCCGGGCTCATTGCAATGGACCGCCCAATCGTCGGGCTCGCGGACATCGGCGCGGAGGAGCTCAAGGTCTCGGCCCGAAGCACACCCGGCCTGGCGATGCAGGGAGTGGATGTCGGGCGGGCCTTGGCGAGGGCTGCAGGGGCAGTGGGGGGCGATGGTGGGGGGCACGATGTTGCGGCTGCGGCCCGGATACCTCGGGAACGGATGGAGGAGTTTATAGTCAAGCTTGACCAAACGCTTTCGGGAGGCGGTGAATGAACTACGAGGATCAAGTCCAGCAGCTCTTCGAGACGGACCCGGGGTTCGCGAGTACTGTTGGGCTGCTCGAGAAGCTTGGCGAACTCAAGCGCCCCCGCGTGCTCAATTTTTCACATCACGATCACGATGGCATCGCAAGCGCCTTCATCGTCCGAAGGCTGCTCGAGCGCCACTTGGACGCGGAAGTCGTGACAAAGCTCCCCTCGTACTTCAGGTTATGGGAGGATGCGCTCAAGAAAACTTTGAAAGAAGATGGTCGCTTTGATTTGCTTTTGATCACGGACAAGGGGACATTCAAATCCTATGATGATTTCTTCAAGTACATCGATCGCGTCTTGATTATCGACCATCACCCCCTCGATGGCAGACCCACCCAATGCACCGTGTTTAACCCGTCGGCTGACCACCCGGTCCCTGCTGCGGCGTCTCTGCTCTGCCACATGCTCGCCACCAAACTCGGGCGCACCGATGATTACGAAGATTTTGCCGCGCTCGTGGGATGTCGCGGTGACTTTGCATTCGATCCAGTGCAGAAGACCTCCGCTGATATGGCGCGCCCGTTTATCGAGCGAGCTAGGAAGAAGTTCGCGCGCGCGTTTGAGCTAAAGCGAGATCGCTCGACCATGTACGATCTTGTGGATAGGAATCGCACGGTGCTGATAAATCAAATTGGGGAGATGCTACACGCAGGCTGTTTAGCGCACCTCTACAACCAAACCTTGGGCACAGACATAACCTATGGCCCTGAGTTCGTCCTCGATTTTCTGTTCGAGTTCGCGGAGCGGGGAGATAAGCCGGCAGAATTTCGCACTATCGCAGACGTGCTGGGGCGCACGCAAAAGGGCCAGATGCTCTCCCGCGTGTTCGAGCAATATAAATCGGATTGGGCCCTGCTCAGCAGGCGAGCCGAAAAAATGGTGTTTTTGGACGAGATACGCGGCGTGGGAATCTACATGCTGTTTGCTGAAGAGGCGCCGGCAATGCGAGCGACAGTGTTTCCGGCCATCCTCCCGTTCGTGGCTTCAACGCGCATGGATGAGTTAAAGCGAGCGGGTGGCCACCCCCACGTGATGATGATCATCTTCTGCCCGAAGGAGCGGGGGGTTCACATTTCGATGCGCGGCGGCGGTGGGATGCTGGGTTGTGGGGCGATGTGCTTCCAGCTGGCGGGCCGCTTGCGAGAGCTGTATCCCGGACAGGAGGGCATCGGTGGCGGGGGGCACGACCGCGCTGCCGAGTGCGTGGTCGACAAGCCCGCCCCCATGTACGCGGTGATGCACCAGTTGCTGGCGCTCGTGCAGGAGATGGGCAGGCTGGCGGGGGCGCTCGAGCGTGGTGAGGCAACTCAGGAGGATACAGAGAAGGCGAAAGCACTTGGACTGGAGAGCAATTTCTGAACGTTAATGTGCAGTTTACAACAACGTAACTTGCCCCATTTTTTACCCAAGTTTTAAACGTTTAAACGAAAGAGGATTGGGGGGATGAAATGACTTTAGAACAGAGCGAGTACCAAAGACTGGTGGAGCTTTTACTCGAGCTCCTCGAACGTTATCGCGGTAATCCTCACGCGCTTGAGGCTATCCTCTCTGAGCTGAGGAACCTCTACAAAAAAGTTCCAATTTACCCCGGAATCATTACCCTATGCTTGCCGAAAGTCGTTCAATCGGCCCAGATGGAGAAGTTGAAAGAGGGGGATGAGGTGGTGTTTACCCTTAAGGACGGACGGATGGTTTCTGGCAGGGTGGCTGAGATCAACACGGGTGAAATCAAGCTCGCCGAAAGCAGGCAACTAAACATCTCCAGTCTCGCCGAGAAGGTCCCCGTGCAGAAAGGGGAGGTGCGGGAGGCAAGGGTCATCGTGCGGAATATCCTTGAAAAAGAATGGCCTAGTCTAGATTTTGAAGCGGAGTGAGGTGATAGACTGCCAGAGCTCAGACTCAAGCGTGGCGACGTGGTTCGACTTGAGGGACAACTGAGTCTCGAAGTGAAAGAGGGCGAAGTGTTGATAAGTGGTGGGTTGCGCGGAAAGGGCAGTAAGGTTATAATCCCCCGCGCGAAGTCTGTGCCCCTCGAGGTCGGAGGCGAGGCGCTGATCGAGTACACGCTCGGGCATGACGGGAAAATCGAACAGCTACCGAAGCGTACAATTCCTCGCGAGTGGGACGCGCTTATCTCAGAGGTTATTGAAAAAAAGCCGAAGGTATTGTTAGTGATGGGAAATGTCGATGTTGGCAAGACTTTTTTCACCACCTACCTCGCGAATACCATGCTCAGACATGGACTCCGGGCTGGGGCGATCGATAGCGATGTGGGGCAGGCGGACATCGGCCCCCCGACGACGATGGGGCTGGGAATCCTCGAACAGCCGGTCGCCCTACTCTACGAAGTTCAGCTCTCGAGCGCCTACTTCGTGGGCTCGATGTCCCCATCAGGGCACATGCTGGAGTTCGTAGTGGGGATGAAGTGGCTGGTCGAGCACGGGTTGAAAAAAGCGGATGTGGTAATTGTGAACACTCCCGGGTGGGTATTCGGCGGTCCCGGGCGGGCTCTCCAACTCTACACCCTGGAGCTAATAGATCCAGATATGGTGGTCACCCTCCAGCGCGAGGGGGAGCTCGAACACTTGCTTGCGAGCGTCTCCCAGTCGAAGGTAAAGCGATTACCCGTTTCGACAAAGGTTAGGCCACGAACGCCCAGCGAACGCGCATCGCTACGGGCGATGCTGCTTGGCAAATATTTCGAAGATGCGGGCAAGCTCTCCCTAGATCTGCGGAAGGTGAGGTTCGAGCGCTGCTATCTACATACGGGCAGGCCCATCGATCTGGGGGAGATTAAGGTGCGGGCACAGATAGTCCACGCGGAACAGATGCCCGAGGGGCTCTTGGTTGTCTCGAAAAAGAGGTTGAGCGAGGGAGTGCTCCGAGAACTCAAGGCAAAATTCGGGAACGTGAGGGCAATAACCAAGGGCAGCGAGCGAAAAGTGATCGTTGGGCTGACGAATGATGCAAATGAGCTGTTGGGTATAGGGGTAATCGAGCGGATAGACTACGAGCGGGGCCAGATGGCTGTGATCACGCCCGTCAAAAGCGCGGGCGAGGTAGCAGCCGTGCAGTTCGGCTCGATGCGGATAAAGCCGGATGGTGTAGAAATCGGCACCATAAAACCGGGAACCTTTTAGGTGGCCATATGCGGATGCGCGCAAAGGTCATCTGTGCGTATGAGGAGAGGGGGGCTGCCAAAGCGATTGCCGCGGCGCTGCGCCCGGATAACCTTCAGGCCCCGAAAGGCGTTCGGGTGAAGACGAGGGCGGATGACGCGCGCGTAGCTACTTCAGTGGAGTTGGATGGTAGAATTGAGACGCTTTTGGCGACGCTTGACGACCTGCTGGCGTGCATCTCGACCGCCCAGAGCGTACTTTGAGTTCAAATTCTATTTGATTCACTTAGATCACTCCAATGTTGGATTAGGCGGGCAGGAGCAAAAGTTTATTTTTGCTGATTTATCAATAGATTGAGAGATATCATGAAAGCGAACCAGAGGCCGAGCAAGGACGAGTACTATTTGGAGGTGGCGAAGGCTCTTTGCCTCAGGTCCCCCTGCATAAGGCGACAATTTGGGGCGATCGTCGTTAAAGGGGATGTCGTGGTCAGTACTGGTTACAATGGCCCGGCCAGAGGGGTGGTGAATTGTTTGGCGGTCGGATGCTTGAAGGACGAGCTAAATCTCCCATCCAACACTGCCTACGATGTTTGTCCGAGCGTGCACGCAGAGGAAAATGCTGTGATAAACGCGGCGAGGCATGGGGCGAGCGTGATGAGCGGCACCCTCTACCTCTTTGGGCGAAACTACAAGGATGGCTCGTTGACTGAAGCGAAGCCCTGCGAGAGGTGCAAGCGGGCGATAATCAACGCTGGCATCAGGGAAGTTGTAATCAAAAAGTCGGATGGAAGAATAGCAAAAATCAATGTCGCAGACTGGGTGAGTGAGGATACGGAGCGATATCTGAAAAAAATGGAAGAGACCCGAAAGGGAAAATAGCACGGCTGGGCTTGTGCTAGCTGTACTCAACCCTCTGCCTGAACTCTTCCTGCTTGCCGAGGTTCCAGTTCCTCACGGGCCTGAGGTAGCCGACGACGCGGGAATAAACCTCAGCTTCCCTCCCGCAAGAAGGACATTTCTGGTATTCGCCCGGTATGAAGCCGTGGTCTTTGCAGATGGAGTATGTGGGTGTAACCGTGAAGTAGGGAAGCTTTGTGTTGGAAGCGACCTTTCTGACGAGGC
>CAZNRG010000028.1:0-12865 GCA_964575725.1 Hadarchaeota archaeon (SeqCode)
TGGTCGTCTATCATGAAGACTTGGGTCATCCCGGCCTTGTAGCCGACGAACCCTTGGAGGCGCGAGGTAGCCTCCGCTGGCCAAGCCCGCACATGGGCAATCGGGCGTGGGGCTCGCACTCGCGGCATGTAGGCGAGTGAGCCCCGCCTCGGGCGGTGTTTTCGCTTTCCCATCCTATCCCTCGATGAGCGCGTTCAGCAGCGCTAGCGTGGCCACGAGCGCTTCCTCCGTTCGGATTGTCGCGGTGCCCTGGCTCGGGATTGTATTTATCACGACGTCGAAGAGTTTGTCCGCATCGACGCCCTGGCGCTCGCAGATCTCGAAGAGCCCAATGTAGGGGCCCCCGAAGGCCACCGCCACGCTGCGAGGGTTGCTACTCTTTATCGCTTGCACGGCTTCATATAAATTTTGACCGCGCCGCGAGGTTCCAATTGAGTAATCGGCATTCAGAACTTTTAAGCCCTCCGAGAGATTTTTTGCCTGCAGTACTTCGTAGCCCCAGTACACGGGAACTTCAGCTCGCATCACAGGTGTGACAGGTATGCAATCGCCTATTTTTCTGTCTAGCTTAACCGTTAACCGCTGGCCTACTCTAAGACTTTCGTCGATCACGCCTTTCTCAGGTAAGCCAATCTCCAGCAAGCTTTGGTTTTTGCTGGTTTCGACGACGACTCCCTCGCGGTAATCTCCCGGCCTGTTTTTCTCGCCCCTGAGCGGGTGATGGGGCGTTCGCAGAGGCGGCAGCAGGCCAGCGCAGCGAAGCTCCTTAGTGCGGGGGCAGAGTAGCTTGCGCAGGTACTGCGGCGTTTCCAGGTAGCGCAGGAGCGCAGCGATTAACTTCGCATCAGTAGTTTGGTTTTTCACGTTTGAGTCATCATCGTTATAAATGCAAACCTCGCTAGCCCGAAAAATCGCCAGCGCACGGCCGATCGAACCAATCTTTAGGGTTTTCTGCCGTAGGTCTGGGGCATCAGCAACGAGCGAGGTCGGCAGAAGAACGGATGCGGAAAGTTTCGATTTCATATGCCTAGCCCTTCGCCACGCCCATAGGCTTCAGTCGAGCGATCATCCGAGCAATTCCGGCTCTGTGGGAAACCTCTGCTATTTTGTCTATGTTTTTGTACGCATCCGGGGCCTCCTCTGCTATGATTGAGGCCTTCGCCGCCTTGACGATTATCCCCTCGTTCTCAAGTTTGCGTCTGATATCGTCGCCCCAGAAACTCTTGAGGGCCTTCGTGCGGCTCATGTGGCGCCCAGCACCGTGTGCCGTAGAAGCGAATGTCTCCTCCATTGCCCCCTTGGTTCCCACGAGCACATAAGAAGCGGTGCCCATGTCTCCCGGGATTAGTACGGGCTGTCCAAGCTCGCGGTACTTTGCGGGTACATCGGGGTGCCCCGGTGGGAACGCGCGGGTGGCACCTTTCCTATGCACGCAGACTCGCTTTCGCTCCCCGTCAATCCGGTGTTCCTCAAATTTAGCGATGTTATGTGCGAGCCCGTAAACGAGGTGCAGGCCCAATTTTTCGGCATCCTGTCCAAAGACATTTTCGAATGATTCTCTCACCCAATGCGTAATCATCTGTCTGTTTGTGAAGCCGTAGTTTGCAGCGCACGCCATCGCTGCGAGGTATGCCTGCCCTTCTGGCGAATTTATCGGTACGTTGACAAGCTCCCTATCCGGGAGGGTTATGCCATATTTTCTGACGATGTGTTCCATGGTTCTTAGATAGTCGGAGCAGACTTGATGGCCCAGGCCTCTCGACCCGGTGTGGATCATAACCGTTACTTGTCCCTCGTGGGTTATCTCAAAGGTCCGAGCGACTTCCGGGTCAAAAATTTTATCGACTACTTGAATCTCCAAAAAATGATTTCCGCTGCCAAGGCTGCCGAGTTGTGGGAGCCCACGCTCTTTTGCGCGCCGACTTACTTTACTCGCATCAGCACCGGCAAGGCACCCCCCCTCTTCAAGTCTCTCCGTGTCTTCTTTCCAACCAAAACCGTTCTCGACGGCCCACCTTACACCGTTCTCAAGAACTTCGTCAAGCTGTGGATAGGTGAGCTTGACTTTCCCCCTGCTCCCCAGCCCTGAGGGCACGTTGCGGAAGAACGCGTCTACAAGTTCGCGGAGTTTCGGCTCGATATCTTTTTTATCAAAATTAGTCTGCAGCAAACGCACTCCACAGTTGATGTCATATCCTACACCACCGGGGCTTATGACGCCGGTTTCTGCGTCGGTTGCAGCAACACCGCCTATTGGAAATCCGTATCCTTGATGCCCATCAGGGAGCGCTATCGAGTATTTATAGATGCCCTGCAGGAACGACACGTTTGTGGCCTGTTCGAGCGTCATGTCTCTCCTCATCTCGTTGAGCAACTCAGCGTCCGCGTAAACTCGCACGGGCACCCGCATGCCGTGTTTGTAGTCCTGAGGGATCTCCCACCGCACGTCGTCGATTTGCTTAATCTTACCTGTCCACACCATTTTTGCACCTTAAACTAACAGGTGATTGCAGCGTTAATTACTCTTTGGTTTGAAAAACGTGCAATTTTTCAAATATCGACCACCGCTTGCACCGAGCAGCGCCCTCGTTCGCGCTTGATCTCCATCATGTGATACGTTATGGCTTTGACCGCAACCTTGGGCTCGTGTTTGGCCGGGTCGAAGCGCTCCCCCCACGCTCGAGCCTTAATTCGGAGTCCGCCCCTGAAGTGGGAAAGCTCCTCAACCTTAAATTTTGACATCACGAGCCCTTGAGTATCGTGCAGATAAAGCAGGCGCTCGAGCCAGTCATAGAGCAGGGCTTGTTCGTCCTCGGCCTCGAGTTCGACCTTAACTTCCTTGTGGGGCTCAACCTTGCTTGTGTCGACCATTACTTCAAAAAACGCCAGCGCGGCATTCTCGAAGGCCTCGGCTAGGTCGCGACCGTAGGCGCGAAAGCCGATGTCCGACGGATGCTCGACCCACTCGAAGCGTTTCATCCCATCACCTAGCGCCGGGGAAGGGATTTGAACCCTTGAGGCCCAAAGGGCCACACGCTCTCAAGGCGTGCGCCTTACCTGGCTTGGCTACCCCGGCACCAAAATGAAAGTATGCCTTTCACTAATTAACTATTTGAAAATTAGGTCTTGAGCTCGATTTCGATCGCGACCTCTTCAGGCACCTGGATGCGCATGATCTGCCGCATCGCTCGTTCGTCTGCCTGCATGTCGATCAGGCGCTTGTGCACGCGCAGCTCCCACCGGTCCCATGTTGCAGTTCCCTCACCATCGGGCGATTTTCTGGTGGGCACCACTATCCTGCGCGTGGGGAGGGGGACTGGTCCCGAGAGCTTGATGCCGACCCGCTCCGCTATGCCAGCGATCTGCGTACAGACCTCGTCAAGCTTTTTAGGGTCTGTGCTCGAGAGCCTTATACGCGCTTTTTGCAAAGACAACCCTCACCCTACCTAGAGGGGAGGGGATAATAAAGACCTGACTATTTTGCTGGTGTTAAATCAACGCAGACGCCTGCAGCGATGGTCATGCCCATGTCGCGTACGGCGAAGCGGCTCAGCTGCGGGAGGTCGGCAGCCTTCTCAATCACCATGGGCTTGGTGGGCGTAACCTTAATCGTAGCCATGTCCCCTTTCTTTATGAACTCCGGCTTCTCCTGAATTACTTCACCGGTCTTCGGGTCGAGCTTCTGCGTAATCTCTGAGATGGTGCACGCTACCTGCGCCGTGTGGGCATGGAAAACTGGGGTATAACCGGCAGCTACTGCCGTCGGGTGCTGCAGGACGGCAATTCGTGCGGTGAACTCCTTGACCACGGTCGGCGGCGTTTTCGGGTGTCCTGCGACGTCGCCTCGCCTTATGGCGGTCTTTTCGATGCCTCGGATGTTGAAGCCTATGTTGTCGCCAGGCTCGGCCTTGGGTATCATCTCATGGTGCATCTCGATCGACTTGACCTCACCGCTCACCCCGGCCGGCTCGAAGACGATGGTTTCGCCGGTCTTGAGCACGCCGGTTTCGACTCTTCCCACGGGCACGGTTCCCACACCGGTGATCGAGTACACGTCTTGCACGGGCAGTCGGAGCGGCTTGTCGACGGGTTTCTCGGGCACGGTGAAGGCATCCAGCGAGGCGTAGAAAATCGGCCCGGTGTACCACTTCGTCTTGTCGCCGGGTTTGGCCACGTTGTCCCCGTGGAAAGCCGAGGTGGGGACGAACGTGAATTTTTCAGGGTTCTTGTAGCCGACCGCTTTCAGCAGGTCAATTATTTCAGCCTTGAGTTTGTTGAACACGTCCTCCTTGTAGCCCACGAGGTCCATCTTGTTTATGGCGATGACGAGCTGCCCTACCCCCAGCGTGAACGCGAGCGCTGCATGCTCCCGGGTCTGAGGCATGATCCCGTCGTCGGCTGCTACCACGAGCACCGCGGCGTCAGCCTGGCTTGCCCCAGTGATCATGTTTTTGACAAAGTCCCGGTGCCCGGGGGCGTCGATGATTGTGAAATAATATTTGTCGGTTTCAAACTTCTTGTGGGCAAGGTCGATAGTCAACCCCCGCTCGCGCTCCTCCTTAAGGGCATCCATGACCCATGCGAACTTGAAGGTCTTACCCTTGTCACCCATTGCCTCGAACTTCTTTATGTCCTCCTCTTTCACCAATCCCTTCTCGTAAAACGTCCTGCCTATCAACGTGGACTTACCGTGATCCACGTGTCCGATCGTTATCAGGTTCAAGTGTGGTTTCGCCATTCATACCTCCTCCTGCTTAGCTATTTTCAATTCGATGATGCACGTAAAAAGCCTTACGCTACCGTGCCCCCTTGGCTATCCGCTCGGTTTCTTCCTTGCGAGCCACGGCGAAGCTCTTCGTGTCGTTGTTTGCGGCCGTTACCAGCTCCTCGGCCAAGCACTCCCCGATCGGCTTCTTGCTTGAAAAGGAAGCTGCAAAGGCGCCGGCCGCGAGGTTCTTGAGCGCGGTGTCGAGCCTCCGCTGGGGAGCAGCATCGACGGCGACGTAGTAAGTTATCCCCCCATAGCTTATGCGCGTCGTCTCCTCGCGAGGAGCCGAATTTTGTATGGCATCGACCAAAACTTGAATCGGATTCTTCTTTGTCCGCTCTTGAACAATTTCAAATGACTTGTGCACGATGGCATATGCCTTGTATTTTTTGCCGCAGGCTTTGGCGCTGCGAATCGCCCGCCCCCCGAGCTTCCTCACGCCCGGCCCCGAGCGCATGATTTTATTCATCAGCCGCTCAACGATTGGCGCGCCCGCTTTTCCAAATTGTTTGCGAGAATGTCGTCCGCCACCATGCAGAACCATGCCTGGCTCCAACCGAATGTACTTATTCAACCCGGCGTCCTCTATCACGATATCATCGACTGACCATTTGTCAAAGTATTTGAACGCCACTCGATCACCGCACTGGCTTCTCCTTGTGCCCCTTCACGAGCTCATTCAGCGAGACATCATTCACTTTCATCACTTTGTAGCGAACGCCGGGGATATCGCCGTATGAACCACCCTTCGCACCCCCTATCCCTTCGATGACGACCTCGTCGTGCTCGTCGATGAATCCAATCGCGCCATCCCCCGGGGCGAAGGCGGTGACTTGGCGGCTATTCTTAATGAGTTGAACGCGAACACATTTCCGGATTGCGGAGTTTGGCTGTTTGGCCTCGATTCCAACCTTTTCAAGGACGATTCCTTTCCCCTGCGGCGACCCTTCGAGGGGGTCAGCTTTTTCGTCCAACCGGAGTACCCGCCGCTTGTATTGGGCACTCTTCCATCTAAACAGCTGTCGCCTGTGACTCAATTTTCGAGCCGCAAACTCTCCTCTGGAGCCTTTGCCCACATTACCCACCTAAAGAGTACTTCACTCCGAACCTTAAAAATCAAGCAAGTGAAATGTCTTGAATCCCGTGGTGGCGAAGGGCTAGTTTCTTTGCGCACTGGATCTTCCTGCCCCCCCGGCCGACGGCTATCCCCCGGTCTTGTTTCTCGACATCTATCAATGCGATTTTCTTGCCCTGACGTTCTACGATGTTAACCCCTCTGACTCTTGCTGGCATCAAAATATTTTTCACGAATTCTACTGGATCCGTTGAGTACTCGACGACTTCGATGCCTTTTCCGATTACTTGCTTTACCCTCCGGATTTTATTTCCGCCCTTCCCTATGGCGAGGCCCATATCTCCATCTTTCACGACGAAGAGGAGCTTGTCTCCATTTTCGTAGATGATGCAGTCGTGAACCCTTGCTCTCGTCAAGCCTTCGAAGAGGGCGATGTAACGCATTTCGTCGGCGCCGAGTTTGATGCTCATCTAGTTTCCCCCAAGCTGAGGATATTCGAACCCCCAGGCTCCAAGACCGCGAGCACGCTTACCGAAAACAGTTTGCCGCAGGCGACTCCCAGCTCCGCGCTATCTCTCCCGAAAATGTGAATTGGGATGTTTGCCAACCCACCATAACGCTTGATATCTGCTAAAACTCCCGGCGGACAGTTTGATGCAACGATTGCTAATTTGGCCCGCCCGAGTTTAATGGCTTTCAGAGATTTATCCGTGCCCAAGATGACCTTGCCGGTATCGACCGCTTGGCGTATCTCCTTATTTATGTCCACCTTCTCCTTCCCTCCGCATCGCTAGCTCCACTGAACCCGTGCCCAGCGGAATTGGTTGCCCTGCGATAACGTTTTCGATTATGCCGTCGAGCCTGTCGCTCTCGCCGTGAATGCATGCATCCAAAAGGTGCTTGGTCGTGATCTCGAACGATGCCCGCGCGAGCACGCTGGCTTTTGCGCCGCTGACCCCGTGCCTGCCAACCTGTTTCACAGCGCCCAATGTAGTCATCATATCAGCGACCAGCATGATGTGCCGTACATCCACATCGAGCCCCTGTTCCTCAAGCGTTTTTATCGCTTCGTTGATTATCGCGTTGCGTGCCGCCTCCACACCCAGAACTGCCTCGATCTCGTGGATGTTATTGGTCGCGGTTCTCGTCTGATCCACTTCCGGCATCGTCAATATTTCGGAGAAGTTGGAGCCCTCGGTATAAACGACGTATTCATCGCCCTCCATCTTCACGACTACTCGGTTGATTCCCTTAACACCGTGGAGCGGTAGTGCCCTTACCTTCGCAGCGAGCCTACGCAGCTCGGACAAGCTCTGGGTCGTTGGTTTTATGCGCAGTTTATTTCCATCGATTGGCGCATCCGCCTTCAGCGCCCCCTTGATCGTGGAGGCCACCTTCGAGGGGGTTAGCTCCCTTCGCCGCATTCTGGAACGGTCGAGGGTGAGGACGAACACAATGTTGATGAGGTCCGTCTCGGTTTGTAGGAC
Organism: Hadarchaeota archaeon (SeqCode); assembly: GCA_964575725.1. Lineage (GTDB taxonomy): Archaea > Hadarchaeota > Hadarchaeia > Hadarchaeales > Hadarchaeaceae > DG-33. Next base: position 7,331 of record CAZNRG010000028.1, read on the forward strand.
GACATCCTCAACCGTGGTCATCTCAATCTTTTGAGCGAACTCGCGTGCTTTCTCCTTGCTTCTGGCGTACTTCTCTTTCAGATAAATCGTCATTAGGGCGGCGGAGGGAACCCGTCTCGCATCGATGATTTCAATCAATCTGGGGAGCCCCAGCGTCACGTTCAGCTCGGCTACTCCCGCGTAGTGGAAGGTCCGCAATGTCATCTGGGTGCCGGGCTCGCCAATCGATTGCGCGGCTACCGTGCCGACGGCCTCCCCAGGCTCGACCATTGCATTTATGTACGCCTGCTTGACGCTTTCGATTATTTTGCCGAGTTGTTCGCGCGTTATCGCCTTCTCTTTGCCCACGCGCAACAAGCCCCCCTCTAAATCCTTGATTACTGCTTCGGGGACCACTCCCTCCAGCTTGCGAGCTTCGGTCTTTATTGTATCAGGAGAGACGCCCACCATACACTAGCCCCCCACAACTCGCTCGATTATTTTTTCAATGTTGGCGGCTTTTCCATTGTCGCTATGTGTCGGGTCGACGCCGTCCTCGCCATACACGAACTGTACCACCGCACCACGATCGTCGCGTACCGTTCCATCGTACTCGACGCGAAGGTCTTGGAGGGCGTTGATTAGGCGGCGCTGCATGTAGCCACTCTGTGCGGTTCGAACTGCGGTGTCGACCAAGCCCTCTCTTCCACCCATGGCATGGAAGAAAAACTCAAGTGGTTTGAGGCCGTCTTTGTAGCTGGAGCCTACGAATCCGCGGGCTTCCGCGCCGAGGTCTCCTTGCTTGAAGTGCGGGAGGGTGCGCCCCCTGTAGCCGCGACTCAGGCGTTCGCCCCGGACGGACTGCTGCCCCACGCAAGCCGCCATCTGCGTGAGGTTGAGCATGCTACCCCGCGCACCGGTCCTTGCCATGATGACGGCGTGATTGTCAAGGCCCAGGTATTTCTCGGCGATCTCTCCCGCCCGGTCCCTGCTCTCCGCGAGTACTTCCATTATGCGCATCTCGAGCGTCTCTAGGAGGGATCGCCCTGGCAACGGCTCAAGCTCTCCGGCATTATAAATCTCGATCAGCTTATTCACCTTCTCTCGCGCATCATCGAGCACCTCGCTTATCCGCTCCTTCGCCTCAGGGGGGATATCTTCGTCGTCGATGCTCGTTGTGAATCCTAGCATGGCGGCGGCGGCTATCGAGAGCTTTGTAGTGCGATCCAAAAATTCTCGGGCAGCTGTCGTGCCGTAATCTTTGACGACTCTGTCCAATACTTCACATCGGTCAAGCGCCTTGTAGCTCCGCGCGTCTATAACACCATGGAGCAACTGCCCATCCCGTATGACCACGTATGCGTCTATTTCGCACTCCTCTTTCTTGCAGCGGGCGCAGTTCTCACATATCTTGGCCTTGAACGTCAAATCAAGTCCCTTGGGGAGGAGCATACTGAAGATCTGTTTACCCGTCCAATGCTCGGCGCCTTTTTCTTTGACCGCTGGCTTGGGCAAGTCGGCGAACACCCCTACAGCCGCCAAGAGCTGTTGGCTTTGTTCTATAGTCAGCAGCGTACCTTTGCGCGTGAGCAGGTATGCGCCCGTTATGTGATCTTGAATCCCCCCTATGATCGGGCCCCCGAATCGTGGCGATAGGATTTGCTCTTGGACTCTCATCAGGATGCGAGCCTCGGCTTGGGCCTCCTCGCGCTGGGGAGCATGCACGTTCATCTCATCACCATCGAAGTCAGCGTTGTAGGGGGGGCAGACGCTTAGGTTGAGCCTGAACGTGCGTCCGGGCAGAACCTTAACCTCGTGAGCCATTATCGACATGCGGTGTAGGGAAGGCTGGCGGTTAAAGAGCACGATATCGCCGTCCGCCAAGTGCCGCTCGACGATGAATCCAGGCTCGACGGTTTTAGCCAGTTCCTCACGATCGGCATAGCGCAGGTCATAGCGCTTTCTATCAGGGCTTATCATGCAGTTCGCGCCCGGGTAAATGTCAGGCCCCCGACGGACGAGGTTGCGGAGATCCTCAATATTATGCTCGGTTGCGCGAACGGGTATGCTTAGGATCCTCGCGATATATTCGGGTACGCCTATTTCATTGATGCTGATGTTTGGGTCCGGGGAGACGACCGTGCGCGCGGAGAAGTCGACACGCTTGCCCGAGAGGTTTCCACGGAAGCGCCCCTCCTTCCCGCGTAGGCGCTGGGCGAGTGTGCGCAAGACGCGGCCAGATCTATGTCGTGCTGGGGGGACACCAGAAACCCCGTTGTCGAAGTAGGTCGTGACGTGATACTGCAGCAGCTCCCAGAGATCCTCGACAATCAGGTGGGGGGCACCAGCCTCGATGTTTTCACTCAAGCGCTGGTTGATTCGTATGATGTCCACTAGCTTGTGGGTGAGGTCGTCTTCGGATCGTACCCCAGACTCAAGGGTTATGCTCGGTCTGACGGTCACAGGGGGGACTGGCAAAGCCGTTAGGATCGTCCACTCCGGCCTAGCGATTTTCGGGTTTATCCCTAATACCATCGCGTCCTCGTTTGTCATGCGCTCGAGCCTCTCCCTCGCATCGCTGGGCGTGAGGCGGTTTTTGCCCTCGGCAAATGCGGTGGGTTTTTCAAACTTCAGTGAGATCTGTGTTTCGCCGCAGTAGGGGCACTTCTCCGTGGTGGACGCGCTCTTAACGATTTTACTTGTCATCTCCCACCATTTCCGCCTAGTCTCCTTCATCTCTGTGATCAACTTGCGATATTCCTCAAGTTTTGATTCCGGTAATAAAATTCTGCTGCATTTTCTGCATGTCGCGCGAAGGCAGTTGTAGACGGTGTCCACGTAGCCCACATTGACAACGGGGCGCGCCAACTCGATGTGGGCAAAGTGGCCTGAGCAATCACCCGCCCGTGCGCCACAGGTTCGGCACCTCAGGCCCGGGTCAATTACGCCGAGGCGGGAGTCCATGAGCCCCCTTTCTATTGGGTAACCATCCTCATCATAGGTGTCAGCGGTGACGACTTTTGTTACCGACACTTTACGTATCTCGTCGGGTGACATCAAGCCGAAGTCCACGCGGTCGATCAGTTTGGGGATGCGCATCACGTTCATCACCTAAGCCCTATCCTTCAGCCGCAAGCGCGGTGACATGCACATCGACTTAAGCTCGTCGACGAGTAACTTGAATGCGTAGGACATCTCCACACCATAGATCTCCGAGTCCTCATCGCAAACTGGGCAGTACGTACGATCCCGCCGCCTGTCGTAAATCGCGAAGCTGCCGCACTTGCCGCAAATTAGGCTGGTGTACCTGTCAGAGGCTTCTAGGAGACGCTCCTTCAACAGCATCGCCGCACCATGGCCGATTAAGCAGTCGCGTTCCATTTCGCCGAAGCGCAGTCCACCCTCGCGCGCCCTACCCTCGGTCGGCTGATGGGTCAGAACCTGTACCGGCCCTCGAGCGCGAGCATGGATTTTGTCCGCCACCATGTGGTGAAGCTTTTGGTAATAGCAAACGCCGACGAAGATGTCCGTGGGGATCATCTCACCAGTTATCCCATTGTACATGACTTCCTTGCCCGTGTGCTTGAACCCGCAGGCGTGAAGCATCTCGCGCAGTTGTTTTTCCGACGTCCCCCTGAATGGCGTGCCATCAACCCGCTGCCCCGTCATCGCCCCGAGTTTGCCGGCAATCATCTCCAGCAACTGCCCTACTGACATGCGTGAGGGGATGGCGTGCGGGTTGATGAGGACATCAGGTACTATCCCACTTTCGGTGAACGGCATATCCACGCTATCGAGGATGATGCCGATGACGCCCTTCTGACCGTGCCTAGATGCAAGCTTGTCTCCAATTTCAGGTATGCGCAGATCCCTGGCCCGAGCCTTCGCCAGTTTGTTTCCCTCCGACGTCGTGCTTATGAGGACCATGTCGACGATTCCTTCCTCGCTGGGCCTGACTCTAATTGAACTTTCCCGACGTCCGTGCTCGACCGCGATGCCGAACTCGTCTATCTCTTCCAAGAATCTCGGTGGGCTGGTTCGCCCGATTAAGATGTCCTCGCCCCGAACTTCAGATTCAACCTCAGTTATCCCATCGTCCCCAAGGTTCCGGTAGAGACTAGCGTCGGCGTACCCTCGAATCTCCTCGCTCGGGATCTCGAACTTGTCCTCCTGCCCCCCAGGGTACCGACCTTCCTCGGCCTCGTAGACCCTGTAAAACGTCGTTCGCCCAAAGCCGCGGTCAATAGAATCTTTGTTGACGATGAGGGCATCTTCCATGTTGTAGCCGCCGTAGGTCGCGATTGCTACCACGACGTTCTGTCCAGCAGCCCTGCGGTCGAAGCCGACCGCGTTCATCACCTTGGTCCAGACGAGTGGAATTTGGGGGTAGTGTAAGAAGTGGCCCCGCGTATCTACGCGGTTGTGGATATTGGTCACGCCCACTCCGAGCGCTTGTTTGGCCATGTTCGCGCCGTAGGTATTTCGTGGCGATTGATTGTGTTCAGCATAGGGAATGAGAGCGGCGCTTATCCCCAAGATCGCTAGCTGGTGAAGTTCCAAGTGGGTGTGTTCGGGCGCCAACCCCTGTTGCGAAATTGCGACGAATGAGTTTTCCTCTTCCTCGGCGTCTAAGTACTCAATTATTCCCTCCCTAAGTAGGTCACGCCAGGTGAGTTCACCGCCCTTGACCTTCTCGATGTGTTCATCGGTTAGGAGAAATCTTCCGCCCTCAACAACGATAACAGGTCTGCGCACCCGGCCAGCGTCCGTGTTTATCCGCACCTCGTTTGTGTCCTCCCTGTGTGCGATGTTGATTTGCTCGTCGATGCTTCCCTTACGACGGTGTCGCCTGAGTTCCTTCGCGAGCAGTTTTCCATTTTCACCTATGCCGATCAATCGCCCGTTGATATAGACAGCGCCCTTGCCCTTACGCTCGCTACTCTTTTGGATTTTTGTGACGCCGAGCTTGTGCACGAGTCGCTCGACTTTCCCCTCTTCGGTCCCGGTCGAGATTTCGGCCATCAGCGCGAGATTTTTCACAAGTCCACAGTTTGGGCCCTCTGGGGTCTCGCACGGGCAGATCTTTCCCCAGTGCGTCGGGTGGAGGTCGCGTGCCTCGAAGTGGGGCTGGCTCCTGCTCAGGGGGGAGACGACGCGGCGCAGGTGTGAAATGGCGGCGATGTAGTTCGTCCGGTCCAAGAGCTGGCTCACCCCGGTTCGTCCACCCGGCCAGTTGCCGGTGGCTAGAGCGTGCCGTATCCTTTCGGTCAGCACGTCCGCGCGCGCCGCGGTCCTAACGTTGAGTTCCCTGCTTCTCGCATTTGCTCGCTCGAGCTGATATTTGATGTCTCGGGTAAGGTTGAGGAAAGCCAGCCTAAACACGTTTTCGAGCAAATCACCCGCCAGCTTCAGTCGCTTGTTCGCATAGTGGTCCTTGTCGTCCACATCTCTCCTGCCGAGCGCAAGTTCGATCACCTGCTCAGCCATCCTACCTAGGTAGTATACCTTGGCGACGCGGTCGTTCGGGCGGGAGCCTATGTGGGGCAAAAGGTATCG
>CAZNRG010000029.1:0-12759 GCA_964575725.1 Hadarchaeota archaeon (SeqCode)
TGGCGGGTGATGCGGTAGGCCTCGCCCAGCTGCTTGCCTATCTCGAGCTGGTGCGTTCTAAACTTCTTCAGGAGCTTGTCGAGTTCCGCTCGAGCCTTTTCGATGACTTCCTCTTTGTCGCGCTTTCCCTCCTGAATCGCCTCCATCTCGCGCTCGAACTGCGCGGTCAGCTCCTCGCTCACGATCTCCGGGCAGTGCTTGAGGAGGGAGTCGATGACCTCGATGCCAAGATCGGTGACGGTGATCTGGTTGCCGAAAATGTAGCCCCGTATGTATATGTTTTGCAGGATGGACGCGCGCGTGGCTTTGGTTCCCAAATTTCTAGACTCCATCTCCTTGACTATTGAAGAGGGATTATAGCGGGGCGGGGGCTGGGTCTCCTTTTCCTCGAATTTCACTTCCTTCACGGCGAGTTGCTGTCCCTCGCTGAGCTGCGGCAGGATTATCTCCTCGGTGGCCCCATAGCGGCCGTAGTAGGCGAGCCAACCCTCCTCAAGCACCCGTCGTCCCCGCAGGAAGAAGGGTTGTCCACCAACGTCCAGCTCGACCCGCATGCTCTCCGCGAGCGCCGGCTTGCCGAAGACCGAGAAGAAGCGCCGGGCGATCAAGTCGTACAGCTTCTGCTGGGGTCCTGCGAGCTTCTCTGGTTTTTCACCCGTTGGGAAAATGGCTGGGTGCGCGGGATCGGTCTTTTTTCCCTCGTTGGGTTTCAGCTCCGGCATCCTAAGTAACTCGTCCGCGAATTTCTTGTATTGTTTCGAAACTTCGCCCAACCGCCCTATGATACCGGCATAATTGATGGTTGGTGGTAGCTTCTGCGAACTTGTTCTAGGATATGAAATGAGGGCGGCTTGATAAAGAGCTTGAGCGATTTGTTGGGTCCGCATCGGGGTGTAGCCGAAGCAGCGGTACGCCTCCAGTTGCAAGAGCCCGAGGTCGAACGGGATCGGTGGGGGACGTCGGTATTTACGCGTTTGAATGGTCGAGACCCTAGCGGGTTTGTCCTTGCAGGCGGCCAGCGCTCGTTCAGCCTCTGCCTTGTCGGAGAAGCGAGGTGTCGCATGTTCAGCGACGACTTCTTTGCCTTCCAGCTCGATGAGCAGGCCCAGTACCCAGAAGGGCTCCGCCTTGAACGCCTTGATCTCGCGCTCCCGCTCAACCAAGATTTTCAGCGTCGGGGTCTGCACGCGCCCCGCGGAGAGTTTGGCGAATCGTTGCTGGGCAGCCTCGACGGCAGCGCTCATAGCCTTGCTTAAATTCATGCCCCAGTACCAATCGAGCACATGGCGGGCGATGCCGGCATCGATGAGTTCGAAATCGAGGCGGGGCATTAGCTGCTCGTATGCCTGCCGAAGATCCTGCGCGGTGAGGGTGGAGAACTTCATCCGTTTTGCCCGTTTCACCGACTCAGCGCCGCAGAGGTAGCGCAGCACATTAAACGCAATGACCGAGCCTTCAAGATCATAGTCGCAGGCGCTGATGTAGTCACTCGCGTCCTTCGCCAGCTCGCGGATGGCTTCAACAAAAACTTGGGTGCGCTTCGCCTTTCGGTCGGCCTCGTGGCTGGGCACCCAGTCGATATCATAGAAGGGGTAATCGCGCATGGGCTGCAGATTCTTGAGGGTGAAGAGGTGCCCTAGGGCTGGGATGACGACCATTTGCTTGCCCCCGTGCTTGAACTCGTAGTAGGGAACACCGTTGAACTCGCCCTTTTTCGGTCGCTTCTCTGCAATCGCTGATGCTATCTTTACCGCTGCGCTCGGCTTCTCGCACACGATGAGCGTCTTACCCATATCATTCCCAACCGATTTTTGGCTTCTTCGTTAATAGGTTTGAGTAGAGTTTCACTCGAGCGTTGTTTCGGAAGGATTTTACCCACCAACATACACCCAAACTTGGTTGAAAATGTGGCACTCGATGAGAAGACGATTCACGACCCGGTGCACGGCAGCATGCGCCTGAGCGGTCTCGTGCTGGACCTCGTCGATACCCCGGAGGTTCAGCGTCTTCGCGGGATCCGACAGCTGGGACTAGCCAACCTTGCCTTCCCGGGGGCCAATCACTCGCGCTTTGAACATGCGCTCGGCGCCGCTTACCTCGTCGGACAGGCGGGTGAGGAACTCAAGTTGCGGGGGAACGAGCGCAACCTCCTGCTCGCCGCGGCCGCGCTTCACGATGTTGGCCACGCCCCCTACTCCCACACCCTTGAGTACCTGATGACGGAGTACGTGGGGAGGGACCACATGGAGCTGACCGGGGACATCCTGCGGGGCAAGCTCAGCGTTTGCCCCCCGGATGAACTCAAGCGCCTTCGAGAGTTGCGGGTGCCGAGCGTGGTCGAGGTGCTCGAGCGCCACGGTGTGAATCCAAAGGAGGTTGGCCTGTTATTGCTGGGCAAGCACCGCAAGCCTTACCTCGGGCAGCTCATCCACGGCGACATCGACGTCGACCAGATGGACTACCTTCTACGAGATGCCCACTTCACTGGCGTGGCGCTTGGGATGATAGACATTGACCGCTTGATGCGCACTCTTTGCGTGCATCGCGAGCGCTTAGCGATTTTGAGCAAGGGGATCGAAGCAGTCGAGGGGCTGCTGACCGCGCGTGCCCTGATGTACACCTCGGTCTATTTCCACCATACCGTGCGCGTGGCCGAGCTAATGCTGGCGAATGCCGTGGATTTTGCGATCAAGCGGGAAGGCCACATCACCAAGGACAATTTTTATCTGATGACAGACGCCGGACTCGTCGAACGCCTCTGGGCGATGGGCGGATATCCTCGTGAAATCGTTCTTCGCCTCCGCTACCGCCAGCTCTTCAAGTCCGCGCACGTTCAAGAGCGCCGCGACCTAACGCGCGCCGAGAAGCGAGGATACCTCAAGCGCTACGGTCGGTGGCGCCGCGTTCGTGAGCTGCAGGATGAAATCGCGGATGAGGCAGGGGTGCCTCGCGGCCAAGTCATCCTCGACGTCCCGATCGTAGACATAATAATATCAGAACCACGCTTGGATAAGGTCGAGGTCCCCGTGCTCGCAGAGGGGAAGCTGGAAAAGCTCTCCAAGCTCTCACCGATAGCGTCCGCCGTCAGAAAGCGACAAGCCCCCCGCTACCTGCTGCGAGTTGTCACCGAGCCCAGGCACGTAGTAAGGGTGAGGCGTGCATCGAAAAAAATCTTTGGTTAGACCTTTTTTAGATGACACACGTATGTCATGTTGAGCGGCAAAAATGTTCTATGCCAGTGCTTCCCGTCCACGTTCGGTCAGCTTCAGGTGGGGATCCAGATAACCGAGAATTTGTAGCCTTGTGACCTGCCCTCGCGCAACCACCCCTGGCACTCCCGCATCGCTGGCGGCTTTCTCCAAGAGCGCTCCCGTGTCCAAGCTTCGCAGAATGCTCCTGCCGACTTCCCCCACGAGCAACTCGTCAGCGAGTTTCCGTTTGGCAAAAGGGTCGATTCCAGGCTGCGCGGCGAGGATGTGCTCGAGGAGCTCGGGCCCCGGGGTGGCACCGTACTTCTTGTTGAGGGTTCGCTTGCAGGAACTGGAGCCGGCTATCGCGCATCGGAGTCCTTCCAAATCCCGCACGAGCTCGAACAGGTCCCCAAAACTTTTTGCCCGTTCCTTGGTCCCGACACCCAGGCTACCGCGAAGGGCATCGTTTGCATCCCGCAATCGCCGCACTTCCTTGCGCAGGGAATCGACCTCCCCCGAGAGCTCGCGCCTTCGTGCGATGCCGCCTCCGGAGAAGAGGATCACTCCTAGGAGCAGGAGGATTATTACCACCAGCAACGCTACAACCCACATCCATCCACCGCCCCCATTTACGCGCTCAGGGATTTAAAAACGCTGGGTCAGCAATCCTCAAAAGGCACGTGAGCAATTAGCTCTCGCCCAAACTCTTATTTTCGGGGGCCCAACTATTAGCGGGTGTCCGTGTGTTTATCGAAGAGCTTAGGTGCATGAGGTGCGGACGAAAGCACGCGCCGACGAGGGCTTTGTACACTTGTAAAAAATGTGGAGGTAAACTGGAAATCCTTTACGATTATGACGCAATCGCTGATAAAGTGGGCAAAAGAGAATTCGCTAAACGGCGCGCGGGCGTTTGGAAATATTTCGAGCTTTTGCCTTTGGCCAGCAAGAAAAACATCGTGACGCTTGACGAGGGTGGCATGCCGCTCCTAGAGGCGAAAAACCTAGCCCGCGAGCTGAAAATGAAGCGTCTCCTAATTAAGGATGAAACCAAGAACCCAACGGCGTCATTCAAGGATCGCCCGATGAGCGTCGGCGTTTCCAAAGCGGTCGAGTTCGGCGCGCGGAAGGTCGTGACAGCTTCTAGTGGGAACGCTGCGATCGCGCTCGCGGCTTACGCGGCGAAGGCGGGAATCGAGTGCCACGCTTTTGTCCCAGCCGGAGCGTCCATGAGCAAGCTGGCTCAGCTCTCAATATATGGGGCCCACGTGGTCAAGGTGGCCCGCGAAGGGGTGGGGGACCCGACCTATAAGCTCATGCGCGCGGCATGGGAGCGCTTCGGGTGGCACCCAATTCCGAGTTGCGGCGCCTTTAACCCATACCAGCCCGAGGGCTCGAAGACAATTTCATACGAGATCTGTGAACAGCTGGGGTGGAAGGCACCAGATTGGGTGGTCGTACCAGTCGGGGCTGGGACATTGCTTTCGGGCAACGCCAAAGGCTATGTTGAGTTCGAGCGGCTCGGGTTGATTAAAAGAGTGCCTCGCCTCGCCGCGATCCAGGCCGAGGGATGTGCACCGTTGGTGAAAGCGTTCAAGGAAGGCACACCACCCCACGAAATCCCGACTTGTCAGAACCCTAAGACGGTAGCGGGTGGGCTGGTGGACCCCTACCCGTGGGATGCAGATACCGCGATACCTGCCGTTAAACGGTCAAAAGGCACAGCTGAGGCGGTGAGTGATGCTGAGATCCTCGAGGCTGAAAAACTGCTGGCGAGATGCGAGGGGATTTTTGCCGAGCCATCCGGTGCGGCTGGGCTGGCTGGGCTCCGAAAATTGCTGGACGCTGGGGCCATCGATCATTCAGATGCAGTTGTGGTTGAGGTGACGGGGGGCGGGTTAAAGGATGTGAAAATTGCCATGGAGCTGGCCGAGGAGCCGCCGGTAATCGAGCCACAAATTAAGCAAATCGAGCGGTTCCTGAAGAAAAAGCCGCGGTGAAACCATTAAATTTAAATTACAATCTTTAACGAGGAAATATCGTCTGTGAAGGCAATGGAGGTGAAAAACTGGAGAAGAAAATAGCAGGGATTATAGGGCTGATTGGTGGTATCTTAGCGGCGGTCAGTGTGGTCCTAACTTGGGCGTCATCTTCTGCAGTAGTAGGCGGCATCTCTGTGTCTAGGAGCGCCTCAGGGTTGGATTTTGCGGCAGGTGCTATTTACGTCTACCTCGTACTGATTGGCGGCATCCTTGCGTTAGTAGGGGGAATTGGCATGGTAACGACTAAATCCGTAGGTCTCTTTCTACCCATTGGCGGGATACTCGCCTTAGTTGGTGGAATCTGGGGCTTGGTGGATGTCGGCAAGGCGGCGGTTGTTGCAATTGGAGTTCCAAACATGAGCGTAAGCATTGGCGATGGTATTTACGTAAGTATAATTGGAGCAATACTGGCACTAATTGGCTCGCTCGGCCTGAAAGGTGGTGGGTAACCCTAATTACACGCCGTTGAGCAGAGTTTTTACTATTTTTAATTTTTTGTGAGAAGAGCCTACGACATAAACATTGCCATTACTGCCTTCTGCACGTGTAATCGGTTTTCGGCTTCATCAAAGTAAAGCGAGCGCTTGCAGCGATCGAGCACCTCGTCGGTGACTTCCTGCCCTCGGTCTGCAGGCCCGCAGTGCATGTAGCAGGCTTTGTTAGTTATGTCGAGCAGCTCCCGGGTGGCGATCCAGTCCTTGAACTTCGCTTGGTAGGTGCAAGCTCCCTCTTTGTCGACGGTTTTGTTGTAGGGGGGCATGAACTGCTTTGGTGACCAAGCCTTGGGATAAACAAAACAGGCCCCCTCAAACGCTTGCCTCATATCATTAACAATCTCGAAGTTCCCACCGTATCGGTCGGCGTTCTCCTTTGCCGCTTCAATCACGCTGTCCTCGAGTTCGAAGCCTTTGGGGTGGGCGAGCACGACGTCCATCCCGAACTGAGTTGTTATCAGGACTTCGCTCTGGGGGACCGCCAGCGGCTTCAGCCCCCCCGAGTAGGCGTAGGAAACCACGAACTTCTTACCTTGGAGCTTGGGGCAGGCTTCCCGAGCGGCTTGGATATCTGCAAGCGCCTGAAATGGGTGGTAGAGGTCGTCCTCCATGTTGAGCACGGGGACATCTCCCCACTTCGCGAACTCTTCAATGACTCGGTGCCCTCGCCCAATCGTCCACTTCGCAGCGTCGCCGTAGATTCGGATTGCAATTGCATCCCCGTAGCGGCTCAGCACCCTCGAGACATCCGAGATGGCTTCGGTCGCGTAGGGCACCATGTCTTCGGGCAGGGTCGGCGTGTAAAGGTCCTGTTGGCTGAGGAAGTGTGCGTGGCCACCGAGTTGATAGATTCCCGCTTCGAATGAATTTCTCGTTCGCATGGAGCGATTGTAAAAAATCATGAAGAGAGTTCTCCTTGGTAAGTAAGGCGTTGGCTTTCGGGCCCTAAACTTCTTTTTTAAATCATCTGCAGCATCCAAAATTTGTTTGATTTGCTTCTGGCTGAAGTCTTGAGTGTTCAAGAAGTCCTTCTCCTTGAATGCGCCGACATACTTTGGGATTTTCACGTAGGGCACCTCCTTTGGATATCATATCCCACTCAGAATTAAAGTTTAAATACAACTTTACAAACGTCAACCAAAAGTTTAATAAAGTAAATTTTCGCAGAAACACTGAGGTCTGCGGAATGAGGCTTCTAGTGAACAAAAACGTGTGCACAGGTTGTCGAGTTTGTGCGTTGGTGTGTTCTCTCTGGCACGATGGAGTTTGCAACCCGGCCAAGTCGAGGGTCCGAATCGAGCGGCGAAGCGTTGCGCTCGACATCCCATATGCGTGCCGCCAGTGCGACAAACCACCATGCGTTGAAGCATGCCCAGTGGGGGCGCTCACAAAGATGGAGTTAGGGTCGATCCGGGTGAACGATAAACTCTGCACCGCCTGCGGCCTCTGCCAGACCGCTTGCCCGTTCGACGCGATCCGAATGCACCCGGCCAAGCATGTGGCGATGATATGCGACCTCTGCGGAGGAGACCCCCAATGCGCGAAGTACTGCGTGCTCGGGGCGCTCAAGGTGGGATAAATGTACGGCTACGGCGGAAAGTTGCTCTATGTTGATTTGTCGCGCGGAGAGGTGCGGGAGCGGGAGCTGGATGCTGGCTTCGCCCAGACCTACGGCGGAGGGAACGGATTCGGCGCGCGCTTACTTTACGATTTGGTTAAAGCCGGGACAGATCCCCTCGGCCCTAAAAATTGCCTCATCTTCACCCCTGGTGCATTTTGCGGCTCCCTAGTCCCCGAGGCGTCGAAGTCCGGATTCTACGCGAGGTCCCCACTCACGGGCGCATTCGGCGAGGCCATGCTCGGGAGCGGGATAGGGGCCGAGCTGAAGTTCGCCGGTTACGATGCGTTGGTGGTACTGGGCAAGGCCAAGCGATGGTCCTACCTCTGGATAGACGATGGTGAGGTCAGCATACGCGATGCTCCCCACCTCGTCGGCCACACCACCTCCGAGACGCTCAAAATAATTCGCAAGGACCTCAGCGATAAGGACTTGATGGTCGCCTGCATCGGCCCGGCCGGCGAACGGCTCGTGCGGTTTGCTTGCATAGACAGCGACTTCCGCCAGGCGGGGCGAACAGGCTTGGGCGCCGTCATGGGCAGCAAGCGCTTGAAAGCCATCGCGGTCAGGGGTAGCCAAGATCTCGAGCTAGCGGATGCAAAATTGATGGAAAAATTACTCGTGGAGTGGTACGACCGAATAACGACTCATCCAAGCGCAATAGGTGACATCAAATACGGGACGGGGGAGTTCATCGGCACGCTCAATGAAGTCCACGGTGTCTTCCCCACGCGCAACTGGCAGGACTCGGCGTTCGAAGGTTATCACACGATCGCCCCCCAGTACTGGGTTCCCAAGTACTCGATAAAGACGAAGGCTTGTCACACCTGCATCAAGCCCTGCAGCAAAGTTTTTGTTATCAACGAAGGCCCTTACGCAGGCACCGTGGTAGACGGTCCCGAGTTCGAGACCCAGTACTCGCTTGGGGCTAACGTGGGTAACTCAGACCCGGAAGTGCTGGCAAAGGCGAACGAGCTATGCGACGAGCTGGGCATAGACACGATTTCAGCAGGCGTAGTCATCGGGTGGGCCATGGAGTGTTACGGGCGCGGGCTCATCACGGAGAAGGACACCGGGGGCCTGAAGCTGGAATTCGGCAACGCAGAAGCGATCCTGAAGTTGCTTGAGCTAATCGCCAAGCGACAAGGCATTGGGGACCTGCTCGCCGATGGGGTGCGCAACGCATCAAACAAACTCGGCAAGGGTTTGGAAGCTTTCGCGCTGCATGTCAAGGGGCTGGAGCCACCCGCATACGACGCGCGCGGGCTCAAGGGCGTGGGGCTGGCGTTCGCGGTCTCGACGCGGGGGGCCTGTCACCTTCGCGCATGCGCATACGCACCCGAGCTCAGCGGGGGTTGGTGGAAGTTCAAGCGCGTTGATAGGCTCTCGGCGAAGGGCAAGCGCTATGTCAAGACCATCGAGGACGTGATGAGCCTCTACGACGTCATGGGGGTATGCAAGTTCTCGCGCCACTTCTACTTCGTCGAGGAGCTGCCAGATTTTTTCAAGGCCGTGCATGGATTCAAGTTCAATACAAAAGACCTGCTGATGCTCGGGGAACGCGTCTACAACTTGGAGCGCGCATTCAACGCCCGCGAGGGCTTCACGCGCAAGGATGATGTCTTGCCTTCACGGGTGATGAACGAGCCGATACGCGATGGGCCCTCCCAGGGAAGCGTGATAACCCAAGAGGAACTCAACCAGATGCTTGACGATTATTATGCCGCGCGGGGGTGGGCCAAGGAAGGGGTGCCGACGCGGGCGAAGCTTGAAGAGTTAGGGCTTAAAGACATCGCAGATGACTTGAAACTGGGTTAGCATGGAAGTTCTCTACGATGGCAAGACCAATCGTTTGGTTCGCTTGGGGGATCAAACCTTGCTACAGTTCAAAGACGCATTGGTCGGTGACGCGGAGGGCAATGTCGACCCTGGCGGTGATTTTGTCGTCGGGCAGCTGGAGGGCAAGGGGGTAGCATCCGCAAAGGTTGCCACTTATTTTTTTAAACTAATGAACGAGGCCGGCATCGAAACCCACTTCTTGGGGGTGCACTCGGATACCGAGCTGGAGATCCGCCCTGCGACGCGGATTCAGCTGGAGGTTATCTACAGGGCATTGGCTTACGGGAGATTCATCCGCAGGTATCGCGGCCATGTGCAGCCGATGGCGGAGCTCGACTTGGTGGAGTTCAACCTCAAAGACGATGCATTGGGTGATCCCGTGCTAGAACGTCGGGTAATCGCCAAACTCGGAATCGCCAGCTCGGACGAGATCGGGCGCATGGAGGTAATAGCTCGTCGGGTAGCGAAAGTGGTAATGGGCATGCTTACCGACCAAGGGTTAAAGCTCGTTGACATGAAGCTGGAGTTCGGCAGAATCGGCGAGAAGATAGTGGTGATTGACGCGCTGAGCGGGGACACCATGCGCGTTTATGATCCCGTAGAAAAAAAGAAAGTGCTGAATCAGGTGGAGCTTGCGGAGAGACTGGGCTTGGCTTCGTAGGCGCGCGTCGTAAGTGATACATGTAAATTGTATTCTAGGAGAGATGGTCGAAAGGATACTTGATTGATGGCAATGTTCTAAATAGGACACTCAGTTCAGCAAGGCTCACTTGACGAGTTTTCCTATTTCTTCCTCGGAGAGCTCGCGGTAGCCTCGCTCGTCGATAAGTGCCACGACAGTTTTGTCCCCAGTAGCGGCATCCCGTTCGATCGCGATCTTAATCGACTGCGCTACCAGCTTTGCCCCCTCGTCAAGCTTCATCCCATCGCGGTAGTTTTGCTCGAGCACGCCGTAAGCCACCGTCATCCCGGTGCCAGCGCTTGCGAATTTCTCCTCCTCGAGCTTTCCACCGACCGGGTCGAGGAAATAAAGGCGCGGTCCATCGCTATCGACGCCAGAGATCACCCCTGCGACGATGTAGGGGAATACCCGCCGCCCGTGAAGCATGTTTGACGTCACTTGAGCTAGGCTCTTCGTCGAGATCGGGTGCCCGTGGCTCAGGCGGTAGAGGTTTGCCTCGGCCCGGAGCATGCCCACCAAGCTCTGGACGTCACCCGAGCTCCCAGAGATCGCGGCCCCGATGCGCTCCTCGAGCTTGAAGACCTTCCGGACGCGCTTGCTGAGCACCAAATAGTAGGCAGCGCCCCGAGTGTCAGAGGCCAAGGCGATTCCGTCCTTGCATCGAACACCCACGATCGTGCCGGTAAAACCATACATGGTATCACATCTAGTTCGGGGCGCGCATATAAAAAACTTCATCGCCGGAGTAGCACGACTGCCACGGCTGCTATTACCCCAACAACGCACACGAGGAGGATTAAGAGCAAATCAACGGGCAGTTCGGATACGGGCGGAAACAAAGTCGCGGACGTGGAGAGTCGACCCTCAGCCTGAAAAGTCCCATAGGAAGAATCGTAAGTCACAACCGCGGTCACGAGGCTGTTCTCCACCGTTTGCTTCACGCCGACATCGAAGTACACGTTCTGGTGGAGCCCCGCGCCTAGGTCACCTATATTTTCGGCGGGCGGAGTCTCAAAATAATCCTCGTCTACCTGCAACTCCACATTCACGTTTGAAACGTTTTGAGAACCCTCGTTGCTGACTATGACAGTGAACCTCCAGGTGCTATCCTGGATTTTTGAACCTGCGTGAATTGTTGGCTCGACAGCTATCACACGAGTTATCCCGTATGTTGATTCGAAGTTTATGTCCGGGTTGGTTCCGCTGAAGTTGTAGTTCACGCGGTTGCCCGGGATTTGGATCTTGCTGCCGCTTACCAAATTTCCACCATCGCTTGTAAGCTCGATCAAATGGTCATCGCTCAGCTCTCCGAACATGCCATTGGGGCGATTCCAAGTTAGATCCATCGGGACCCATTCGGGGCCCGGCAAGTAGATGAAGGCGAACGCGTGTGCCATGTTCGTGAGGTTCCCGCCCGCCGTTGGGTCATAGCCATAGCCAGATACGAACCTCGTTGGAATGCCAGCCGCCCGGCAAAGGGCGGAGAAAAGGTGGGTGAACTCGCTGCAGTCACCTACGCGGCTGTTGTATGCTTGGAGGGCGCTGTGATCTTCGGTCTGCACTATATAAAAAAGATGATTCTCCACGAAGTCAAAAATCGCTTTGGCTTGGTAGTAAAGGTTGGATTCTCCCGCGATGAGTTCGAGCGCCTTGTTCTCGAGCACGGGATTATCGCTCTCCCAGAGGTTGGGGATGGGCTGGGTGTATATGGGATCAACACTCGGCACCCCCTCCTGAACCGCGCTCGGGTTGATCGGGCCGAGGTGGTCTACTCTTATGATTTGGGTAATCGTAATTGTTTTGGACGCGCCTGCTCCAATCGTACCCAAAGAAAATCGCGCAACACGGTTGTCTGCAGTTTGAGATATATCCGGGCTGGCGGGAGCTCCGTCCACTTTTATTTCTTCACTTAACACCTCTTGCCCCGCGTAGTCCAAGCGATCGTCGAGGAGGAAAATGGTCGCCTCGACATTGGTTGCATCGCTTGTGCTATTATTCGGTAGCTGGTGGGTTTCCTCAATCCGATAAACAGCCGATCGAGTTGATCCCTCAGCACTCACCAAGGGTTGAGCGGCAAGCACGATCAACACCGCCATGACGATCAGGAATTTGCGCAGTTGAACACCAAACCGATTTGTTTTTTGTTTTTAAACGACCTTCGCCCAACGCCGCGGTGAGCGCATGGAGAATTAACAAGTTTTTCTCCTTATAAACAACCTCCGCCCAAAGCCTCGGCGGGATAAATGAACGAAAAGACCATGACGAAGCTGAGCCTGTTTTGCTCACTGACGGGGATAGCGGTAATCTACGCTGCGGCGATGCAGGTCCGTCCAATGATGACTCCCATCGCGAGCTTGGACAACGAGTTCGTCGGGCTGAAGGCGGTGATTTCGGGGCAGGTCGTAGACTCCTACGAACACGAGGATGGGCACCTCTTCCTGAAGTTGCGCGACGACTCGGGGGGGATGGTGAGCGTGCCGGTGTTCGCCCGGGTGCGAGCTGAGCTGGGCGAGCCAATTGAGCTTCTTGACGTGGTTCAGGTTACAGGCGAGGTGAAACTCTACCGCGGCGAGCTCGAGCTCATCCCAGAGAGAGCGGATGACTTGCGAGTAGTGCACACGGCTCCGATCAAGCTCTCGAGCCTGAGCCGGGAGAACGCTGGCATACAGGTGAAGGTTCAGGGCACCGTCGTGGAGCGCGAGATCGTGGGGAGCGGAAGTCTGATCCTGACCCTGCGCGAGGACGGGAGCCAGCTGCCGGTGTTCGTCCCTGCGTGGGTCGTCGAGGATGGCTTGCCCGAGCTCCATGTCGGCAACGTGGTGCGCGTCGATGGGTTGCTCGAACTCTACAACGGCGAGCTCGAGCTGAAGCTCAAGGGCGCATCGCACCTGCAGGT
>CAZNRG010000030.1:0-12632 GCA_964575725.1 Hadarchaeota archaeon (SeqCode)
CCTGATCGAGGTTCAGGTGAAAAACGCGCGAAACCGGGAGGATGCGCGCCGAGCCGCCCTAGCCGTCGCGGGATCGAACTTGATTAAAGCTGCGGTGTTCGGACGAGACCCCAACTACGGCCGAGTGATTGCAGCCCTTGGGTACTCGGGCACATCGTTCGACCCTTCGAAGCTGAGCCTGGAGTTCGTGAGCGACCGGGGACGCGTCAACCTAGTCAAGCGCGGCAAGCCGAGGCCCAAGCGCGTAATTGAACGGGCACGCGACCTGATGCGCAGCAAGGAAATCGAAATCCACATCGACCTAGGGGCTGGAAAGGCTTGCGCCACAGCTTGGGGATGCGATCTAACTTACGACTACGTGCGCATCAACTCGAAATATACGACCTAACTTGGGCTATGTTTAAGAGCATGAAGTTTAATGAAATCAGTTTGTGATGCGGATGCAAGATCGCGCCACAATATTGCTCGAAGCCCTACCTTACATCCAGCAGTTCCACGGCAAAACGGTAGTGATCAAGCTCGGCGGAAGCGTGATGGAGAAGGAGAAACTGCTCGATGCGATGCTTCGAGACATCGTCCTACTGAACTACGTGGGGATGAAAATCGTGATCGTTCATGGCGGTGGCCCCGAGGTAAGCGAGGAGATGCGCAAACTTGGAAAGAAGCCGAAGTTTGTCGAGGGGCTCCGCGTGACCGACGAGGAGACGATGGAGATCCTGCACGAGCAGCTCGCGGGAAAGATCAACAAGGAGATCGTGCTGGGGATAAGCAAGCACGGGGGGCGTGCGCTCGGGATCTCGGGTATGGACGGGAACCTCATCCGCGCCCACAAGCTCCTCTATAAAACCACCACGAGCAAGGGGCGTGAGGTAGAAATGGACCTCGGGCTGGTGGGGGAAGTCGAGCAGATAAATCCCACCGTCATTAATTACCTCGTGGGCACGGGCTACATCCCGGTGATCGCTCCGATAGGTATTGACGCCGAGGGGCACAGTCTGAACATCAACGCCGATGTCGTGGCTGCCGAACTGTCTGCAGCGATGCGCGCGAAGAAGCTTATCCTGCTCACCAACGTCATAGGTGTGATGCGCGACCCGAAGGACGAAAAAACGCTCGTTCCGCAGCTGACCGCCGAGGAAGCACAGAAGCTCATTCAGGAGGGAGTCGTCAAAAAGGGCATGATACCAAAGATTGATGCCTGCCTGAGGGCCGTGCAGGGCGGCGTCGAGCGCGCCCATATCATCAAGGGGACCACGCCCCACGTCCTCCTCCTTGAGATTTTGACCGAGAGCGGCATAGGCACGATGATCGAGCGGGGCAAGTAAATGCAGCGCATCCGAGAGCTCGATGAGCAATACGTTGCAGGTACCTATCGACGCCAACCCTTAGCGCTTGTAAAGGGACGAGGGATGTTCGTCGAGGACATCCGGGGGAAGCGTTACCTCGATTTCGTTGGGGGCATCGCAGTCTGCTCGCTCGGGCACTGCCACCCAGCGCTCACCAAAGCGATCTCCGCGCAGGCAAAGAAGTTGATGCACGTTTCAAATCTCTATTACATTCAACCCCAAGCGGAGCTAGCGGCTTTGCTCGCGCGCGTCGTCCCAAAGGGTATCAGCAAGTTCTTTTTCTGCAATTCCGGCGCAGAAGCTATCGAGGGTGCCTTCAAGCTCGCAATCAAGCACACCCACCGCCAGCGCATCATCGCCATGCAGGGCTCCTTCCATGGGCGAACCGCCGCGGCCGTTGGCGCGACTTGGAAATCCAGTTATCGTAAGCCATTTGAAGCCATCATCCCAAAAATCTTCGATTTCGTCCCCTTCAACGACCTCGCTGCTGCAGAACAAGCGATGGGGGGGCAAACGGCTGCCGTGATCGTGGAGCCGATTCAAGGCGAGAGTGGCGTAAACGTGCCGTCTGATGACTACTTGCCCGGGCTGCGAAAGCTCTGCGATGAGCGTGGGGTGCTCTTGATCTGCGATGAAGTTCAAACTGGGATGGGACACACGGGCAAGTGGTTCGCGTGTGAGCACTGGGGGGTCAAGCCAGATGAACTCACCATGGCAAAGGCGCTGGGCGGCGGCTTTCCGATCGGCTGCCTCGGTGCTAGGACTGAAGTGATGGACTCATTCTCGCCCGGGGATCATGCGTCAACATTTGGTGGTAATCCTTTAGCGTGCGCTGCCGCAAAAGCTGTCGTGCAAACGATGCAAAAACTGAAGTTGCCGCAGCGAGCAACGAAAATTGGCGGGTATTTTAAAACGCGCTTGAACGAACTAGCTGATGAACATGAATGCGTGCGAGAGGTGCGGGGGCTCGGGCTGATGCTTGCAATGGAACTTTCGTCAAAAGAAATTGCTAATGCCGCGGTAGTCAAGGCGAGGGGGCGAGGCTTCTTGATAAACTGCACCGCAGAAAAAGTTTTGAGGTTCGTGCCTCCACTAATAGTCGAGCGGAAACACATCAATCAGCTGGTGGAAGCGCTCGATAAAATATTGGCCGAGGTCAGATGATGGTAAAACATCTGCTCTCAATGCAGGACCTGAGCTCGAAAGAAATCGATGCTATTTTGGATAAAGCAGCGGAGCTCAAGCAAAAGCTTCGAAAGGGTGAACCCCATGAGCTGCTCCACGGCAGAACGCTTGGCATGATCTTCGCGAAGCCGTCTACCCGAACGCGAGTAAGTTTTGAAGCCGCCATGACCCAGTTGGGTGGGCATGCTATCTACCTCGGCATGGGTGACCTGCAGCTTGGGCGGGGAGAAACAATCGCGGACACTGCTCGAACGCTCTCGGGCTACGTTGATGTGATAATGGCCCGACTGTTCAAGCACGAAAACATCGCCGAACTCGCCCGCCACTCGAGCATCCCGGTGATCAACGGGCTCACGGACCTGCACCATCCCTGTCAGACACTTGGCGACTTATTAACGATCTTGGAGAAGAAGGGCAAGCTAAAGGGCCTGAAGCTGTCATGGGTTGGCGATGGAAATAACGTCTGCAACTCGCTGCTGCTCGGCTGCACGCTAGTTGGCATGAACATTTCCGCCGCCTGTCCGAAGGGCTACGAACCGCCTGTCGAAATCGTGAAGCAGGCACGGGCGAACGCGAAGAAAAGCGGTGCCAAACTCGAGCTACTCAACAACCCCAAGGAAGCCGTTGCCGGTGCAGATGTCGTTTATACAGACGTGTGGATTTCGATGGGGCAGGAGAAGGAAGCGAAGAAACGAATGCGGGCGTTCAAGGGTTACCAAGTCAACGCCCAGCTGCTGAAGGGAGCTAAACCGGGCGCCATCATCATGCACTGCCTACCAGCCCACCGGGGGCTCGAGATCACCGAAGATGTCATCGACGGGCCGCGCTCTGCGGTCTGGGATCAAGCTGAAAATCGATTACATGCACAAAAAGCTGTGCTCGTTTCCCTACTCAAATAACGATATTTTTAATTGCCCTCATCGAATAGTGGAAACTTGGTAATGAAATGAGGTTACTGGTTGCCCTGGGTGGAAATGCGATCAAGCAGGCCCACGAAAAAGGAACCACCGTGGAACAGTTCCTGAACTGCGAGAAAACAATGAAACTTCTCGCTCAAATAGTCAAGCGTATGAAACCCGAGGACCGGCTCGTGATAACCCACGGCAACGGGCCCCAAGCCGGCAATCTCTTGGTGCAGCAGGATGCTGGAAAAGAGTTCGTGCCGCCTCAGGACCTAGACGTGGTCGGGGCGATGACTCAAGGGCAGATCGCTTACATGCTACAGCAGACTTTGGAAAATTATCTCAGGGCGCTCGGGATAAAAATTCCCGTTGCTGGTGTCGTAAATCGTGTGCGGGTCAGCAGGGATGATCCGGAGTTCATCGGTGAAAACGCCTCCAAGCCCGTTGGAAATTTCCTCACCGAAAAGGAGGCCAAGGAGATCAAGAGGAAACATCCGGATTACATAATCAAAAAAGTCAACCCCAAGGGGGAAAAGTGTTGGAGGCGAGTAGTCCCATCCCCCGACCCAATAGGCAATGTCGAGGATGAGGCAATCCGGAAGATGGTCGATGCGGGGATCATCGTCATCGCCTCGGGGGGCGGGGGGATCCCTGTGGTGCTGGACCCCGATGGGCACTACCGGGGAATCGACGCGGTAATCGACAAGGATCTGGCCGGGGAGAGGCTGGCTGAAATCGTTGGTGCTGACACTTTTCTGATCCTGACCGATGTGGAGAAGGTGAAGTTGAACTTCGGCAAACCCGATGAAAAAGAGATAGACCGAATGACCCTTGCAGAGGCCAAGCGATACCTATCGGAGGGGCATTTCCTTGCCGGGAGCATGGGCCCCAAAGTTAAGGCGTGCCTCCGCTTTCTCGAGTGGGGCGGGAAGCGGGCCATCATAACCGCGCTTGATAAAGCGATCGACGCGTTAGAGGGCAAGACCGGCACGGAAATTGTGAAGGGATAAGTGCCGTTTATGCCACGCGCCATCGGGCCCCTGCCGCGCTTTGCTGAGGTTCACGTTCAAAGAGCGCTCGAGCTTATTGCCAGACACAGGAGGATTGGCCGTAAACAACTTGCAGGGGAGCTTGGGGTCGGCGAGGGCAGCGTGCGCACGATCCTCAACCAGCTGAAGAAGCGGAAATTAATTACCTCCTCGCGCGGCGGCCACGCGCTCACCGCCAAGGGGAAGCGCTCGCTAGGAAAGCCTTTCGAGTTCATCCAAGTAGATATCGGCGGTTTGACGGTGGGCGGGGTCGACGTCGCAACCGCGGTCAGGGGCGCCGCCGCTAGGGTCAAACGGGGCATCGAGCAACGCGATGAAGCCATAAAGGCCGGGGCCGCGGGTGCGACGGTGTTAATCTTCCGCGGAGGTAAACTTCAGTTCCCCGATGGTTTTTTAAAAGTCGGGAAAAAGCCAGCTGAAGCGCTTGTGAAAAGTTTCAACCCGCGAGAAGGGGATGTAATAATAATTGGTAGCGCTCGAGATGCCGTGAAGGCCGAAGAAGGCGCGAAAGCTGCCGCCAGAACCTTGCTCTGATTACCACGTAGTGTACGAAATCACGAGATTGTCGCCATCGTGCAACTGACAATCGCTCATGGCGCCCGGACTTTCACCGTTCACCGTGTATGTATAGCCCTCATTCGCACCCAAGTTATCCCCTGCCACCGAACGCACGGTTGAAGTCCCATAGCTTTCCCAATACTTGGTCTGCATGTCGGTCACTTTCAGCAAGGCATCGAAGGGGGTCATGCCATCTCTTATTGTTACTGTTTTTTGAATGGTGCCGCTTTCTTTCGTTTCTGCCTTCACATTTACTGATATTTCCCTAGTTGTTGCGTATGCAGTAATCTTTCCGCCGCCCACATAGAAGCCGCCAGCAAAGCAAACAAACCCAACTATGACCACAAGCGCTAGAACCTCCATTTTTATCCCTTTTTTCAACCTATCACCTCCTATTCATCTGATGCGCCCCTGAACTCCAACTTTCCTTTCCGCCGCGATTGCTACCGGGACTGGAACCTTTACCTTCACCATCAGCTTGCCTAGTCCGACCAATGGCGGGATGAATATCAGAGAACAAAGATGGTACAATGTGAATGGTATCTGGAGGAGAAATGCGGCTGCCAGCCCCGTGCCATGAACGAGCGACCAGCCAAAGACCCCCGCCCAGATGTCAAACATGATAATGGCGACCGCAGCCGTCAGTGTCGTGCGCCAAAGCAACTTTTTGAATTTGTCGAACATGGAGAGCTTGTTTCTCATAGCAAGCAGCCAAGCAAAGATGAAACCTGACCACACGAAAGCGTGGATAGGTCGAATCCCGAACATGATAAACCATACAATAAACGCGCTGATCACCGCCAAGACTCCAAAGTACCGAGTAACTATTCGCCAAGATTTGGACGGGCCGCAGTAAAGCGAGAAGGAGCCGGTGACGACAAGGACCGGGATTATCAATTCGAAATTCGGAAGAAAAGTTACCCCGATGAAATAACGGTACACCGCAAACATGCCTATTAAAAAAATTCCTAGGAAAACGAATAGCTTGTACCTTTTAGACAGAACCTCATCGGGGGTTCTGCCGCCCCATATCTTCTCTGCAATTTTTCTTCTTACTCTAGTTATGCCCAAACTTCAACCCTATGTTGGATGGTATATCCAACGTATAAAAACCCTTGTCCATAAATATCAAAGTGGTACACATGGCGGATTTCCAAAAACGATCGGGTGTAGAAGATCTTACTGCTATCTGCAGGGGACTTGTAAAAGCACTGGATGAAAGCGTCGAAAGAAATCTGGCGGAAGGAATTCTGCTTTCGGGGGGCCTTGACACATCGATCCTCGCCTACTTGGCATCCAAGCGAGTAAGACTAAAAGCGTTCACGGCTGCGCTCCAGAATGCTCCGGCGCCAGATATCGCGTACGCGGCTTTGGTAGCAAACCGTTTTGGTTTAAAACATTTTGTTCACCGCTTCAATGAGGAAGAGTTGTACGATGCCATTCGAGTTGTCGTTAAGGCCGTGGACTCTTTCGACCCCATGGAGATCCGCAATAGCGTGCCGGTCTATGTCGGTTTGAGAAGTGCGAAAGACACTGGCGTAACCATAATTATGACTGGTGATGGGTGCGACGAACTTTTCGCTGGGTATGGCTTCCTTCTTGGGCTGGAGACGGATCGACTGAATATGGGGCTCCGAAAATTATGGGATGTTATGCATTTTTCATCGGTGCCCTTGGCCGAATTTCTAAAAATGGAGGTTAAGCTCCCGTACCTTGATCCAAAATTCAAAAAATTTAGCATGAGGTTGAATCCGGGGTTAAAAGTTCGAAGCGAAAGTGGGCGAACGTGGGGTAAATGGATTCTGCGCAAAGCCTTCGAGAATACGCTGCCCCAAGAAATAGTATGGAGAGCCAAAACGCCCGTAGAGTTTGGTTCGGGAACCGCCACGCTGCCGAGCTTTTTCAATTCAATTATCCCTGACACAGAGTTTAACGAGAAAAAAAGCAAGTACCTCGATGAAGATAAAGTGACCATCAGGGATAAGGAGCAGATGTTTTACTACGAAATTTACAGATCGGAGATAGGGGTGCCACACCCGACTGACCCAAAAGGCAAAATTTGCCCCGGTTGTAATTCAAACATGCCCCACACATCCACGTACTGTCGAAAATGCGGGGCGTATCCAGTTTAGGGTGGTAAAATGAACGTGTATCACATAACATATGCTCCCAAAACAAAAACTGCAAACCTCCACTTCTATGGCTGTAATTTCAGTTGCTTGGGTTGCATTAGAAAGAAGACCTTGTACGATGTTCACCTAAACACACAACCTAAAGGTAAGATTTGTTATTTGAATTTGGACGAGGTTTTGAGAATTTTGGATAGGCTTGGCGCCAGAAAGGTAATCCTAATGGGTGGAGAACCAACCGTTGACCCAGAACTTCCGACATTAACCAAAAAATTGCGCGCCTCCGGTATCCACAGTGTTTTACTAACAAATGGCCATGAGCTAAACGAAGAGTTGTTAGAAAATGTAAATGAGATCTGCGTAAGTATAAAAGCATATTCTGATGAACTACACAGAAAATTTACTGGAAAATCTAATAAAAACGCGTTGAAGAATTTTAGAAAAATCCATAATTCTGGCGTTTCTTTGTCCTCTGAGAGTATTTACATCCCGGGTTTAATCGAAGCGGAAGAAATTAAGAAAATCACGCAATTTATCTCATCAATTAATTCAGAGATACCTTACCATATCGATGCTTACATTCCAGTTAACGATTTATGGCGAGCGCCAACCTCCCAAGAAATCGAAAATGCCGTAAGAGAAGCAAGAAAACACTTGAAAAATGTGACATATCTGTGCGGCAACGAGAAATTGAAGTACGAAGCTTTTAATGTAACCTAAAAAGCGTGTATTGTTATGACGCAGGTTGTTACATCATGGAGTGGAGGCAAAGAGAGCTGCTTAGCGTGTCACAAAGCTATGTCACAGGGATTTGAAATTTCATATCTTTTGAACTTCATAAACGAAGATGTTGGAAGGAGTATGTCTCACGGGCTGGACTCTAAATTAATCTGTGCACAGGCAGAGACAATCAAAATTCCAGTCATCCAAAAAAGGGTCACGTGGGACACCTACGAACGGGAATTCAAAAACGCAATACGTGAGCTAAAGCAAGTTGGTGTAAAAGGTGCGGTGTTTGGAGATGTCGACCTTCAGGAACACAAAGATTGGGTAGATAGAGTTTGTAAAGAGCTTGATGTCGAAGCCATAGAACCTTTGTGGGGGGCCAATCCAGAACAAATCCTCACAGACTTCATAAACGAGGGTTTTGAGGCAACCGTAGTCAGAGCTAAAGCTGACTTATTCGGTAAAGAGTGGCTGGGGCTTAAAATAGATGGAAATTTTGCGAGAGAGTTGCATAAACTCAAGAACAAATCAAACTTCCATATCTTGGGCGAAGCTGGAGAATATCACACATTTGTCACCAACGGCCCGCTGTTCAAACGGCGGATAAGAATACTCGAAGGTGATAAAGTGTTGAAAAATGGATATTGGTCCCTAGATATCTCAAAATGGGAAATTGATTAAGCTTTCCTTTGCTTGATCCTGCGGAGCTTCCGCCGCATGCGCTTTCGAACCCACTTCCACCGCATGTGCCCCTTCTTCTTCCACTTTCGAGGCCGCTTCCCCATGAGCATCACCAACTTTTAGAAACCGCCAGCGGCTAAAAGCTTGCCCCTGCGCAGCCGGGCCAAAAAACGCTGCCGTAGGCTTTAAAAGCTGGACAGATAACCCCTTGCACGGAGGGTTGAACTTGGCAAAAGCAAAAGTTAAAACGAAAGCGATTGCCCTAGTCGGTCCAGCGGCATTCTACATCGGCTTGCTGATAGCATTGGTCGCAGCGTTCATTACGCCATCAGGTTGGCTCTTCGTGGGACTAGCAGTGCTTGGAGTGATCGTCGGCTTGCTTAACATAACGGCCCGCGAGATCGGCCCCTTCCTGTTTGCAGCGATTGCCTTCATCGTCGCCGCCTTGGGTATGCAGTCACTGATAACATTGACCGGGGTGGCCGTGCCGGTAGAGCTTACTAGGCTAGCAGCAAACATAACGACGCTCGTTGGTGCCGGGGCAATTATCATTGCATTGAGGGCAATCTACGAAGTTTCGAAGGGCAAGTAAACCTGCCCTTCCCTTTTCTTTTTAAACTAAACCAAGTTCACGCATTTTTTCTTTGGTGGGCACTCCCTTCGAGTTCCATCCGCGAAATACGTAGTAGCTCGGCAACATCTTCGGGAGCATGTTCACGCGGCCCTTCGACGGCCCTTCTGGCATCGGCTCCTTCAGCAAACGTTCGGGTAACGTGTCGTCCTTCGCGCTCAAGCCCTCGCGCAGGTTGTAGAGGCGCTCGAGATTCCATATGCGCTCGCCGATTGTCATTAATTTCTCATCGGTAAACTCTGTGCCGGTCGCTGCGCTGAGAAGTTTCGCATATTGAACCGTTTCCAGCGCAAATGAGGTAAACTCGCATAAGATGAGGGAGTCAATCGTCGCAACTAGGTTTTGAAAGATGACGGTCATCTCGGGCTTGCCGCTCGTCGAGAAGCGCTCCATGAGCTTGGGAACACCAAGAACCTCAGGTGCAATCATATACGCACGAAGATGACATCCGCCTCGGTTGCTCGTAGCAAACGCCAGCCCATGCCCCTGAACGCCCCGCGGGTCGTACGCAGGCAGCTCAAGGCCTTTGACGGACATCGAGAGTTCGGGTGCGCCATACTTTTTCGCCATGCGCGCGCTTCCTTCCGCCAGCTCGTCGCCGAGGCCATCGCGCGTCGCGGTCTTTTCCGTGAGCTCCGTGACCGCCTTCACATCGCCAAATTTCGGCCCTTTCAGTTTGCCGCGCTCGCTCAACTCCATCGCGCAGCCAATCGTGCTGCCCATCGAGATGGTATCGAGCCCGAGGTCGTTGCACAGGAGGTTCGCCTTCACGACCGTCTCTAGATCATCAATGCCGCATTGGGCACTGAGCGCCCATATCGACTCGTACTCGGGGCCCTCGTGTTCCTGGTCACCTATCTTTGTCACCCTGCTGCACGCAATTGGGCACCCATAACAGCCCTTGTTCCGCACCAAAATCGTCTCAGCTATGGTCTCGCCGCTAGTTTTGTCGGCTGTCGGGAAAACCCCCTCCTGGAAGTTCCGCGTCGGGTAGATGCCATGCTCGTTGATGATGTTCACCAGAACCGCCGTGCCGTAGGTGGGCAAGCCGGTGCCGGTGACTGGGTTTTCTTTGAGAAGCTTCTGACACTCGCGCACATAAATTTTGAAGAGCTCCTCGTTTGCTATTTTCGGTTTTCCCTTGCCGCGAACCGCAATTGCCTTCAAATTTTTAGACCCCATGACCGCGCCCACGCCGCACCTGCCCGAAGCGCGATATTTGTCGTTGATTATGGCAGCAATTTTGACGAGTTTTTCGCCTGCCGGGCCTATGCACGCCACCTTAACCTTTTCGTCCCCCAACTCCTTGCAAATCGCGTCAGTTGTCGCATGCGTTCCCTTGCCCCACAACGCCTTCGCATCTTTGAGCTCTGCCCCGCCATCGTGCACCCAGAGGTAAACGGGTTTCTTCGCTTTCCCCCGCACAACGATTGCATCGTAGCCCGCAAACTTGAGCTCGGCACCCCAGTAGCCGCCGGACTGCGAGTCAGAAACCGTGCCGGTGAGCGGCGATTTCGTCACAACGCAGTGGCGCCCTGAAGTGGGGGCAAGTGTACCCGTGAGCGGACCGGTGGCGAATATCAACAGGTTCTTGGGGTCGAGCGGTTTGACCTCAGGCCCCACCTGATCATACATCAACTTGACGCCAAGCCCTCGACCGCCTATAAAATCCCGCGCGAGCTTCTCGTCAAGCTTCGCCTCACTGATTTTCCCCCGTGATAAATCGACCTCGAGGATTTTGCCCGCCCAACCGTACATCGGCTCGCCTCAGATCAGGCCCGATTTCTTCATTCCCTTGCGCAACAGGACCCGCTCGACGCCAGTGATCGGCCCCAAAGGCATGCGCGTCTGGCCACTAGGTCTGCCCATGGCGGTCTGCGCCAACTTCTGCCCGTAGAGATAGGGCATTTTCCGGAACTCGTTCTTCAGCTTAATTATGTTGAGCTGAACCTTTCGGGCATGATCGAGGTCCTTCTTGAGAAATGAGTTGTAGAGCTCAAGGACCATCTGAGGGACGCACGCTGCAATTGCGGTGATGCAACCGCTCGCACCGACCGCAAGTGATGGCAAAATTAGCTCATCCGCGCCCGTGACAAAATTCATGCGGTCCCCTGCCTTCTCGATCAGGTTCTGGAAGTAGGTCAGGTCCCCGCTCGTGTCCTTTAGGGCGTGAATGTTCGGGTGGAATGCCAGCACATCGACGAGGCTGGGGTCAAGCTTCACCCCCGTGTATTTCGGCAAGTTGTAGATGATGACCGGGATTTCGATAGCATCCGCGATCGTCTCGTAATGCATTCGAAGGCCGCGGGGATGCTGCGGGAAGAACCAGGGTGTGAGCACCATCGCTGCCGACGCGCCGACTTCCTGAGCATACTTGGCCATCGCGACCGCATCTTTGGTTCGGGGGCAGCCACACTCAGCGATGACCGGCACCCCCTTCGACTCCTCGACGGTTATCTGGATGACACGCTTCCGCTCTTCATTAGTCATGAGCACCATCTCACCAGGGGTTGAACACGACACTAACCCGTGTACCCCAGCTTCAACGAGGTATTGGATGTCCTTGCGAAGCGCCTCCTCATCAATCGATTCATCTTCTTTAAACGGGGTGGTAAACGCCGCGTTAACACCCTTGAGCTCGAATGCCACCTAAACACCTCTAGTAGGGTTGACGTTTGCAAACTTAAATAAATTGTTTCGAGCAAGCGACTGGCTTTACTCCTTTTTAGGGCGTTTTCGAAGCATGTACTTTAGCCCTATCGGTTATTTCTTTCCAGTAACTCGCCTGACCACGTGTAAGAGAGCGTGCTCTCTTTTTACTTTACCTCTTGCATAAATCCAATACCAGCCCAATCCGCAGACAATGAGAATACCAACAGTCAGCATAGAAACAATTCCCATTTCAAAAATTAGAAACCCGTACCCAATAATTCCAAATATCTGAATCCATGGGTACAATGGGGATCGAAATGTAGGTCGATAATGTTGTGCCTTGCTCTCCCGCATAAAAATGAGAGAGAGGGTTGCTAATAGAAATAATAAAAGTTTTAGAGTTGAAGCTGTCTTGATAAGGTTTTCTAGATCTAAAAACAAGATAAAAAAAATCATGCAAGCGGAGGTGGAAAGTACGGAAAACCTAGGGACCCCACGTTTAGACACTTTTCTAAAAGAGCGAGGCAAGAGTTTATCCTTGCTCATTGCCATTGAAAATCTAGATGCACCCAGTATCCCTGCGTTAGCTGTAGAACCAAACGCCAGGAGTGCAGCAACACCCATTAGAATAACTCCAATGCTCCCCATGAAAATACCAGCACCAAGAGATATCGGAGTAAGAGAATTTTGCAGTTGAGCAGAATCTACCAAGCCCACGGTTACAAAAGCAACCAAAACATAAAGTAAGGATACAATGCCCCAAGAAAGAAACA
>CAZNRG010000031.1:0-12609 GCA_964575725.1 Hadarchaeota archaeon (SeqCode)
AATTTTTCCAATAAGCACAGCGCCGGGGTGGCTGAGGTCAGTCGCCTATATCAATCCGGTGACTTACGGGGTCGACGGCTTGAGGGGGGCCGTCCTTGGGGCGTCCGAGTTCCCGCTGTGGCTCGACTTCGCCGTTTTGGCAATTTTCTCGTTACTCATGATTTTGTTGGGCGCATATTTGTTCAAGAAAATGAAAGCATAAAAATTTGAAAGCGATTGATCTCGGACCAGCTCGCTGCTCGCTCGGGCGGCGATTGCCCCCACTCTCGAATCTTCACAGCTTCTAACTTTTTATTTGAGCATGACAACCAAGGCCGAGGCCACTATCGAAAGGATGAAGAGGAGGACGATGATCAGCGCCAAAAGTGCTTTTGTGCTCTCCTTCATCACAGCCACCCCAATGGTTTCGCAGCCTATCGGCCTGAATTTATATGCGGTGCGGGTATAACACTTTTGTACAAAATAGAAGTTCGCCAAAGGGTGAGGTTGTGCCGATTAAGGGATATGTGGGGTACAAAAGCAGGGAATTCTGTAAGGATGTGAAATGCCCGGTTCAGCTGGAGCTAAACTCCAAAAAACCTGGCTCAGAAGAGTACGAAAAAATAAGGCAAACTTGCAGAACTAATTGTGAACACACCACGTGGGAGTTTCATCACTGGCTGATCGACAAAGGTTATTTAATCGTCAGACCTGAAAAGTGAACGAGGCGCGAGCATGGATTGGGGAATGAAAAATAGACTTTCGCAGCTGATTCAGCCAGATGGCAGGGCCCTCTTCTTGCCAGTTGATCACGGATATTTCCAAGGCCCAACGCGCAAATTGGAGGAGCCGGGCAAGACAATCGAGCCCATCCTACCCTACGCGGATGCCATAATGCTCACGAGGGGGATCCTGCGTTCGTGCGTTGACCCGGCTAAGACAAAACCGGTCATCCTCAGGGTCTCGGGTGGCACCAGCATGGCGAGGAAGGAGGAGCTCTCCCACGAGGGAATCACTACTTCGGTGCGCGAGGCTATCCGGCTCAACGCCAGCGCGGTGTCCATGTCGATCTTCGTGGGCAGCGAGCGCGAGCACGAGACGCTGTTGAACCTCTCGAACCTAGTCAACGAGTGCGAGGAGTACGGCATCCCGGCTATGGCTGTAACGGCAGTTGGGGCGGAGTTGGGCAAGCGCGATGCCCGATATCTCGCCTTGGCAAGCAGGATCGCGGCCGAGCTGGGTGCGCGCGTGGTGAAGACCTACTACTGTGAGGAAGGGTTTGAGAAGGTAGTCCGCGGTTGTCCGGTGCCGATAGTTATCGCTGGTGGGCCCAAAGTGGACTCGGAGCTCGAGGTGTTCAGCTGGGTCTACGACGCCCTCCAGAAAGGCGCAATAGGGGTGAACCTGGGGCGCAACATATGGCAGCACGATTACCCCGTGGCGATGGCTAGGGCGATTCGTGCGATCATTCATGAAAATGTCACCCCGAAAGAAGCGCAAGCGTTATTCGACGAGGTCAAAAGCGGCAAGAAAAAGTAGGAAGTCCGATGCGCACGCGCACATCATGGAGAGAAAAGCTGGAAAAAGAGCAAGAACCCAGAATAGTCTACATTCCTCCAAAAATGGTGAAAAGATTCGGTGCAGGAAAAATGCTTATCCCAAGGCCTCTTGATGTTGATGCTTTAATTCGTAAAGTTAA
Organism: Hadarchaeota archaeon (SeqCode); assembly: GCA_964575725.1. Classification (GTDB taxonomy): domain Archaea; phylum Hadarchaeota; class Hadarchaeia; order Hadarchaeales; family Hadarchaeaceae; genus DG-33. The sequence continues at coordinate 1,679 of CAZNRG010000031.1, forward strand.
AAAATGGAAACTCGTGACTCAGGACGAAATCAGAAAACGGTTGGCAAAAGGCTTCAAGGTCAATGTTACTTGCCCGATAACAACTGGAATTTTCATCCGGATTGCAGCTGAAGCAGCAGAAGAGGACCGATGGGAAGGAAAGACACAAATAACACCTTACTGGCGGGTACTCAAGGCAGATGGCAGCCTAAACGAAAAATTTCCTAGTGGCACAAAAGCGCAAGCGGCCCGCCTGAAAAAGGAAGGGCACAGCATTCAACCAGCTGAAGGCAAAAAGCCACCTAAGGTAAAAGATTTCGAAAAATCCTTGCAGACGCTGTGATTGCAAACCGCCGAAAAATCCTTTAACTCAGGAACCGTTAAGACCGTTCATGCGCGTTGCGATGTACTACAGCAACCGGGATGTGCGTTTAGAAGAGCTACCAAAACCAAAGATAGGCCCCGGCGAGTTTTTGATGAAAGTAATAGCGTGCGGCATCTGTGGCTCGGACGTGATGGAATGGTATCGGATCAAAAGAGCCCCCTTGGTGCTGGGCCACGAGATCGCGGGGGAGATCGAAGTCGGAAAAGGCGTGAAGCGTTACAAAGTGGGTGACCGAGTTTTTGTCTCCCATCATGTCCCTTGTGGCGCATGCAGATACTGCCGGGACGGCCAGCATACAGTGTGTGAGACGTTGCGCACGACAAATTTCGATCCCGGTGGCTTCGCTGAATACGTGCGGGTCCCGAAAATAAACGTGGAAAACGGCACGTATCTCTTGCCTAAAGAGATTTCCTTCGAAGAGGGGACGTTTATCGAACCTTTGGCCTGTGCCGTGAGGGGGCAAATGATTGCAAACGTGAAGCCGGGCCACACCGTGCTCGTGATAGGCAGCGGCATCGCGGGGCTGCTTCACATCAAACTGGCCCGCGCGATCGGAGTGCAGCGGATTATTGCCACTGACGTAAATGAGCACCGTCTCAAGTCTGCGAGGGAATTCGGTGCCGAGGCTGTTATAAATGCAAAAGAGGACGTTCCAACCAAACTGCGCCAGCTTAATAAAAATAGGCTAGCCGACCGTGTAATAGTTTGTACTGGGGCTTTGCCGGCGATCGCCCAAGCACTTCAGTCTGTGGATAAAGGTGGGACAATACTGTTTTTCGCCCCAACAGGCCCCGGCGTTGATGTTTCACTGCCATTTAATGAAATCTGGTTCAAGTGCGCAACGTTGACGACTTCTTACGCCGCCGCCCCCGAAGACATAAAAAAAGCAATTGAACTGATTCGCACTCGCAAGGTTCGCGTGAGCGACATGATTACCCACAGGCTGGGCTTGGCAGAAACGGGACTCGGTTTCAATCTCGCTGCCGACGCTAAGGAGTCTCTCAAAGTGATTATCGAGCCACAGAGATGATTTCATCGTAGGTCGAGCGCATGGCGATTAGCATTCAACCCGAGCTGAAAGAGCGCTTTCCAGGGTTGCGGGTTCTAGTTTGCTGCATCGATGGAGTAATGGTTGAAAAAGAAAAAGTCGAGCTACAGCAGTTCAAAGGGGAGATAATCGAGGAAATAAAGCAGACGTACGATCTCGCGACGGTTAAGGACGTTCCAATCTTCAGGGCGTATCGGGACTTCTTTTGGCGCATCGGCATCGACCCAACGAAAAACAGACCCGCAGCCGAGGCACTCATTCGAAGAGTTCTTGCCGGAAAGCCGCTGCCGACGATAAACACTCTCGTTGATGCTTACAACTTGGCCTCGATTAAATCATGCATCGCGATAGGCGCATTCGACGCGGGGAGGCTTAGGGGAGACCTTGTGCTGAGGCTTGCGCGCAAGGGCGAGGAGTTTACGGGCATAGGTATGAAAAAATCCGTGGTGCTCGAGGGCAACGAGGCGGTGGTATCGGATACAGAGAAGTTGATCGCAATTTATCCGTATCGGGATGCGGATGATACAAAGGTAACCGAGGTAACGAAGGATGTTCTTTTGCTCATCTGTGGAGCCCCGGGGATAGCAGAAGAGGTATTGAAAAACGCTGCACAGACTACGATCGACTACATAACTAGATTTTGCGGCGGCGAAGGGAGGATTGAAATTTGATGCGCGACATCAAAGCGGTGCTCTTTGACCTCGACGAAACCCTCACCGATGCTCAAACTGGTTTGGATAAAGCTCAGCGGGCAGTGGCTGGCAGGCTGCACAAATATCTCTACAACCACGGGATCGAAGCGGGCGAAGAGAGCATCCGCTCAAGGCTCAAAGAGTTCGACGACAAGATGGCCATAGCGAGGAGGTACAATCGCGATGAATGGTGGCCCGAATTACTTGCCGAGTTCGGGCTGAGGAAGAAAGTGCCGCGCCGGACGATGAGGCAGCTGACAAAGCTCTATTGGAACACATTTGCCAGAGCGAACAAATCCTATCCCGACGTTGGCCCCATACTTTCCTACCTCAGGAGAAAGGGATACAAATTGGGCCTGATCACGGATACGGACGTCGAGCCAGGATTTAAACGAAAGAGGGTCAGGCGCTTCGAGTTCCTCAAACTTTTTGACACTGTGATTATCAGTGGTGAAGATACCCCGGAGACCAAACCGAGTCGGAAGCCATTCCTGCTCGCCGCGTCAAGGCTCGGGTTGAGCACGGACAAGTGCGTGGTCGTTGGCGACAAACCGTTCACGGACATCAAAGGTGCAAAAGCCGCTGGCATGCGGACGATTTGGGTGAAGCGCAGGGACTGGAGCGTCGAGGAGCGCGCGGACTTCACCATCAGCTCGTTAATCGAACTTCGCGACATCTTGTAACGATAGATAAATTTTTAATCAACATTTGCTAGCTTAAACTATGCGACGAAAAATTCTAAAGTACCCGACCGAGCCCTTGGAGGTCTGGCCCGAGCGCTCTATCAGCGAACTCACCGAGGGAATGTTATCGACAGGTTTTCAGGGGAGAAAGCTGGCCGAGGTCGTCGAGGTCTGGGCGCGGATGCTCAGAAAGCGGAACATCGTGATTTGGCTCGGCCTTGCCGGGGCGATGGTCCCCGCGGGCATGCGAAGGGTGATCTCTTACCTGATAAAACGCCGGATGATCGATGTCTTGGTCAGCACCGGAGCAAATCTCTATCACGACGCGTACGAGGCGCACGGCAGGAAGCACTACATCGGGTCTCACTTGGCCGATGATGTGAAGTTAAGGAAATACAAGGTAGATAGGATTCACGATGTCTTCGCGGATGAGGAAGGATTCTACAGGTTTGACAACTGGATAGAGAAAAACTTTGCATACAATTTGAAAGACGATTACCCCTACTCATCCCGCGAGCTCACGTTCCTCCTCGGAAAACTCCTGAGCAAAGTAGGCAGGGAAAAGGACTCAATTTTGGTTAGCGCCTATCGAAAAGGGGTCCCGATCTTTTGCCCGGCCCTAAATGACAGCGCCCTCGGATTCTCGATAATGTTTGCCAATCGAAGGGGTCGTCGGGTGAAGACGAGAAAGGGCGTTCGCTATATCCGCAAAAGAATTCTAATCGATGCGCTTAAGGATGTGGAAGAGAGTTCCCGCATTACCGAGGGGGCGAAACTGACCGGCGTGGTCTACCTGGGGGGCGGCATACCCAAGAATTTCATCCAGCAGACGGCAGTCATCGCCAGCTACCAGACGCGTCACGATCGCAGCCATAACTACGCGCTACAGATAACGACGGATGCTCCCCACTGGGGCGGGCTCTCGGGCTGCACTCTCGAGGAGGCTCAGTCGTGGGGGAAGATACACCAACGCGCGGGCAAGGTCATGTGTTTTGCGGACGTGACGATCGCCCTGCCGATAGTGGTCCACGCGTTGAGTGAGAAGTTCGAGCGGCTCAGGCGGGAAGTGCCGGTTTTCGAGTGGAACAAAGAGGGCGTGGACATAAGCTATGAGAAGATGAGACTTTAGTTTTGATAAATTTTTGAAGTCTGGGTGGTGCGGGGGACGGGACTTGAACCCGCGACATCCAGATGTCTGTGCCCATTATTGGGAACTTCAGTTTTGCCCGTTTGAGTATGCCCAAACGGCTGGCACTCTCCCAACTGAGTTACCCCCGCACCATTCAGTTTTATCCGCGCTTGATTTAAATTAATTTGTGATAGCATGGCAACGATTAAAATCGGCTGTTGTGGATGGGGTTTCTTTAAGGGTGGCCTCAAAGCATACGTGAAAAAATTCTCGCTCGTCGAAGTACAGCAAACATTTTACAAATTACCCATGGTTGAAACTGCCGAACGCTGGCGAGCAGAAGCGCCTAAAGAATTCGAGCACGCTTTAAAGACATGGCAAGCGCTTACGCACCTCCCCACGAGCCCAACTTGGCGCCGCTCAGGTCTGAAGCCGGAGGAACTCAAGCGAAGGCAATACGGGTGGCTCCGCCCGACGCGCGATAACTTCGAGGCGTGGAAGCGGACGAAGGAAATCGCTGAAGCTCTCGACGCCAAGGTTTGTGTAATTCAGTGTCCACCCAACTTCAAATGTACAAAAGAAAATGCTGAAAATATGTCAAAGTTTTTCTCAAAGATTGATCGAGGCGAGCTGGCACTGGCTTGGGAGCCTCGCGGGGACTGGAAGGAGCACCCAGAACAAATCAAGCAGCTATGCTATGAACTCGAGCTGATCCACGTGGTCGATTTAATGCGCCGTGAGCCGTTATCGGAACACCCAATCGCGTACAACCGCCTGCACGGTCTGAACCCGCGGGAGTACGATTACAACTACGAATACTCCATGGCTGAGCTCGAGCAGCTGGCTTCAAAAGCCAATAAGCTGGCCAGAAAACACCACGAAGTTTACATCATGTTCAATAATTTTTCGATGTACAAAGATGCGGGGGGACTGATGAAGCGTCTGAAAATCTGATGGCGGGCCCGTCGGGATTTGAACCCGAGCCGCAAGCTCCGCAGGCTTGTGTCCTATCCAGGCTAGACTACGGGCCCGATTTAATCATGCGCGGCAAATCAAATAAAACTCACACAAAGCGTTTAAGCAACCCCCAATAAAAATGAGTGGAGTCATGATGACGGCCGTATGCACCTCATGCAATCGGGAGATAGCTCAAGGCGACCGGGCGACGCGCTTTCCATGCCCCAGCTGTGGCTCCGTTGAAATCTGGCGCTGTGCAAAGTGTCGCCGCCTCAGCAACCCATACCGCTGCCCGAAGTGCGGCTTCACGGGGCCCTGAGGTGTTAAGGTGGGTGAGGTCGCCGTCACTGTTAGGTTGATGCCCGAAAGCGCCGAGGTCGACCTGGACAAGCTCGAGGCGATGATCAAGGAACGCGCCAAGGTTCACTCGATCTCCCGCGAGCCCATCGCCTTTGGCCTTGAAGCCCTTCGCGTGGTCGCCGTGGTCGAGGATGCAGCTGGCGGTACCGAGCCGCTGGAGCGCGAGCTCGCGGGCCTCCCAGGCGTCGGCAACGTCCAAGTGATCGGCCTGACGCGGTTGTTGTAAACGCGATATCCCTTTAGGCGTTGTAGGTCACTTTTATTGGGCGATCAAATGTTTGAAAATTCAGCTGAACGGGCGGTGGTAGTTTCGATAATTGTAACAACGATTTTTGGAGCGGTTGAGGTTTCGGCAGCTTTCCTGTTTGGCATGGTTGCGTTCCTCGCTGCCGGGATCGATGCACTCTTTGACACTGCGACCTCGTTCGGCGTCTTCACTGGGCTGCGTGTTTCCAGACGCCCGGCCGATCGGGGGCACCCCTACGGCCACAGACAGGCGGAGACCCTCGTTTCCCTCCTGCTCGCTGGAGCCCTCGTGTTCGCCAGCGTACGCATTGTATGGCTTTCACTTGACAAGATTTACTTGGGCACACCGGTTGAGGCTGCACCAGAACTTTTCCTGCTGGCGGCGCTGGCCCTCGTAATCTTGGGCGCCCTGGCGAGGTACAAAATCAGCACCGGTAGGCGGGCCAATAGCTCATCGCTAGTGGCAGATGGGTACCACACGCTTTCGGACTCGGTTTCAGCCGCGGCCATTATAGTTGGGTTGGTGTTGATACACTCGGGTCACGCATGGGCAGATCCTATCGTGGCCATTGCGATATCTATTATCATCCTCCGTTGGGGGCTCGAAATCGGATATGACGCGATCAATGTGTTGATGGGGGCAAGCCCCGGGGCAAAAGCCATGACTAGAATAAGGGAGATTTGTAGAAGTGTTCCTGGAGTGGAAGGATGCCACAAATGCCGCGCTCGCCGCGTCGGCTCCCGCATCTTCGCGGACGTACATATACTGGTTGATCCCAAACTGAGCGTCGAACAATCCCACGAGGTCGCGACCCAGGTCGAGCGCCATTTAAAAACCAGAGTACCCGATTTAACTTCAGTGGTGGTGCACATGGAGCCAGCAAGGAGGCGTAAGGGTGGCAAAAAGCGTTGAAGAAGTTCGAGCCGAAATCCCGTTCCTCCGCACCGGGACGATCTACTTGGACAACGCCGCGACGACCCCTACCCCCCAACCCGTTCTCGACGCAATGCTTGAGTACTTCCGCGAGTACAGCGCAAACGTCGGGAGGGGAATTTATCGAGCAACCAGACGCACGACTGAGGCGTTCGAGGCAACTCACGAGAAAATAGCTCGGGTGATCAACGCGAAGCCCGAGGAGATCGCCTACACCAAAAACACGACTGAAGCGATAAACGTCGTAGCGCAGGGGCTAAAGCTGCGAAAAGGTGACAAGGTAGTGACGACAGCGCTCGAGCACCACAGCAATCTCCTCCCTTGGCAGCGCCTCGAGAGACAAGGTGTGAAGCTAGAGCTCGTGGGGGCATCACGCGAATGCTTGCTCGATCCAGCCGCGGTAGAATCAGCAATTGACACCAAAACTCGTCTTATAACGACTCATCATGTTTCCAACGCGGTGGGGAGCATTCAGCCGGTGGAAGAGATTGGGGAGCTAGCCCAAGAGCATGAAATATTTTTCTTGGTCGACGCCGCCCAATCCGTGGGGCACATGCCCGTCGACGTTCGGAAGCTGGGGTGCGATTTCCTGGCAGCCCCCGGACACAAGGGGTTGCTTGGGCCCCAGGGCACCGGCTTCCTCTACGCGCGCGAAGACCGGTGGGCCGAGCTAGAGCCCCTCTTGGTTGGTGGAGGCGTCGTCGAGCGGGTCGAGAAGCACAAATACGATTTGGTTAAGCCGCCGCAAGTTTTCGACGCCGGAACTCCAAACATCCCCGGCATCATAGGTCTTGGGCGAGCTTGTGAGTACGTGCTCGAAATAGGAATTGAGCGAATTACAGAGCGCGAACGAAAGCTGACCGAGCAGATGTTGAAAATAGCAGATTTTGAACGCGTCGAAGTTTACGGCCCTCATGAACTGGGGCGGCGAGGGGGCGTGGTTAGTTTTAACGTTAGCGGCTTGGGCCATCACGATGTCGCCTCGATGCTGGATGAGCTCGCCCAAATAGCAGTCCGCTCCGGGCACCACTGCGCACAGCCGACCATGCGCCTTCTGGGTGTTGAGGGCACCGTTCGCGCTTCGGTCCACTATTACAATCTTGAACAGGAGATTGAGCGCTTCACGACGACGCTCGAACAGGTCGCGCGCGAGTTTGGCGGTTAGCCCACCGCGAGAAGGTAGCGAGCGAAGCTTGGGGGCCATTGAAGTGTTTCACGACACGTGTCTAGATGGACTTGACATATGGCCCGCCAAGACTTGGGTGACCACGCGGAGTCGTGACATCAGGAGTCGAGAGAGACTGGGTGATGAACACATCGTGGGCGCAAGCAAGGGTTGCTGCGGGTCTATGAAATATGTTCTAACGAAATCATGGCAAAAAGTGAAAATCAGGATTTGGAGTTCTCAGTAGTGCCAGGGATTGGTTCCTCTCATCCCATTTTAACATTGTTTTGATAATTGTTATCGTTCCCAAATACTTGAATTTTCAGTAAAGCTACCGCTAGCCAACAAGAACAGTCCAGAACCTGCCCATCTAAAAGCGCGGTGGACCTCTGCTCTCTGATCGGTGCTTCTGGAAGCAATCCCTGCAATAAACAGGTCTGCCCTCGGTCGGCTTGAAGGGAACCTCGCACTCCTTGCCACAATCGGCGCATGTCGCCTTGTGCATCTCGCGAGGACCAACATCTCTCCGGCCGCCGAATCTTCCGCCGTATGCCATTTTTCTAACACTCCTTTTTTCTCAGACACGGTTTGAAAAAACAGTTTAGCTGTTCTCCTCCCGAGATTTTCCACGAGAGATCTAACGTGTCCTTGCCGCATTGGACTTGAATGCTTAAATAGGCCACGGTTTCCGTTTATTATGGGTAATACTGACGAAAATCATGAAAAAGTTAAAATTTAACCTGCTTTTTAATGCCCATTTATGTGCAAGAAGTAGTTTATGTGCAAAGCCCTTGGGTGGGGGTTGTTTATAAGGCGGAAAATGGTGCCCTCCAGCGCGGTTCGACCGTGGTCACCAGTACGAATCGGCTGCCCGCGTTCACCTTAAGTATTTTAAAGACCCAGCCCTATTGTCGGTGGGACAATCATGGCGAGGGTGATAACCGTCGCCTCAATCAAGGGAGGCGTGGGCAAGACCACGATTGCGGAGAACCTTGCTATAGTTTTGGGGCTGTCGGGTCGAAAGGTATTGCTCGTTGACGCGGACCTTGCAACTTCCGGATTAACCACTATTTTGGGGTTCACGGATCGCGAGCCCAACTTGCACACTCTGCTTGCCGGCAGGGGCGACCTCACGAAGGCGACATGTGAAGCCTACGGTACACACTTGCTGCCCTCCGGCCCGTCGCTGAGCGGCTTCGTTCGCGCCGACCCCACGAAGTTTAGGGGCATCGTGGATCAGCTCAAGCGGAACTATGATCACGTTATCATCGACACCCCGCCCGGCCTGAGCAAGTACAGCCTCGCGCCCCTGAAACTAGCGGACGAGATCTTGCTCATCACCACTCAGGATCCATCCGCCACTGAGGCTGCTGGAAAGCTCGAGGAGGTGGCCGAGACGCTTAAGCTGAAAATTTCCGGAGTCGTCGTCAACCGTGTTAGAAAATCCTCGTTTCTGCACAAGGTGCGCGTGATGACTAAGGCGCAAGTCCAGAGCAGGCTGAAGACGAAGATCATCGCAGGCATTCCCGAGGACACGGCTGTGGTGGAAGCAGCCACCCTTCGAAGGCCAGTGGTGTTATGGAAGCCAAAGGGGAAAGCCTCGAAGGCAATCCGCACGCTTGCGGCCAGACTGGGCGCCTGAGCATATTTAAGTTTGGCAGACGAACTCTATCTTGAAGCATATGCCCGCGATAAAGACCATGCCAACGGGCGTGACCTCGCTCGACGCCATGATAGGAGGCGGCTTCCCAGCTGGGGCGCTGGTGCTCCTGCTCGGCGAGATTGGGGCCGGGCACAAGGAATTCTTAATGACTTCTTCGATCATGACGGCTGCGATTAAGAAGGGCCTCATCAAGCCCGCCGAGCGGGATGTCGTGTCCCCCAAGGAAGTATGGTGGATCACCTTCACGCGCTCGCCCGAGGACCTGCTCACCGAGGTCTCGCTGAGTTTTGAAAAAGACCTCTACAACCTCTTCCGGGAGAACATCAAGTTCAAGGACTTCTCAGAGGATTACTTCCGAACCTCGCCGGTGCCCATGGAGTGGGTCTCGAAGGAGGTGCGGGAGGCGCGAGGAAAAGAGAAGCTCGAGGGCCTTGGGGAAGCCTTTGCGGGCGTCCACCGAGCGGTCGCAGCCCCAGCGATCAAGCCGAAGACCGCGCTCGAGTCGCTCGCGGAATTTCTAACCACGAAAGCCACCAACAACGTCATCGTGCTTTATACCCTAAGTGACCTCGCCCGCCTCTACTCCGACTCGGATACGCGCTGGTACGATTTCACGCTCTTCCTCCGGGGTCTCCAGCGGGCGGCTAAGAAGTGGGGTGGTCTAATCTACGCGCCCATGACCGCCCGCCTGCTCGACGAAAGAAAAGAGGAGGAGATCTCGGCATGCGTTGATGGGGTGCTCTCGTTCGGGTGGGAGACGGCTGGACCCACCAAGCGGCGCCGCGTGATGTACTTTAAAAAGTTCCGGGGGTTGCTGCCACGGCTCGATGGGGCGGCCGTGGTGAAGTTCGAGGTAACGATAACGCCAACCGCAGGGTTTGAGGTAGCGCGCGCAGAGCTCATCGAGGGGTTGAGGTAACTCCATGCGAGAGGGGCGAGGATTGTCACCGATTATCGCGACGATTCTTTTGATTGCGATAACCGTCATGGCTGCCGCTCCCATAGCGTGGTACCTTGCGGGCTATTACTCGCCGGTCAGGCCCAAGCGCACGGACCTCGCGGTCTACGCCGGTTTGATCAACGAGAACTTGGTGCGGTTTCACATCCAGCACATCGGCGGGGAGACCATCAAATTCAAGTTTGATGAGCCGACGACTACGGTAATTACGGGATGGGCTAGTGACCCTGACAGCCCCCTCGAAAATGATCTCTACGGTTGGACCTTCGAGAAACCGGAGAAATTCAGGCAGAGCGATTGGGCATACGCGGAGGTCCAGCTCCACGGCGCCGGGTTTATGGTCGAGGATGCCGTGGCGGTGCGAATCGCCCGTCTCGGTACCGGAGTGCTCTTCGACGCCGAGATCCAGATTCAAGATATGGGGCAAATACCTGGAGGCTAGTTTGGGGTCTACTCACAACTTTGGTAATACAAAAGGATAACGAAACCTTCATCGCGGGGAAGCGCGCTCGGGTGTAGGTGATAAAACTCATCGGTTTTGCTTCCCATTAAAACGGTGCTCGCGAGGTTTTTACCGGGAGTTCTAGGACTTTCAGGCTCTAGAACCTCTTTTTAAAGATCATTCTAGGATTGTGGGTAAAAGCGCTGAGCTGGAAATTGGGGTGGCGGACAAATGCCGAAAAAGGTAGAAGCACCCATCGAGCTCGAGGCGCTCTTCAAGGAACTGAGGGC
>CAZNRG010000032.1:0-12055 GCA_964575725.1 Hadarchaeota archaeon (SeqCode)
CGTTCACCAAAGATCTCTCATTTGGAGTGGTGGATGTACACTCGCACGTGGTCGAGGACAGCGTACTTGTAGAAAAGCGTATCCGCAAAGCGCTCGAAGTGCTACGCCCCGAGCAACTTTGGGTCGACCCAGATTGCGGGTTGAAGACTAGAACCCGCGAAGAAACAGTAAATAAACTTAAAGCGATAGCAAAAGCCACGCAAGACACAAGGGCGCAGCTAGGGGGAGAAAATAGGAGAACATGAAAATGAAAAATCGGATAATTATCCTGCTAGTTTTAGTGCTTGTGATATCGGCGCTCGGCATTTATTTTTTCTACACGTCTACCCAAGCCGAATCAGAACAGGTGACTCTTCAGATAAACCAATACGTGACTTTTCGAGTCGATGAAAACGGAAACGCCGATGCAGAGTGGGTTTATGAAATCCCGCCTTCCAAACTCGCAGATCAGATGAGGTTGTCAGTTGTAGGCGGAACAATGGGGGATGTTCCTGTCCACGGGATGGGAGTCGAAAATGCAAAGCTGATGTTTTCAGCAGACGTGCAGAGTTCTTATGCCAGATATGGTATAGAAATGGAAAATGTCAGTTGTAATATCACCGGACTAAACGAAGGCGAAACGTTCAAAGTAACCATGGGATGGAAAACCCCCTATCTCGCCTACAGGAAAGAAAACATGTGGGAGATCCTGTTTCAACCTGTAGACAACGAAAGTTACGCGCGAGAGTCAATAAACGAAACGAAAAGCCTTCAAAGTACCCTTTCCGTGATCGCAAAGGACTCCCAGCTCAACATCACTTCAATATCATTAATCATCATGCCAGCTGGGGCAACCATCGTCAACGAGAGCGAATTGCTGAGCATAGGTATAGAGAACATCAATTATGGGGGTGGGACCACAGAAACCACCGCCACCTACATCCAAGAAATCGAAGGCAGGCCTGTGGTAGTGAGTGAGGGCCGCGCGTTAGTTACGTCACAATTGGTAACGCTCACGCCCGAAGAACTCCTAGAAGCCACTCATTTTTACCCGATAGATTACACAGGGGTTCCTCCTGCCTATGGTTTTGATGGTTCTGCAAGCTGGGCGGCTACCGACACGAAATTCGGGCGGGAGAGGGATGAGTACACAGTTTCCTTTGAGGGGCAAGAGTTCGACATCACCCCACACCAGCTGCTCTACTATTCCGCAAAAGAAGTCGTGATTTTGGCTGAAAATAGTTCCGAACCACTCTTATCGGGTACCCAGGCGATTTCAGTGCTCCCCCCGAATGACGAAAGCGGCGATTGGAATGCCATTTTCAAAACGTTAACAAAAGACGACTACGTTGCCATCGCCCGAGATATCCGCGACAATATAGATTCGGAGGGAAAAGCACCAGGGCAGATCAGTAGCTCAATTGGAATGATTAGGTCCAGAGACGCCTTGTTCACTTTCCTCAAGGTTATTTCATTTTACTACGAGCACGGGAAGTTACCCGATAATATAATTTTTGCCCCCGCGCCCACGGGCAACCTAGTGAAGGATGACGCCGAAATCCCCGCCAACCACGCGTACTTTTTGCTAAACACCCAGTACGCGATTACGGATACCCCACGGGTAAGCCAAATTGTATCAGATATACAAGGATTGGGCTACGGTGATAACGAGGTTGCCGAAGAACTCTGCAAGTGGGTTTACGAGAACATCAGGTACGAACTCGTCCTCGGGTGGTTCACGTCTGAAGAAATTCTCGACACAAGAGAAGGGAAGTGCTTGGATAAAGCCAATCTATACCTCGCCCTCATGAGAACCGCTGAGATACCTGTCAAGAGCGTGAATGGATTCTTGATTTTCGAACAAGTGACTTATCCGTTCATTCAAATCGCCGGTATAACACCAGATGGACGCTATATAGTCGGCCATGCTTGGACAGAAGTGTATCTCCCCTCAGAGGGTTGGGTTTTTGCCGACCCGACTGGAAACCTCTTCCGAACGCTCACATACGAGAGCAACATTTACTCAAGCGTCGAGGAGACATGGCAGGAAATGCTCGCTTCTTATGAAATCACATATGGAGAACTTATTTGAGCTACGGGTGCTGACCCGATGAAGCAAATTTCCCACATAGACAGGGAGGCCCTTGAATTCATTCTAGGGGCATCTCGCTCCAGCCACCCCCGGGAGTTCGCGGGGGTGTTGCGCGCCGCTGGAGATGTGATCAAGGAAGTGCTCCTGCTGCCCGGAACGCTTTCATCCGACGAATCAGCGGTGCTCAGGCTCCACATGCTGCCGATCGACCCGAGCGCCTGCGGCACCGTGCACAGCCACCCCTCCTCAAGTACCTCGCCCTCCGGAGAGGACTTGACGCTGTTCGCGAAGTTCGGGTACGTGCACATCATAGCGGCCCACCCATACGATGAGCGATCCTGGAAAGCTTACAACCACCGCGGGGAAGAGATCACATTGAGAGTTATGGGTTGAAGCACATGCGTTGGGAGATCTGGCGCCCCTGGTACGATCGCATCGTGGGGCAACTGGAGCTGGACCGAAGAGCGGATGAAAATGCTGCAAAGGTGCTTGACGAGCTCCTGCCAGAACCAGATCTCGCGGGCCTGAAGAACCTCTTGTGTGGGCATGAGTGCATCGTCTTCGGCGCTGGCCCCTCGTTGGATGCCGACCTCGAGAAACTCAAACAGGCTGGCTATCTAAACAGGGTTCTGCTTGCTGCCGACGGTGCGACCTCAGCCGTGCTCAAATACCGCCACCCCGACATCGTCGTCACCGACCTAGATGGCACGCTTGAAGATCAGCTCGAGGCTTGGCGTCGGGGGGTCTGGCTAGTCGTCCATTCCCACGGCGACAATGTTGCGCAGGTGCGTAAAATCATGCCCGAGCTGAACGAGCGCATCATAGGCACCACGCAGGTCGAGGCCTTCGGCAAGCTGTTCAACTTCGGCGGGTTTACCGACGGCGATCGCGCTGCCTTTATGGCCCACGAGCTCGGGGCGGGCAAGATATACCTCGCGGGGATGGACCTTGGGACAAAAATTGGGCGACACTCGGGCGATAAAGACATCGGCCGCAAGCTGATAAAGCTCAAGATCTGTAAGGAACTTCTCTCGTGGCTGGCCGGCGAGCTGGGCGCACCCATCATGAACCTCACCACCAACGGCGAACCGATACCAAACGTGCCGAGAGTTTCCACTTTGTAAGAAAATGGTGAAACAAGAAGTTCCTCAAACAGGGATTTCGCCCGCCTTCACACTTTCCGAAATTTTCCCATTTGATGCCCATGTATTACTGCATCCTAAACGGGGCTTAGATTCCTCCTACCCCACAACACGCGCAGTTTGGGCAAAAGAAGCTTTATCCGGCCGTTTTCTTTAAATACCAAACCAATTTAGGATATACTAAGAGGTGAAAAAAAATGGCGCTAGAAGATCTCGCGAAGATGATATCCCCAAAGTCCTCTGAGCAGGTCATTGCAATTTTGCGAGCATTTTATCCGGACAACAAACCCCTTACCAAAGCGGAACTGCTGCGCGAAACGAAACTGAAAAAGAAAATGTTCGAGTACCTGCTCACGCGCCTGCGCTATTACCGGTTGGTTTGGGGGGAGAAGATCGGGGGCGAGTATCGCTACTACCTGGACCCGAATGCCTTCCACACTCGCTTGGACACACTCTTCGTCGACCCCATCAAAAATTTAGTAAAGAGACGCTAGCTCACGCGGGCGGGTACCCCATGACTTCCGCGACGATCCCATCTATTTTCTTCACGAGCCGCTTCGCGAAGAGCACGACGTTCGGAGGCTTTACAGCAAGGGTTTCTAGATCCCGCTTGTAGCGCGCCAGCTTCTTCGAAATGCCCGCCCGGTCGATCTCCCCCCTAAGACGCCCCTTGACCTCCCGTCCGTATAGCTGGTCGACCTCCGCCTCCAGCGCCCCGAGCCTGAACACATCTGTAAAATTCTCCAAGATGCTGGCCACCTCGACGCCGAGCTCCGTCAGGCTTACGAGCTTAACCCTGCCCGCCTCCCTGAAGCTGACTAGTTTGAGCCGCTCCAGCTCGGCCAAGACGTTCAAAGTGTGGGCATAGGTACCATCGATTTCGCGTGAGATTATTGCAACGTAAAGCGGCTTATCTTCCTTTTTTAGTAAAATTAGGATTTTTCCTGGCTTCTCTCGTAAAAATAAGCTCTCTACACCCCCCTTGATTTCCTTTTTCAAGAATCATCCCTCAATAAATGTATACTAAATTATATCTATTTAAAGCTATCTATTCTCAAAAATATATTTTAAAGTTAACATAATAGGGGAAAATTTGCAACAAAAAATTTATCAGGACAAAGGCCAAGAGCAAAAGCGCGATAGGTTGGGAAGGTGATAGAGTGGGAGAAATAAAAAAACCTAAGATAGTAACGACGCCGCCGGGGCCGAAGGCGAGAGCGTTCATCGAGCGGGATAACGCGGTGACCTCTCCTTCGCTAACGCGTACCGCCCCGCTGGTGGGGGTCGAAGCAGATGGAGTGTGGGTGAAAGATATAGATGGAAACGTTTTCTTGGATCTCAGTTCCGGCATAGCTGTGACCAATGTTGGGCACCGTCACCCCAAAGTGGTGGAAGCGATCAAGAATCAGACAGACAGAGTCATTTTTGTCAACAGCTGCGATTTCCACACGCTTCCGCAGGTAGAGCTTGGAGAGAGATTGTTCGAGATAACACCAGGTAATTTTAAGAAGCGGGTATTTTTCTCAAACTCGGGCACGGAGGCCGTTGAAGCCGCGCTTAAGATTGCTCAATGGCATACCCGCAATTTCTACGTGATTGCATTCATCGGGGGCTTCCACGGGCGAACGATGGGATCGCTTCAGCTCACGACCACGGGCTTGGCCGCGCGCCGCCACTTCAAGGGCATGATGCACGGAGTATTCCATGTTCCGTACGCTTACTGTTATCGCTGCCCCTTCAAGCAAACGTACCCCGATTGCGGGTTGTGGTGTGTCGACTACATCAAAAACATAATACTTAAGAAGGTGGTTCCGCCTGATGACGTGGCTTGCATGGTTGTCGAGCCGATTCAGGGTGCTGGCGGCTACATAATTCCCCCAGATGGATACCTGCGGGCCCTCGCGAAACTCTGCGGGGAGAACAACATAATTTTCGTGGCAGACGAGATCCAGTCAGGACTATGCCGCACGGGCAAGTGGTTTGCGTGCGAGCACTGGGGAGTTGAACCGGATATTGTGACTATTGGGAAAGGGATAGCAGGTGGCCTGCCGTTCGGTGCGACCGTCTCGCGAGCAGAACTCATGGACTGGGAACCAGGGGCCCATGAAAACACGATGGGCGGTAGCCCGGTTGGGTCCTCGGCAGCACTTGCCGTGTTAGATATACTAAAAACTGAGCAGCTCGCCGAAAATGCTGAAAAAGTCGGCGGGTACATGCTGAAGAGATTCAAAGAATTGGCTGAGGAGCACGAGTTGATCGGTGATGTCCGGGGCAAGGGGATGATGATCGGGGTTGAACTCGTCAAGGACAGAAAGACGAAGGAGCCAGCAACCGAGGAGCGCAACAAACTCGTGCGAAAAGCGTTCGAGCGCGGCCTGATCTTGCTGGGGGCTGGGGTCTCATCACTGCGCCTCGCTCCCCCGCTCGTGCTCACCGAGGAGCAAGCAGATGTCGGGCTGGGGGTATTCGAGCAATCTTTGAAGGAGATCAAACCAAGCAAGTAAAGACTAGCTGGTGAAACCCACGCCAGGAGATTACCTAACGCCCGCCCTCTACGCCATAGGGCTTATCATAGCTGGAGTTATACTACGACAAATCAAACTTCTTAAACCGCTCACCAAGCCCGCATTCCGACTCCTCAATTTTGCCATCCTCTGGGTGATGCTCCCCACCGTGGTCTTCGTCTCGATAGCCAGATACAGCGCGGGAGAGATCGCTGGATTTAGCTACGCGGCAGTTTTCGCCTTCGTGGGGCTGGGCGTTTGCTTCGTGCTAGCTACTGGGCTTTCGACCCTCATGCGCCACGACCGAAAAACAACCATCGCAGTCACCTTGAACTCTGCATTCATGAACGTCACCTACCTCGGTTTGCCTCTCGTTTACGCTATGGTCGGGATAGGGGGCTTGGGGCCCGCGAGCCTTTACGCGGTGGCGATAGGGATCCCTCACTTGGCCCTCGGGGTTGCCCTCGCAGCATCAGCTGGAAAGCGACGCGTGACTCCGCGCTTCGTGTTGGAAAATGTACTTGTTTTCCCAGCAACCATCGCACTCATCGCGGCGTTGCTCTTCGTGGGTTTCAACGCTTACCTACCCAACGTGATAAGGGGAACATTTGACGTTTATCTCGCCAAGCCGTTCTTCGCTTTGATGCTCATCTTTGTGGGGTACCAGATGCCCATCGTCAATCCCATCAAGTACGCGTCAAAATTGGTAACAGTTGGCGTAGTAAGGTTTCTCATCTGTCCCATCGTGACGCTCGCCCTGATTTGGATGGCCGGGCTGAGCATTGCAACAGATATCTCGCCCCAACCATCGCTCATTCAATCTATAATGCCGCCCGCCGTCTTCAATATCTTCCTCGCCTACAATTTCAAGCTGGATCTCAAGCTCTACGGGGCGATGGTGTTCTACCTTACTTTGATTTCCCTGTTCGTGGCGCTGCCCCTCATGATTCACTTTGTTTTTTAGTGGGTGGGCCAGCTTCTAGAAAAGGAGTTTCATCACACAACAGCGAGCGTAGAATGCGGGGGAGTTCTTCGATTTTAACCCTAATCTGACCTGTCGTGTCTCGGTCTCTTATTGTAACGGTGCCATCCTCAAGCGTTTGGTGATCGATCGTCACGCAATAGGGGGTGCCTACCTCATCAGCTCGTGCATAGCGACGCCCGATTGAGCCTGCATCGTCGTACTCAACCATGAATCCTTTTAGTTTAAGATTTTCATACACCTCGCAAGCTTTCTCTGGTAGCCCTCCCCGACCCAAAAGTGGGAAGACACCTGCTTCGATTGGGGCGAGCTCTTTTTTCAGCCGCAGGTACTTGCGCTTCCGCTCCGACACGTACGAGTGCTCGAGCGTGCAGTAGAGGGGGCGATCGATGCCGTAGGAGGGCTCGACCACATGGCAGAGCACCTTCCGCTTCTTATCTGCGGAGAATATCGTCAAGTCCTCCTTGCTGAACTCCGCATGGCGAGAGAGGTCGTAGTCGGTGCGGTAGGCAAGCCCGGTGATCTCGACCCAACCGAATCGCTCCGTCGACACCTCGGCATCCCAAGTCTCGCTCGAGTAGTGAGCTCGCTGACCAGGAGTTTGCTCCCTGAAACGGATAGCCTCGCCCGGGATGCCCAAGTCGAGCAAGAAGCGCTTGGTGAGCGCGAGGTAGTATGCCATCAGCTCGTTGCAGATCAGCTTTCGTTTAACCGCCTGCTCGGCCGTCACCTCGGTCAACTGCTCCTTACCCTCAATCTGATCGCTCGCTCGCCAGAGCCTGAGCTGCTCCCCCGCCAGCTCGGAAAAACGTGGGTGGCGCGGGTCTTCCGGGTCAAAGAAAACCTCAGCTTCTGCCATCGTGAACTCCCGCAGCCTTATGATGCCCTGGCGCGGTGAGATCTCGTTGCGGTAGCCCTTGCCGATCTGCACCACCCCAAACGGCAGCTTGCCCCGCGCGTACCGCTGGAGCCTTTTGAAATCGATGAAAATCCCCTGCGCAGTCTCCGGCCTCAAGTAACCCACGCGTTTGCTCCCCGGCCCGATAGCTGTTCGAAACATCGCGTTGAAATCGAAAATTTTCCCCAGCTCGCCGCCGCAATCAGGACAGCGCACCCCATGCTTCTTCACGAACTGATCCATCTCCTCCTTAGGTTGGCCCTCGATATCCTTGCCCGTCTGCTCGCGCGCCAAGTCCGCGACCCTGAAAGCTGCCTTACACTTCTGACACTCGACCATTGCGTCAACGAAGTGATCGACGTGCCCGCTCGCTTTCAGGACCTCCTCAGGCACAACGCTCGGTGAATCTATCTCGAAAAATCCTTCCCGAACCACGTAAAATTCGCGCCACTTCTGGATGATTTTATTTTTCAGCAGCGCCCCAAGCGGCCCAAAATCGTAGAAACCTGCCACGCCACCATAAATCTCAAACGAAGGCCAGATGAACCCGCGCCGCTTGGCGAGATCCATTACTTCTTCATGCTTTTGGGGCACTGCCTCACCGCAATTCTGACCGCTTTCAAAGCCTAAAAAACTAAGTATTGGTATGGTGTCTTACGAGCTGGGGCCAAACGGGATTAAATACGTTCCACCAACAACTCTTTCCGGCGGCTTTTCCTTATCTGTATTATGACGATAGCTAGAATAACAATCACAACAATCCACAAATAGGGGACCTGTTGAACACTCGGATGTTACCTTTATTCTTTAATCTATGCGGAGATCAGCATGCTAAACTCATCCTCTAGAAAATTTAAAAATTTTTGCATACGTGAATACCCTTTTCTTCTCGCTCCTCCCGCAGAGAATACGGCTTCTTGTAGGGCCTGCTCTGGATTTCCCGGAGACCATGAGTAGAATTCACCGTGAAGGAGACACGTATTTTTTCTCTCCTTTTTCTTCTCTCGAAAAGTTAACTCAAAATACGTTTTACCGAACCCTCGTGGTCCCTTTATTGCTTTGATGAAATCCGCCCGTTTCTCTAACACTTTAAAACCTTCCTGTTTGAGCCAGCGCGTAATTTCGTCCCTTGCGTTTTCCATCTCAGCATTCAGCAAAAGGTCTGTCACACTTCTGCTCTGCTGAGTCCATCGTCTGCCCAATAAATAGAGAATCGTAGCATGAATAGCGATCAACAGTGGAAACGCGCTAACTATCGTCACCCAAAAATCGATTTGAATCGTCACCAATATGATATATAGGGCCACCACCATCCATAACCAGCCAACGCTTGCAAAAAGAGCATGAATAATGGGTGGTAATTTTCCCGATGTTTTTTTCACTTCCACCTTAATGTCCATTGAAATTCCTTCAATGCAATAAAAAGTTTTACTCAGATAAAGCGCGGAGCAAATCAACATCCCTTACTATGCCGGCTAGCTTGCCATCAGCGGACATGACCGGGGTCTGCTCAATTCGGTGCTGCTTCATGAGCTGTGCAGTCCTGCTAACGGGCGTCTTTCGGGTTATCGTCACAAGCTCCTTCGTCATCACATCCCGCACGAGCTTATCTGGGACCTTCAGCTTCCGCTTAGTAATATAAATCCTGTTTTCGCTGTCCCATGTCCAACTATCACCTTCGCTCCGCCCTGTCATCTGGCTCATCCTAGCTTCGGTCTCGACATCACTCACTTTTAGGATGTCTGCATCATCGACTATCCCAACTAGGTTGCCGGCCTCGTCGATCGCAGGCAAAGCTCGGAATCCGGAGAGGTCCATTATCTCCACCGCGGCTTTGAGAGGGGTTCCGCCCCACACGGCGATGATGTGGGGGCGCATGAAATCCGATGCCGGGCGCTCTATGCCCATCTCGACAATCGCGCGGTAAACTATGTCTCTGACCGTGATGATTCCGACGAGTTTTTCATTCTTCAGCACGGGTAACCTTCGGGCGCGGGTTGTGAGCAAACGCTTCGCTGCCTCTTCGAGCTTATCGCTCAGCGCAACGGTAGGAACGTCGCGGTTGACGAGCATAGCAAGTTGCTCCTCGCCCGGAGTCTCGAACAATTTGCGAAGGGTAACCACCCCCACGAGCTCATCAGTGCCCCGCTTCACCACAGGGACCGCACTTGCACCCAGTTTCCTCAAGAGCTCGAGAGCCTCCGCTCGGGTGCCTGGAACCTCCGCCCACTTGACCTCCTTGGTCATCACATCTTTTACCTGCATGTTTTCTCATCCACCGTCCACTATGTGGAGTAACTCCTCAAAACACCAATTTTTTCTTGGCGCGCTAGCTTATAATTATTTTGCCGCGCGCATAAATCGCTCGGATGTTAGTTGCCCGAGCACGATTGGCCAAACCTGCGTGCACGTCAGTAAGATTAATGAGGTTGTCACCCCGCGTGAGCACCACGAACGTTGCTTCCCCGCCCTCTTCGACCGGGCCCCACGGTAAATCGAAAAGCTTTAGGGGTTCAATCGTGGCTGCACACAATAGCTTGCGCGCTTCCTGGCCCCCAGCCGCTGGATTTGCACGGCGCAGGCATGCCCAAGCGAACGAGAGCTCCTCAAACATGTTCGGCTGGCACACCGCCGCGTTATCCGTTCCAAAACAGAAACGAGTGTTAGCTGTGAGTGCAAGGTGGATGGGGGGTACTCCGACGCCCAGCAAGCTGTTCGCTCTCGGGCAAAACACAACTGGAATGTTATTCTTTTGTACGGACGCAAAATCCCCCTCGTTCGCGTGGGTCGCATGAACGATAAAAGATGGATCAAGTTCAAGTGCTCGCTCGATCTCGCCTCGAGCAGAAGCTAACTCTGCAACGTGAATCGAGAGAAGTTTCTTCGCTCGCCTAGTCCGCTCGGCGACTGACCGAAGTCCCCCCTCATCGAAAGCATCAAGCGAGGGCAAACCGACCCCATCTGATTTTGTCAGAATTGCGTCTAGCTCTTCGAGCGTGGACGGGCGACCCATGATAATTGATTTTATTGCTTTATGCGATGCCCCCCGAAGGAGCTCCACTCCCCTCACGCCCCCCTCCCTAAAATCACAGTGGGCAAGCGTGCCAGTGCAAAGCATGTCCTGGAGTGTTGCGCGAATTGATGTAAGCAACTCGCTGCGCGAACGTGAGCCCAAAGCACGAGATTTCTCCCCGTCCGGGCCGACCACCTGGGGCTGTGTCCTGCCGAGATAAAGCTCCTTAACAACAGAATCAGCGACGTGAGTGTGGGCATTCACAAAGGGGGGCAAAATGAACCCTCGTTTTAGATCGATGCCCCGCCTCGGGGGAGAACCTTCTGAAATTTTTTCAATCAAACCATCACGAACCACGAGGTAGCCGTGTGTAGGCTCGAGCTTCTCGCCCTCGAGAATGATGGCGTTGGAGAGTATTCGTTTGGCCATGGGACGCCCAACCCGCCTTGCTCGATTATAGCTTAAAGGTTTATCAAACTCAGTATAATCGGTGCCGATGGAACTAGTTGTGTACAACGCTCGGGAATGTGATCCGAAAAAGTGTACCGCGATACGCTTGCACCGGTTTGGGAAAATCCAGATGGTCTTTCAACCCCGCGACTTGCCGGGCGGCGCGATCTTGCTCGACCCGTTTGCGGAGCAAGCGCTCTCCAGGGGGGATGCCGAAGTTGCGAGGAAGCACGGGTTAATGGCGCTCGACTGCTCTTGGAAGCAAATTGAACAAATTTCCCGTCTCCGAGCGCGAATGCTGCCCCGGGCATTGCCCTACCTAGTCGCCGCAAACCCCACCCACTACGGGCGCCCGACCACACTGAGCACTGCCGAGGCGCTTGCAGCAGCTTTATTTATTTTAGGCGATGAAGCCCGTGCGAAAGAAATCCTCGGCAAGTTCAAGTGGGGCCCCACATTCCTCGAGCTGAACCGCGAGCCGCTCGAAGCTTATACCCGTGCTAAAGACAGCACGGAAGTCGTTGCCCTCCAGCGTCAATTCATGCCCCCCGAAAAAGATTAAACTCGCCAGCATCTAGATAAAATTGGTGACGGGATGCGCAGGCGAAGAGAGGAAGCGATGCCCCCAACGGGCGCCGGACTGATACGCTACTTTAAAGAAGAGGGCCATGGCATCAAGATCTCGCCTAAAGGTGTGGTAATTTTTGTAATCGCCATTATCATTTTCGAGATATTCCTGCGTTTTTACGGCGAGGTTTTATTCGGGTTCTAGAACCGCCCAGTTCTGCCCATCTCTTCGAGCCGTCTGATTCGCTCCTCGGTGGATGGGTGGGTCGAGAAAAGTCCCCTTAGGCTAACCTTTGCGAATGGGTTGACGATGAACATATGCGCGGTTGATGGGTTCCCTTTCTGCATTGGCCTTTTCTTGACCGCCGATTGCAGGCTTCGCAGGGCACTCGCCAGCGCGAACGGTTTGCGTGATATGCTGGCCCCGT